>JAJDNI010000287.1 GCA_022340755.1 Gemmatimonadota bacterium
GTCGGCAAAGAGGACGAAGCTCAGGGGCTCGTACTCCCCGGGGGTGGCGAAAGTGGACAGGCGCACGGTGTCCGGCCACGCGGGCGGGGACCGGGAAGGGTCCATCTCGTCCACGTAGTTCCAGGGAAGAACCCTGTACCCCGCCGCAGACGACGGAAGGGAGAAGGTCAGGTCGTAGGCGGACGCCTTCATCTCCGCCACCGTGCGCTCCCACGCTTGCAGCGGGCGGCTCCCGGGCTCGGGGACTTCCTGGCCCGGCTCCAGGAGGGCGAGGTCCCCCCAGTCGCCCCATCCGTCGCGGGAGGGGGGAGCTCCGGGGACCGTGTCCTCCGGGGAATCGTCCGCGAGGGAGAGGGTCACGCTCCGGGTACCGGCCAACGGGATCACCACACGACGGGGAGGCGTCTGGCCGGTCATGACCGGGCTCCGGAAGAGCTCACCCGTATCCCCGGTGACCCGGAACATGAGCCGGGCACCTTCTCCGGCGAAACCGCTCACGCCGACGGTGGCCACCAGGCGGTCGTGGCCAGGAGGAAGCGAAAACGTCACCCGTGTGCTTCCCGCCATGGCGATGCCCCGCCGGAACCGCTGCCCTCCCAGCACCAGGGGCACGGGGAGCTCCCCGTTCACGATCCTCTGATCGATCTCGACGTTCGGGCCGGGCTCGCCCCGCGCTGCCCCCTCGGTGAGGAAGAGGAGGCTCTGCCGGATTCGGGACCGTGCTGCTCGAGTCCCGGATCCGACTTGTCGCCCGTAGGATGTCGACTGCAGGGCGTCAGCACGGTGACCCTGGCCACCAGTTGTGGGGTCCGACGCCGTCGGGGGTGCTTCAGGAGGCGGTGGCGCAGGAGCACGGCACGCCAGACCGAGAACCGCCGAGGCAACGGCAATGGCGACGCCGGTTGTGCTGTGTCGCGCGCTCCTCCTGGCGAAGCGATGTGTTGAAGAGCCCATGGACCCCCATGCTGTAAGGCCGGACCGTCGATCCGGCCGGAGGGGAGCGCACCGGGAGACGGGCGGGTGGATGGCTTCACGCTATGCGCACCCCGGAACGGCGGCAAGGAGCCGAGCTCGACCCCGTCCGCCCCCCCGAAAACAAACCGCGCCCGAACACCGTAGTGCAGTGAGAAGCTCGGGCGATGCCGTGACATCGGGTCATGGCGAGTGGGAAAGGGAGGAATCCATGTACGACGAATACGAACGCGCCTTGACCGGAAAGTCCCCTCGAGGACTGTCCCCCTTCGGCTGGATCGTCGTGGGCGCCGGTGTGGTCCTCCTGGTGGGGGGGGTGGGAGCAGGGTACGGCTTGATGCGGGTCACGCACCGGGTCCGGCAGATGGCTCGAGAGGTGAGCGCCTCCACCGCCGTCGCCACGGCGCGGGCGATCTCCCACCTGAAGAATGAAAGCACCTCTCTCGTCGCCATGGATCCCGACGACGGCCTCTCCTTTCTCCAAGAGCTGAACTCGGGGGACCCCTCCCAGGCCCTCGTGCAGAAGGTCGTAGGGAGGAGCCTCGACCTGCCGGAGCAGATTCGAGAGACCTCCCGGCCGTCGCAGGGCGCCAGCACGGGCTCGGCCACCATCCACTCCGGTGACGGCGACGTGCATATCGACCTGACGCGCGGGAAGAACGGCGGCTCGCTCGTCCTGGACTCCAAGGACGGTCACGTCCGCTTCGACCTGGTGAAGAACCAGAACGGTGGCACGCTCACCATCCATTCGGACGACGGAGACGCCAGGATCGACCTCGTCCGCGGCGACGACGGCGTTCGGCTCAGCGTGCACAGCGACGACGGAGATGTCGATCTGAGCGTGGGCTCGAGCAGCCGGATCGCGCCGAGCTGGGTGCCCCGCCCGGACGGCATGCCCGAGACCTCCCAGCCGGTGTTCTCGCTCACCACCCCCGACGCGGCCCTGGGGGCGGTCGCCTGGAAGGACGATGCCTCGCCCGGCGACATCGTGGCCGCCTATCGGGAGACCATGGAGACGCAAGGCTACGAGGTGCAGGCCGAGCACAGTCGGAGCGGCTCGGACGGGAACGATGCGTCACTCTGGGCCCGACGGGACGAAGACGGCCGTATGGTCTTCCTCCTGGCTCGCCATCTGGAGGGGCGCACGCGCGTCGTGCTGGGATACGGAGAGGGCGACACGGTCGATCGCTGATCCTTTCACCCGGCCTCAGCCGGGCAGATCGACCTCGACACCGACGCCCCGCTCGACCGCGCGCTTCAGCACGAGGCGCGCCGCCGCCAGGTCCTCGACGGCCAGGCCGAGGGAGCGGAACAGGGTGACCTCCTCGGCGGAGCGCCGGCCGGGTAGCACGCCGGTCAGCACCTCGCCGATCTCCCCCACCGGGTAAGCGGCGGAGATCGCGCTTTGCTTGCGCGCTTCGATCACCTCCCAGGCCTCGTTCTCCAGCGACTCACGCCGGTCGGTGAAGAGCGTCACCGCGGACAGCACATCAACGGCCAACTCCCGGAAGGCCGGCACGCTCGCGCCGATGGCGTTGACGTGCATTCCGGGAGCCAGGAGGGAGCGATCGAAGAACGCCTCGCGCGCCGCGGTCGCCGTGCACACGATGTCCCCACCCGCGACCGCCGCCGCGACGTCGGGCAGAACCTCGATGGTGACGCCGTGCCGCTCCGACTGCTCGGCCGCGAACTCTTCCGCATGCTCGCGACTCCGGCTCCAGACACGCACGCGATCGACCGGACGTACCAGGCGCAAGGCCTCGAGGTGCGTTCGTGCCTGGGTGCCGGAGCCGAGGAGCGTGAGCGTCGAGGCTTCGGAGCGCGCCAGCAGGTCCGTTGCCAGCGCGGTCACCGCAGCCGTGCGGATCGCCGTCACCGCTCCCGCGTCGACGAGCCCGGTCGGCGCACCGTTCTCGGGATCGAAGAGGATCACGCCCCCCTGGTGCGACTCGTGCTTCGAGCCCGGAGCGTGCGCGAACACCGTGATGGCCTTGACCCCGAGTGCGCCGCTGTCGACAAGGAAGCCGGGCATGAGACCCAACACGCCGCGATGGTCGGGTAGCCAGGTCGCTCGCCTCAGCGGTTGCACCGCCCGACCCCTCGCGAGCTCGACCAGGGCCTCCCTCATCGCGTCGATGCAGTCGCCCATGGGAAGCAGATCGAGGACCTGCGAACGACTCAGTACCCGCATTGTCGGCTCCGCTCACATCATGTGCACCCTATACGCCTCGCGGCACTCACCAGGACGAGGCGAGATCTCCGACTTCGGCTTCGGCGGCAGTCAACACGTCGCCGCGCTTCACGGCGGCCTGCATCGCGTTGTGGTCCCTGAAGAGCGGCCGGTCCACGTCCAGGCGCTCGACGACCTTCCGGACGGCCGCGTGGGCCGCCCGGGTTCCCGCACCGGGCGTGAAGTCCCTGAAATCGAGGGCTTGGGCGGCGGCGATGAGCTCGATGCCGAGGACGCCGTCCGCGTTGGTCAGGATCTGTCGTGTCTTGAGCGCGCCGTTCATGCCCATGCTCACGAAATCCTCCTGATCCGCCGCCGCCGGAATGGACTGGACATGCGAGGGCGCGGAGAGGATGCGCTGCTCCACGATGAGCATGTCCGCCGTATACTGGCTGAGCATATGCCCCGAGAACATGCCCGCGCCTTTCGTGAGGAAGGCCGGGAGGCCCGCTGACAGGGCGGGGTTGAGGAGCCGATTGAGACGACGCTCGCTCAGCACGCACGCCATGGTCACCCCCGAGCCCACCACGTCCAGTGGAAGGCTCACAGGCGTTCCCTGGAAGTTTGCTCCCGTGTACACCCTGTCCTCGGCAGGCACGAAGATGGGGTTGTCCGCGACGCCGTTGAGCTCGATCTCGACCTGGCTCCTGGCGTACGCCAGGGCGTCCCTGAGGGCGCCGAGAACCTGCGGTGTGGAGCGCATGGAGTAGGCGTCCTGCACCTTGGTCTTGATCTTGCCCGTGACCAGGTCCGATCCCTCCATCAGGCGGCGCAGGTTGGCCGCGCTCGTCTGCGCGCCCTTGAACCCCCTCAACTCGTGGATCCGCGGCTCGTAGGGCTGCATGTTGGCGAGCAGTGCCTCGAGGCTCATGGCCGCCGCGATCTCGGCCTGCTTGATCCAGCGCTCGGCGTCGTAGAGCTCCAGGCAAGCCATGCCGGTGATGAGGTTGGAGCCGTTGATGGCCGCGAGTCCGTCTCGAGCCTGAAGGCCCGGTACAGGAATGCCCGCCGCATTCATGGCCTCCGCGGTCTCCATGCGCCGTCCCTCGTAGAAGCACTCGCCTTCCCCCATGAGGGAGAGCGCGGCCTGGCTCATAGGCGCGAGGTCGCCGCAGGCGCCGACGCTGCCCTTTTCGGAGACGACGGGCGTCACCCCCGCGTTGAGCATCGCGACGTACGTCAGGGGGATCTCCGGACGGCAGCCTGAGTGGCCCTTGGCGTGCACGTTGATCCGGCTGAGGAGCGCCGCTCGAACGTGCTCCACGGGCGCCGGCTCACCGATGCCCGCGGCGTGATTGTAGATGAGGTACTTCTGGAACTGCTTGACCTGTTCGTCGGACAGCACGACCTCGGAAAACTCTCCGATGCCGGTGTTGACGCCGTACATGATCTCGCGGGCCTGGATCTTCTCCTCAAGCATGGCTCGGCACGCCTTGATGCGCTCGAGCGCATCGTCGGCGAGCTCCACCTTCTCTCCGTGTCTCGCCACGCGCACGACGTCTTCTATGGTCAGGCTACTGCCGTCCAGACGAATGGTCATATTCTCCCCTTGCTGCCGCGTCCGCATTGCCGCGGGTAGTGCCTGATGTCGTCGGCTTGATGGCCGACCTCAAGCAAAGTGACCCACAGCTCCTTTTCGCACCATACGGCCGGAACGCGCAGATCTTCGGCTGCCGAAGGGGTGACGCAGTCAGTCGGTGCTCTTCCTCCCTCCCCGCTCCCTTCACTCCGTCCGGAGGGACACGACCGGGTCGACCTTCGTGGCCCGCCGCGCCGGAAGGAGGGTTGCCACGACGCCTGCCAGCATCAGGATCCCGGCCACCATCGCGAAGGTGCGGAGGTCGAAGGGGCTCACCCCGAAGAGGAAGCGTGCGAGGCCTCGGGTGACCCCGAGAGCGACGCCGGTACCGATGACGACCCCCAAGAGGGCCAGCCTGGCCCCCTGGCGCACTACCAGGGACATCACCGCTCCGCGTTGGGCGCCCAGAGAGAGGCGAATGCCCATCTCCCGGGTGCGCTGGCTCACGGTGTACGCCATGACGCCGTAGACGCCACCGAGCGCCAGCACCAGGGCGATGACGGCCAGGGCCGCCATGATCTTCGCCATGATGAGGTCGCCGCCGAGCGATCGCTCGATGAGGGCGTCCATGGTCATGACGTCGGAGACCGGGACCGTCGGGTCCGCGGCGCGCACCGCGGCGCGCACCGGCCCTACCAGCGTGCCGAGAGGCACCGAAGCTTCCAGGGCCCAATCCATGAAGTGCTCCGCGCTCTGGTAGGCCGGGAAGAACGCCATGGCCGGCGAAGGGGAGTCGGCGCCCCCATCACGGGTGTCGCCCACGACCCCGACGATCTCCGTGGGGCCCGAGAACGTGACGATCTGCTGCCCGATGGGATCGCCGTCGGGCCAGTTGAGCTTGGCCAGGGTCTGGTTGATCACCACCACCGGTAGGGACCCGGCGCGGTCCGAGTCCTGGACGTAGCGTCCCCGGATCAGAGGCACGTCCAGGGACTGGAAGTATCCGGGCAGGACGTACTTGTAGCCCAGCACCTTCCGGATGGACGGGTCATCGAAGTCCTGTCCCCCCAGCACGTACCAGGTGCCACTCCAGCCCTGGAGAGGGAGCGCGTTGGTGCCGCCCACCGTCTCCACGCCGGGGATCGCCGCCAGCCGCGCGCGGAGGCGCGTGTAGAACTCGTTCACCGAGGCCGTGTCCGGGTACTGCGCCGGCGGCAGCATCGTCTGCGCGGTGAGGACGTCGGAGCGGTCGAAGCCCAGGTCCGCCAGGCGGATGCGGGCGAAGCCCTGCACCAGGAGCGCCGACGACACCAGGAGCACGAGGGAGAGGGCCACCTCCGTCACCACCAGTCCGCTCCGCAGTCGCCCACCCCGGGAGCCGGAGCCACCCCGGGTCCCGTCCTTGAGTGATTCCGTCAGGTTCGTCCTGCTGGAGCTGATGGCGGGAGCCAGCCCGAAGAGGATCCCCGTGAGCATGGTCAGGGCAGCCGTGTAGGCCAGGACCCGGGGGCTCAACCCGATCTCCCAGACCCGGGGAAACTCGGGGGGCATGATGGCCGTGAGGGCTCGTATGCCGAACGCCGCGAGTCCCAGACCCAGGAGCCCGCCCGCCAGTGCAACGAGGGTGGCCTCGGTGAGGAACTGGCGCACGATGCGGCTGCGTCCCGCCCCCAGGGCACCACGTAGCGCCACCTCCCGATCCCTCCCCGCCGAATGCGCCAGAAGCAGGTTGGCCACGTTGGCGCACGCGATGAGGAGTACGAAGGCCACGGCCACGGTGGCGATGAGGGTCCCGGAGTGGAACCCCTCGTCGAACACCCGGTCCCGGAGGGGCTGGATCGAGGCGCCGTTCCCCGCGCTGGTCTCGGGGTACTGCTCGGCGAGGCGTCCCATGATCCGGTCCGCTTCGGCGAGTGCCTGCTGGCTCGTGGAGCCGTCATGGACGCGGGCGAGCACCGACATGTAGTGGCTGCCTCTGCTCTCCTCGCCGGTGAAGGCCAGGGGGGCCCAGACGTCCCGGTCGGGCCCGATGAACCAGAAGTGCGGCGGCATCACCCCGACGATGGTGTAGCGCTCGCCGTCCAGGAGGACGGTGGAGCCGACGGTCGACGCGTCGCCGCCGAAGCGTCTCTGCCAGAGGCCATCGCTGATGAGGGCCACGCGATCGTTACCTGGCGTCCCTTCATCCTGGGTGAAGCCCCTGCCCACCGCGGGTTGCACGCCCAGCACGCGGAAGAGGTCGGGAGTGACGTACATGCCGTTCAGCCGTTCAGCCTCCTGGTCGCCCGAGAGGCTGAAGGTCCCCCACCGGAATCCCGCCAGGTCCATGGTGCGACTCTGCGCCTGCAGGTCCTGGTAGTCGGGTGGGGAGAAGGAGGTGCGCTCCCACCCCCGGTCGTGGTTCGACGTCCACACGATGTTCAGGCGATCGGCATGCGGATAGGGCAGGGGACGCAGCATGAAGACGTCCACTGCGCTGAAGATGGACGTGTTCGCTCCGATGCCGATGGCGAGAGAGAGCACGGCGGTGGCGATGAGGGCCCTCCCCCGCTTCAATGAGCGGAGGCCGAATCTCACGTCCTGCCAGATGAGGTCCATGGCGTATACCGTGCGCAATCGGTACCAAGCGTGCTGAAATGCTCCGAGGGACCAGACGACCAAGCCATGCTCCCGAGCCGGGGCCGGAGACGTCGTGCATCTGCGTCAGGGGGTCCGGCTGGCCCCGGAAGCCGTGTGGCGAGCCATGGGGTCACGTCGTCCGCGGCCGTAGGCGCGACCAATGTCGAGAGTCGATCTATCGGCAGCTCTCTCTCATTGCTCTACGGCACCGGTTCGTGGAGGTTTCTGGCCCCCTGACGCGAGCCCGAGCTTAAGGTCCCAGGAGGGGGCGGGACGCGGCCCCGAACAGTTCACCCCCCGGCCGCCGCCACCGCCTTCACCGGGTTCGCCCACGACATCCCCGCCGCCTGGTACGCGGCGGGGATGTCCGTCGTGACCAACTGGTTGAGCTCGACGACGGCCGCGTTCGCGGCCTCGAGGGCATAGTCGAGGGCCTTCCGCTGATCCACGCTGGGCAGGCCACTCCAGCCCTCGATGGGGCTCTGCTGTCCGTCGACGCCGTTGAACGCACGATCCACAGCGGTGGAGACGCGTGCAATCCGGGCGTTGACGGAATCGGCGGCCGCCCCGAGGTCGGTCACGAAGGCGTCGTGCTGTGAAGTGAGCTGGGTAGCGGCCGCATGTGCCTGGCCGAGCGTCTTCGTCCAATCGTAGATCTTCATGAGGAGCGCCTGCCGCTCCGCGCGGTCGGCCGCGGTGAACTTCGGAAGGGGATCGGCCTCGACGACGACGCTGCCGGTCAGAGGCTCCTCACCGGGAATCGTCACCCGCACGGTGTACGTGCCCGGCAGGACCAGCGGCCCGTCGGGCGGGCCGCCGCGTCCGAAGCCGCCGCTACGCGCGGGATACCCCACCTGCACGGCGGCCGGGGGACCCCCGCGGCCACCACCGAAGCCACCGCGTCCCCCGCGGGAGGGCACGTCCGCCGAATCCACCGGCGGCTCGTACCGGAGATCCCAGCTGACGTGGTTCAGGCCCTGGTCCGCCGAGCCTTCGAGGGTGCGGATCGTCGCGCCCGCCGCGTCCGTCACCACGATCTTCGCCGGCCCCGTGGCCCCGTCATTCAGATAGTACGCGATGTGCGCGTCCCAATCGGGGTTCGGCGAGAAGCGCTCGCCGGCGCCGTACCAGGCCTGCGGCGTGAAGGTGCTCATCTCACGCGCCGCGTGGATGGGGAGGAGCGTGGCGTCGTCCTTCATCGCGTCGGCGGTGAGCGCCTCGATGGGGCCGACGTCGTCCAGCACCCAGATGCCGCGCCCGTGCGTGCCGGCCACGAGGGCGTTGTCCCGCTCCTGGAAGACGACGTCGTCCACCGGGACCGTCGGCATGTTCGTCGTGAGCGGATACCACGTGGCGCCGCCGTCGTTGGACGCATGGATACCACGCTCGTGGGCCAGCACGAGGACTTCGGGATCCTTCGGGTGCTCGGCGATGCGATTGATGCTCGTCTCCGGCAGACCCGTCGTCAGAGACCGCCACGTCGTTCCGAAGTCCTCGCTCACGAACACGTAGGGCGCGTAGTCGTCGATATAGTGCCCGTCGAAGGTCACGTAGACTCGGCCGGCGACGAACTTCGACGCGAGGACGGTGCTCACGTACGTCTGCGGCGGCACGCCCGGGATCTTCTCGGTGAGGTTCGTCCACGTCGCACCGCCGTCCCGGGTGACCTGCACCTGGCCGTCGTCGCTGCCCGTGTAGATCACCTGCCCGTCCAGCGGCGACTCGCTGATGCTCGTGAGGGATCCGTAGTTCGACTGGCCGTCGTTCCGGGAGAGCGCGTCGGAGCCCACGACCGCGCCCATCATCTTCAGCGTGTCACGATCGATGTCGAGGGTGAGGTCGGGGCTGATCTTCGTCCAGCTCGACCCCTTGTCGGTGCTCTTGAAGAGGACCTGCGCGCCCATGTACCAGACGTTGGGATCCCTCTGGGACACGATGATGGGTGTGTCCCAGTTCCAGCGATACCCGCTACCGCCGCGACCTCCGAACCCGCCCGCACCCGCAGCGGGACGATCACCCGTGCCGGGCCGTGCGCCCTGCCGCTCCATGGTCTCGATGTTCACCCACGCCGCGTTCCCGTTCTGCGACGACTGCAGCACCATCGCGCTGTCGTCGGGATCGAAGAGCGAGTGGAAGCCGTCGCCCCCGCCGATGTTCCAGGCGTCACGGTCGGCGATGCCGTTCTGGTCGCGCACCGCGCTCGGCATGCACCAGACGCCGTTGTCCTGAAGCCCGCCGCAGATGCGGAACGGTACGCTGTTGTCCACCGCCACTTCGTAGAACTGGCCGATGGGCATGTTGCGGCGGAAATCCCACGTCCGGCCACGGTCCCACGAGATGGAGACGCCACCGTCGCCGCCGATGATCATGTGGTTGGGCTGATCCGGGTCGATCCAGAGAGCGTGGTCCTCACCGTGGACTTCGCTGAAGCGGTCGGTCCACGACGTACCGCCATCCTCCGAGAAGTAGAAGCCGCGGTTGGAGCCGAGGGTGTAGACGTTGTCCTTGTCCAGCGGGTCGATGCGGATCTGCGAGTAGTAGTTCGGCCGGGTGTCGAGGCGTGACACCTTCTCCCACGTGGCGCCGGCGTCGAGGGTCCGGTAGATACCCTGGTCTTCGTTCTGCGCCTGGACCGTCGCGTAGACGATGCGGGGGTCGCTGGCGTAGATCGCCAGCCCGATGCGTCCCTCGTCTCCTTCAGGTAGTCCGTTCGTGAGCTTCGCCCAGGTCTCGCCGCCGTCGCTCGTCTTGAAGATGCCCGAGCCGGGCCCGCCTCCGTTGAACCCCCACGTGCGACGCTGACGCTGGTACGTGCTGGCGTACAGGACGTCGGGGTCGCCAGGATCGATGACGATGTCGTTGGCACCGGTGTTCTCGTCCACGAACAGGACCTTCGTCCAGGTGCGGCCAGCGTCGGTGGTCTTGAAGACGCCCCGCTCCTCGTTCGGGCCCCAGAGGTGCCCCTGGGCGGCGACGTAGACGATGTTCGGATCCGTCGGATCGATGACGATGCGGCCGATGGAGCGCGTGTCCTTCAGGCCCACGTCCGTCCAGGTCGCGCCACCGTCGGTACTCTTGTAGACGCCGTCGCCCCAGCTCGAGCTCTGGCGTGTGTTGGCCTCGCCGGTGCCCACCCAGACGGTGAGGGGTGCCGACGGCGCGACGGCCACGGCACCGATGGACATCATCGCGTTCACGTGGTCGAAGACGGGCACCCACGAAATGCCGTTGTTCGCGCTCTTCCACAGCCCCCCGCTGGCGGTGGCGACGTAGATGGCGTCGGCCTTCCCCCTCACGCGCGCAACGGCGATGTCGTCGATGCGGCCGCTGGTGTTCACCGGACCGATGGATCGCCACGTGAGCGACGAGAACGGCGACTGGGCAGCAGCCGGCGCCGTGCTTGTGCTGAGGCCGGCGAGGATGAGCAGAGCGAGGGGTGCGACGCGCGATGGATGGTACGACACGATGGCTCCGGAGGTTGCGGGTCAGTCTGGCTCCGAACTTACGCCTACATCCTCACGGCAGCGACGGGGAGACGACCAATGGCCCCCGAAGTGCTATCTTGTACTCACAATTCTTATTGTCGTTTGCCCTGACGAACCGACCCACCCGGGGTCTTCGGAGAGGAACCAAGCATGGCCACCCGACGAGTCGTCCGACGCGTCCAAAGGCGCGTCCCGGAATACACCGCCCGCGGCTGCCCTCTGACCAAGAGCCATACTGCTTGGTGCCACCGGGTCTGCACGCCGGTCGGGGGAATCGGGTTCTGTGGGCGGATCGCTCCGCACGCACTCCTGGGGCGTACTCAGGAAGCAATCCTCCGCCACAGGCATCGCAAGGCTGCGGAAGCAAGGGCGTAGCCCCGGAAGGGATCTCCCCATCACGACCGAGGCGGCAGGGCCGCCTGGGCACGTGAGCCCCGCTCGAATCCTTTAACATTGACCTTTCTTAGGGGCGCACGTAGTATGGCGCGTTCCTGCCCCTGACGGGGATGCCCTGCCCTCCAACCCTCCCACTCCACCTTTGACAAAGGGTCACGTCCCCCCTCCCGGACTGCCCCGACGTCCTCTCCTACGAATCGCCGGAGCCACGCTGGCGCTGGCGGTGGTCGGGTGGGGCGCCGCGCCAAGCGGGCAGGGGCGCAAGCCGGCGCCGCGGGCGCAGCAGGTGGCCGCGAGCGAGCCGCTACGCGAGCCGCCGACGCTGAAGAACCTCTCGTCCGTTCCGGGGATCGTCGAGGTCAACCTCACGGCGGCGCCCGCACGGCTTCAGCTCGTGCCGGGCGGTCCGCGCGTCTCCGTCTGGGCGTACAACGGGTCGATCCCCGGGCCGACGCTCGACGTGCACGAGGGCGACAGCGTCATCGTCCACTTCCGGAACGAGCTGCCGGAGATGACGACCGTGCACTGGCACGGGCTTCATGTGCCGAACGACATGGACGGCAGTCCCCTGAATCCCGTGCCGCCCGGTGGATCGTATACCTACACGTTCCGGATCTCACCTGGTTCCGCGGGCACGTACTGGTACCATCCGCACCCGGACCGCCGCACCACGTACCAGGTGGCCATGGGGCTCTACGGCGGCCTCATCATACGGAGCGCGCACGACCCGCTGGCCGAGCGCGGCATCCCCGAGCGGCTGCTGATCCTGACGGACAACCGGTTCAACCCCGACGGATCCATCGCCTTTCCCGACTCGCAGTCCATCCAGGCCGAGATCGACCTCGAGAACGGGCGGGAGGGCAACGTCCTGTTCGTGAACGGCCAGGTGGCGCCCACGATCCCCATCCGCCCGGGGGAGGTGCAGCGGTGGCGCATCGTGAACGCGTCCGCGGCTCGGGTCTACCGCATGGCGATCCCCGGGCAGTCGATGATTCACGTCGGCAGTGACGGCGGACTCTTCGAGCATCCGCGCGAGGTCAAGGAGCTTCTACTGGCCGACGCCGGCAGAGTCGAGGTGCTCGTACGCGGGGAGGAGCCCGCAGGGCGCACGGTAGCCCTGGAGGACCTCCCCTACGACCGGTACATGCCGCAGACGCGCCCCGTCGATTGGGACAGCACGCGCACGGTGCTCTGGCTTAGCGAGACGGCCGGCCCGCCCGCGCCGCGGGTCGAAACCCCGTCGGAGCTACGGCCTGTGCCGCCCACGGACACGACCCACGTCGCCAACAGGCGGGTGATCGTGATGTCGCAGGGTCTCATCGATCAGAAGCGCATGGACCTCAACCGCGTCGACATCAGGGCCCGGCTCGGCACGACAGAGATCTGGGAGGTCCAGAACGTGGTCGGCATGGACCACCCGTTTCACGTGCATGGGCTCCAGTTCCAGGTTCTCGATCGCGACGGCAAGCCGGAGCCGTACCGCAGCTGGAAGGACCTGGTGAACGTCCCGAAGCACTCGTCGGTCCGGATCGTCCTGCGCTTCGCCGACTATCCGGGGAAATGGATGTACCACTGCCACATCCTCGATCACGAGGACGCAGGCATGATGGGAATTCTCGAACTCACCAGGTAAAGGGAGGAGACGATGCTGCCACGTCTGAAGGTCCCCGCGTACGTGATGCTGGTGCTGGTGATTCCCTTGGTTCTCGTGAGCGCTGCGGCCGTTGCGCACAGGGACGGTCCAACACCCACGCCGTTCCCCGGAAGCGCGACGGACACGATTCTCCGGGGGCGTTATCTCGTGATGTCGCACGCATGCGCCGACTGCCACGGCGGCTTCAACAATCCCGCGAACAAGGGATGGATGGCCGGCGAGACGGGACCGGAGATGGCGTTCCTGATCGGCCCGTGCCTGGTGACCCCCGGAGCGCAGCCGTGCTTCCACACGCACCCGCGGAACCTGACGCCCGACAACGAGACCGGCCTGGGCCGGTTCACCGAGCGCCAGATCTTCAACGCGCTGCGCTACGGCGTGCGTCCGGAGGACACCCCCGACGTCACCATCACCTCCACGACGCCGGGAGAGGGGAACTTCCCGCTCCATCCCCACTATCTGGCGCCCCCGATGCCCTGGCCCTCTTGGCGCTACATGCCGGACGCCGACCTCTGGGCCATCGCGGCGTACCTGAAGCGCGGACTCAAGCCCGTGCACAACCTGGTCACGGAGAGCGAGGGTCCTCCCGACTTCTGGGCGAACACCTACAAGGACCAGCTGAACATCGGCCCGAATCCACCGGCTCCGTTCCCGACGGCGAATGAAGTCGGGGGTGGCGACCACTAGCCGATCCCAAACGCGAAAGAGTGCTCCGGAGGGTCCCCACGCTGCGGGCGCAGCGTGGGGACCTTCTGCACATCCACCATTCGCGAGGAGGTGCAACGAACCATCCGGTGGCGAGCACCGTGCACCAGGAATCCCGGGCGCGTGCAACCGCTGGTTGCCGGGCGCCCCGGTAGCGTGAGCGACGTCAAGCAGCTAGGGTTCCTCCGGCCCTGCCAGCCGCCAGCTTGGAGAGGCTCATGCGAACTCGCAGAAGCACCCCGCTCTTCCTCGCCCTGGTTCTGGTCCTCGCGGGCCAAACCGCGGGCGTGCACGCGCAGCAGATCCCGTCGCCCGAGGACTTCTTCGGGTTCCAGATAGGAGCCGACAGGCACCTCGCCCGTTGGGACAAGCTCGTCGAGTACTATCAACTCCTGGGGCGTGAGAGCCCCCGCGTCCATGTGGTCAACATGGGCCCGTCGACCCTGGGCAACCCGTTCCTGGCCATCTGGGTCTCGTCGCCGGACAACATTGCGAACCTGGAGGACATCCGGAGAGGCAACGCCCTCCTGAGCGACCCCCGCGGCGCGTCCGACGCCGAGGTCGACGCGGCCATCGCCAACGGCAAAGCGGTGGTCGTCCAGTCCTACGGGCTGCACTCCACCGAGGTGGCCGCGAGCCAGTCGGCGGCGGAGATCATCTACGAGATGGCCACACGGAACGACCCGGAGATGCAGCGCATCCTCGAGAACACCGTGGCGATCATGATCCCCTGCTTCAATCCCGACGGGGAGATCATGGTCACCGACTGGTACGACAAGACCGTCGGTACCGAGTACGAGGGATTGGGCCCGCCCACCCTCTACCACCACTACATCGGTCACGACAACAACCGCGACGCCTTCATGCAGAACACCGTCGAGTCGCGGTACGGAGCCCAGATCCTGTTCCGGGACTGGATCCCGCAGGCATACATCGACCATCACCAGATGGGGCCGTACGGTGCCCGCATGTACGTGCCGCCCTACGCCGATCCCATTCGCCCGGAGGCGGATCCCCTCGTCTGGCGCGAGATGAGCTGGTACGGAGCGCAGATCGCGTACCAGGAGGAGGAGCAGGGTCTGTCGGGAATACTCAACGACGCCCAGTACTCCGGATGGGGCCACTTCGGCTTCCACTGGATCACGCCGTTCCACAACATCGCCGGCATGCTCACCGAGTCCGCCAGCGCGCGCCTGGCGACGCCTCTCTTTGTGCAGCCCGACCAACTCAGCGGTGGCGCCCGCAACCTCCCCGAGTACGAGGAGCAGACGAACTTCCCCGATCCGTGGCCCGGAGGATGGTGGCACGTCCGCGATATCGTGGAGCGCCAGAAGGTGGCGACGTTCTCCACCCTCGACATCGCCGCAAAGAATCGTGAGACCGTGCTACGGAACGCGTTTCTGAAGGCATCCCGTCAGACTCAGCGGGGGGCCGAGGGCACCCCCGCCGCCTTCGTGATCCCGGCTGAGCAGCACGATCCGCTCACCATGGAGAAGATGGTGAACAAGCTCCTGGCCGAAGGGATCGAGGTCCAGCGGGCCGGGGTCGACTTCGAGCACGAAAGCCGGGTGTACGGTGCCGGCTCCTTCGTCGTCACGATGGCGCAGCCCAAGCGGGGCGTGATCCGCTGGTTACTCGGGCGTACGCACTACCCCGACAACACGTGGACGCGCAACGCCGACGGATCGCCTATCCGTCCCTACGACATGTCCACCGACGACATGGCGGAGTTCATGGGTGTGCGGGTCGATCCCGTCAAGACCAACCCCACCGCGGGCCTGGCCGTCGTGCGGGACTCCGTCGCGCCGCACGGCACCGTCAGCCGCGGAAGCCACGGCTACGTGGTGGATGGTCGTCTGAACGACGCGTTCAAGGCCATGAACCTGCTCTGGGACGAAGGGGTGCACGTGCGTCGCTTCGTACGTCAGGCCGGTGACCACCGACCCGGGGACTTCTGGGTGGAGAGTGCGCCGGACGCGCTCCTGAGCCGCGTGGCGACGGAGACGGGCGTGGACTTCCATGCCATGAACGAGGATGGGAGTGACGATGCGCCGGCAGCCACACGGAGCCGGGTGGCCATGTATCAGCGGTACTACGGCGGCAACATCGACGAGGGGTGGACCCGCTGGCTCCTCGAGGACTTCGCGTTTCCCTACACGTCGCTCTTCGACGCGGAGCTGAAGGCCGGCAACCTGAACCGGAAGTACGACGTGATCATCATCCCCGACGACGACGTGGGTACGCTCACGGGCAACCGTCGGGACCGGCCGGGACCGGATCAACCCTATCCGCCCGAATATCGGAGCGGCTTCGGCGACGAGGGCGTGAAAGCGCTGGAGGACTTCGTTCGTGCGGGTGGCACGCTGGTGACCTTCGCGGAGGCCGGCGATCTGGCCATCGAGAAGTTCGACCTGCCCGTCCGCAACGTGCTCGCCGGGCTCTCCTCCACGGAGTTCTGGTGCCCGGGGTCCACCCTCCGCGTCCACGTGGACAACACGAACCCCATCGCGTACGGGATGCCGGACGACGCACTGGCCACGTTCCTGGCCGGGAGCCAGGTCTATCAGCTTCTTCCGACGACTGAGAGCCAGGCTATGGCGCGCCCGGTGACGTACGCGCACCGGGACATCCTGCAGAGCGGGTGGCTCCTGGGCGAGAAGCACATCGCCGACAAGGACGCGGTCGTCTCCGTCCCGCTGGGGAGCGGAAGGGTGGTGCTCCTCGGGTTCCGTGTGCAACATCGCGCCCAGACCCACGGCACGTTCAAGCTGCTCTTCAACACGTTGGTGGAGAGTCAGTAGACGTAGACGCGAGAGGCGGGGGGCGGTCGCCGGGCGTGCCGTGCGACGTCCCCCGCCCCACCGCTCCATCCGATCCGCGAGGGACGTCAGTCCCCGATGGCGATCACCACCTTGCCCGTGGCGTGTCCTTCCTCCAGGTACCGGAACGCATCGGGCACCTCGGCCAGCGAATACACCCGGTCGATGACCGGCGTCACCTTCCCTGACTCGAGCAACTCTTTGAGGACCAGGAGGTCGGCCTGGTTCCCCAGCGCCACGAACGGTCGCCCTTGCCGGGGCACGACGGCCGAGAGCACCAAGGCCGCCAGGGTGCGACCCAGCGTCCCCGTCCAGCGCCCCCCCGAAGTGCCGTTGTTGGGCACGAAGCGTCCCCCGGGGGCCACCACGCGCCGACACGCCGCCATGGACCGGTTGCCCACGTTGTCCAGGATGAAATCGTACCGTTCGTCACCCCGGGTGAAGTCCTCCCGGGAATAGTCCACGACGTGGTCGGCACCCAGCGACCGGACCAACTCCGCGTTGCGGGTCGAGCAGACCCCGGTCACCTCGGCGCCCATGGACTTCGCGATCTGTACCGCAAAGGTGCCCACGCCACCCGACGCTCCGTTGATGAGCACCTTCTTCCCCGGCCGAACCTGCCCGGCGTCCCGAAGGGCGCGCAGTGCCGTGTCCCCGGAGAGGGGGCACGCCGCAGCTTCCCGGAAGGAGAGGCTCGCCGGCTTGAACGCCAGCCGATCCGGAGAGACCGCCACGTACTCGGCACAGCTTCCCCCGCACTGGCCGAAGACCTCGTCGCCCGGCTGAAGCTCCGTGACCCCGGAGCCCACCGCCTCCACCACGCCGGCCACGTCGAAGCCGGGCGTCTTCTTCTTCGGCGCGGGCAGCCCGAACATCGGCCGTACCAGGTATGGCCGCCCCGTCACGACCATCCAGTCCCCCGGGTGGATGGCCGCGCCGTGGACCCGCACCAGCACCTGGTCCTCCTTGATCGCCGGCACCTCCACCTCACGGAGCGCCAGCACCTCACCCGGTGCGCCGTAGCGATTTTGTAGGATAGCCTTCATGCCGCCTCCGCCTCGTCCGGAGGCCTCACTACTTGTTCAGATGCTCCGTGTCGGGCGCCGTACCCTTTCGGTAGAACATGAAGTCACAGTACTCGTCGCCTTTGGCGAGGGTATGTGGCCGCCTGAACTCCGCGTCGACCCTGTCGAGGATCACCGGATATCCGGCCAGATCGTGATCACAACCCAGTTGCGCGATCTCCGGGCAGTCGAACGCTTCACCGACTACGCAATTGGCGCATTCGGTCACGAGGATGGTCAGCTTGTCGTCGTCCTGCTCCATGCTGTCGACGATCCACGTTCCTTCCTCATTCATGGCATTGAAGAAGGCGACGTTGAACTTCGCGAAGTTTTCGAAGGTGTCTCCCTCGCATTCGATCAGGTCATCCACCTGGTACAGGGCGGGCATGCTGTGCACCGCCACCTGCTGGAAGATGTTCTGCAGGAAGCCGTATGCCTTTTCCTTTCCCTCTCTCTTGGCAACGACCTGGTACATCGCAATCAGCATCGTGATCTCCTTGGCGGCACTCTTGCTGATTGCGAGGGCCTTTGCGTAGGCCCCCGGACGTTCCCTCTTGAGCGCTCGTTGTCGAGCGAACGTCTTCGCCAGGAAGGGGAGGAGGCCAAGGAGCCCGAAGTGGTTCCTTACCTCACGAAACAGGATCCTCTGCTGGGCCTTCATCGCCTCCGGGGGCAAACCCGACAGGGTCTCTCCATACCGAGAGAGCTGTTCGACCTTCATCGTAGTTCCCTCCTCTTGCAGCGGACGTTCACACACTTAGGTGAATGCGTGTGCGAATGCCAGCTTCGCACAGCACCGCTGCGGAGGGGCCGATCAGCTTCGCGTGCTATCCGCCGCCTCTTGCCAGGCAGCCTGCGCCTCCGGCGGCAGCTTGTCGGAGTGCTTGATGAAGGCGACGACCGTCCAGATCTGATCGTCGGAGAGGATTCCATCCCATGAAGGCATGCCGGTGAGCCGGTAGCCGTGCTTGGTGATCCAGAAGAAATCCCCGTCGGGATCCCGCGGCACCCGGTTCACGAGCTGCGGCACCGGCGGGCTGAACCTGTGCTGCAGCGGGCTGATCTTGTGGACGGCTCCACCGTGGCACACCGAGCAGTGTTCCTCGTAGATGCGGGCGCCTTCGCTCAAGGTGGCTGGCGTGAGCGGGATCGGGTTCTCCTGCTCGGGCGCGTGCCGGGCGACGTACGCGTCCGTGGCCATGTGGGCGAGTCGACGCTCCAGGTGGCCGGGAGCGTTGTCGGCGCCAACCGGGAACCATCCACGGTTGGCAACCAGGTACGCGCCGCCGAACACCACCACGAGGGCCGTCACGACACCGCCGAAGAACTTGAGCATCACGCCTCCTCACCACGCCAACAAGAAGAACGGTTCTGAGACCAGGCACAAGCGTATCGGCTTGGCCTGGCTCCGACAAGCGAGCTCGAAATGAGACCGAGGCGGCGCCGCTTCCGCGGCGCCGCCTCGCCTTACGAGTGTGGAAGGGCTCTACCTACTCGACCACGTGCGTCAGAAAGCGGACGTGCCGTTGGGCGTGCCGAGACCCGTGGGTCCGTCGTATCCGACGCCGGCCGTGCACAGATAGGAGCCGCCGCAGTGCCCGTTGCTGCCCGACGTCACATCGAACAGGGACGAGGTGTGCGCGTACGGGAATGACCCATAGGTAAGCGACGCCGCGTTGCCGGCCAAAGCGTAGACCCCGGCGATGATGGGCGCCGACACGCTCGTCCCGCCGAACACCAGCCAGCCGCCCGGATGCAGGTGGAACGTGTCATAGACCGCCACGCCCGTGTTCGGGTCGGCGACCGCGGCGACGTCCCCCACAGTCCGGTTGTCACAGCCGGGGTCCGTCTGCCAGCTCGGCTTGGAGACGTAGGCGCTGCAGCCGCTGCCCGCGCCGCTCCACGCCGTCTCGCTGTAGCTGTTGCCGTTCTTGGTCAAGGACGTGCCGCCCACCGCCGTCACGTACCGCGAGGCCGCGGGGAACTCAACGCCGTACCCGCTGTCGCCCGTGCTGACCGTGATGGCGATGCCCGGGTGATTGAAGTGCGACTCGTCGCTGGTCTCACTCGAGTACTCGCCGCCGCCGTACGAGTTGGAGATGACCGTGGCACTCTTCGCCGCGGCCTCGTCCTCCGCCGCCGCGAGATCGGAGAAGAAGTTGGACGACGCCTCTACCAACAGAATCTTGCAGTTCGGGCAGATCGCGCTGGCCATGTCGAGATCGAGAGAGATCTCCTCCGCCCAACCGGCGTCGGCCCGCGGGTATCTGTTGCCGCCGTTCTGGTCGACCTTGGTGAAGCAGCCGTTGGAAGACGGGCACGGCGGCAACCCGAACTGGCTGCGATACACGGCGAGGTCGCTCTCCGCGTTTGGATCGTCGTACGCGTCGACGATGGCGATAGTCTGACCGTAGCCGTCGGTCGCCGAGGGCAGGTTGTAGGCGGCCTGCAGATCGGCCGGCGTGTATCCGCTCGGCGAGGGGTTCGGCTTGGGCTTACCGCCCCTGTCCACCTGCACGATGGAGTGGCAGAGCGCGGTACCGAACGCGGCCGGACCCGGGCACACGCGGGCGTGGAGGGCCCTCATGGCGAGGCCGGTGCCGATAGACGACGCGGTCACATTGGGACCGGTGATGGTGTTCGGTTGGGTGGGCTCCCCGGAACAGGCC
>JAJDNI010000296.1 GCA_022340755.1 Gemmatimonadota bacterium
GTCGGCGTCCCCGCGTCCAGGTCGATCTCGTCCGTGTGGCCGCAAACCGGACACCGGTACATGTGCCACCGGGAGGGCCGTGGAGAAGCCGACTCAGGACTGGGCGGCGTGCTCATGGTATCGTGTTCTACCCGCCTACCGCTGCGGAGAGCCTTTCGCCGACATGGCCGACCAGGTCGACGACGCGTCGTGAGTAGCCCCACTCGTTGTCGTACCAGGAAAGCACCTTGACCAGGCGGCCGTCAATCACGTTGGTGGACGGCAGGTCCACGATGCTGCTGCGCCCGTCACCCGTGTAGTCGATGGACACCAGCGGCTCCTCCGACGCGCCGAGAATGCCCTTCATCGGACCTTCGGCGGCTGCTCGGAACGCCGCGTTGACCTCCTCGACGGACGTGTCCTTCTCCACCTCGACCACGAGGTCGACGATGGATACGTCAGGCGTGGGGACGCGGATGGCGAGGCCGTCGATCTTACCCTTCACAGCGGGGAGGACCAGCCCGGTCGCCTTGGCCGCCCCGGTCGTCGTCGGGATCATGGACATCGCCGCGGCGCGCGCGCGGCGAAGGTCCTTGTGGGGGAGGTCCAGGATGTTCTGGTCGTTGGTGTAGGAGTGCACCGTCGTCATGAACCCGCGGCGGAATCCGAAGGAATCCAGGACCACCTTCACCACGGGCGCGAGACAGTTGGTCGTGCAGCTCGCGTTGGAGATCACGTGGTGGTTTTCGGGATCGTAGGCGTCCTCGTTGACTCCCAGCACCACGGTGACGTCCTCGTTCTTCCCCGGCGCGGAGATGATCACCTTTCTGGCACCCGCCTGAAGGTGCGCCGAGGCCTTCTCCTTCGACCGGAAGAGCCCGGTGGACTCCACGACGATGTCGACCCCGAGGTCGGCCCACGGAAGCTTCGCGGGGTCCTTCTCCGCGAAGACCTTGAGATCGTCCCCGTCCACGCGCAGGCCGTCGTCCGTGACCTGCACGTCGCCGGAGTAGCGGCCGTGCACGGAATCGTGCTTGAGGAGATGGGCGAGGGTACGGCTGTCCGTCAGATCGTTGACGGCAACAAAATCGAGGTCGGTGCTCCCGGCCTGCTTCGCGCTGCGCAGCACGAGGCGGCCAATCCGCCCGAACCCGTTGATCGCGACACGGATGGCCATCGGATGGTGGCTCCTTCGAATCCAGGGAAGGGTCAATGGAGGAAGGTGCCCCGTGGCTCAACTTCCGGCGCGCCGATACCGGGGCAAGGCCCGGGCGAACGTCGCCAGCGAGACCCACGAAGCACCCCCCCGGGCCAACTCCGTCGCAGCCGCGCCCGCAGTCGACCCGGTGGTGAGCACGTCGTCCACCAGGATGACGTGCGCGCCCCGCATACGGGGGAAAAAACCTCTCCGCACAGCGAAGGCATCTTTGACGTTAGCCCTGCGTTGAGAGGGGTGCAAGGACACCTGTGTAGTGCCTCCGCGGACGCGCTCCAGCGCGTCGATCACATCCAGATCGCGGGCGTCGGCCAGGCTCCTCGCCAGAAGCTCAGCCTGGTTGTAGCCCCGTCGTCTGACGCGCGCGCGGGTGGTCGGGACAGGGACGATGACAGGTGTGACGTCGTCGCTCCCCCGAGGCAGTTCCAATCTGGCCATGGCTCGTCCCATCTCGACCGCGAGCTCCCGCCACCCCTCGTACTTGAGCGCGTGCACGAGGTCGTCGGCCGGCGGCGCGAGAACGTAGCAGTAGCGCGCGCTGGAAAGGGCCGAGGGCCATTCGCGACATTCCCGGCACGTGCCCTCCGGGCGGCGTCCGGTGCCCAGGGGCAGATGACAGCGCGGGCAGCGAGGCCAGGGAGCCCGGGGCAGGCGCGAGCGGCATCGTGCGCACACGAGCCCCTGAGGGCGGCCTTCCGGAATCCAGTCGCCGCATGAGATGCATCCGCGCGGCAACAGCAGATTCAGGAGATCCGACGCGAGTCGGCTCGCCCTCAACCGCTACGGCTCCGTCTGAACGCGTCGTGCATGGCTTCGACGGGCGCTTCGCGCTCCCACCATCGCTCGAAGGACGCCGCCCCCTGCTGAACGAGCATCTCACCCCCGTCCGTGGCGCGCACGCCGAACTCCTCGGCGGCCCGGACGAAGGGAGTGGGAGCCCCTCCATAGACCAGGTCCATGGCGGCACCGGCCCGGGACAGGATATCGAAGTCGAGGGGGCTGGGATCGTCGGGCGACAGCCCCAATCGTGTCGCGTTGACCACCAGATCGAAGCTCTGCTCCCGGAGCTCTTGCACGCCGTTCGCCACTCGGGCGCGCGGTCCTCCGATCCGGCGTGCCACCGCCCGAGCCCGCTCCAGGCTCCGGTTCAGTAGGACGACCTGGTCCGCGCCTTCCTCGAGCAACGCCATGAGGGTCGCTCGTGCCGCACCGCCGGCACCCAGGAGCAGCACTCGCATGCCCTGCGCGGAGCCCTCGATGAACGCGTTGAGCGCCCGGCGGAAGCCGTCCACGTCGGTGTTGTCCCCATGCACTTTGCCGTCGGGGCCGCCCCAAAAAGTGTTGCACGCCCCGGTCCGACGCACCGCGTCGCTCGGGACGTCGAGCACGGCCACGGCCTTCTCCTTGTGAGGAAGGGTGATGTTGCCGCCCCCCCCGGCTCGGGAAAGGCCGTGCATGAAGCCCACGAGGTCGTCGCGGGCGCATCGGACCGCCACGTACACGCCGTCCACGCCCGCGTGGGCGAACGCAGCGTTCTGGACCACGGGAGAGAGGGAGTGCCTCACGGGGTCCCCGAGAAGGGCGAGGACTCGAGTGGACGACGTGATGCTCATGGTGCGACGATGATCTCCAGACGTTGAAGCGCTCGCGCGATGAGGCGCTCCAGCAGAATGAACGTGTCCTCGTATTCCTGCTCCGACCCTCCGAAGGGATCCGTGACCGAATCGGGGATCCCCTCGGGGTCGTCGCCCGCTGCGAATGCCGTCAACAGGGCGGCTTTGTCCCCCGCTCCCAGCTCCAGCGTCCGGATCAGGTGGCCCGGCGACATGGTCAGTACCAGGTCCGCCCACGCGACGGCCTCCGTGGTGAGAGGGGACGCGCGGTGATCTTCCAGACTCAGACCGTGTCGCCCCGCCGCAGCCTGAGCTCGCGCGGAAGCGGGTGAGCCGGCCAGCGCTCCCGTGCCCGCCGAACGTACCTCGAAGTGACGCCACCCCCGCGCGTCCGCGGCGCGGCGTGCGATGGCTTCCGCCATAGGGCTACGACACGTGTTGCCGCTGCACACGAAGAGGAGCTTGAATCCCTCGGGGCGGGTCTGTTCAGCGTTCATGGATCTCCGGCACAGCGCAGCGTAATCGCCCGACAGGCACGGTCCCGGCGCGGACCACCACCGGCACCGCACCCGTGCAATCCACGACCGTCGAGGGCCCCGACGGCGGCAGGACCCCGGCATCGAGGACCCACATCTCCGATCCGGCCCCCAGGGAGCGGGCGATCTCCAAGGCACCCACCCCGGAGGAGGTCGGCGGCTCACCCGGGGGGTTGACGCTCGTGGAGGTGAGCGGGGCGCCCGCGGCCCCGAGAATGCGTTGCACCAGCGGATGGGGGCTCACGCGCACGGCCACGGTCTCGGAAGAGCTGCGGACACCCGCTGGGAAGATACCCTCGGGGTCCCGGAGCACCAGCGTCAGGGCTCCGGGCCAAAAGATGCGGGCAAGCTCTCGCGCGTCTTCGGTCCAGGCGAGCCTCTCCGCATCGGCCAAGCTCCGGATCACCACGATAAATGGCTTGTCCAGCTGTCGTCGCTTCAAGCGGCGAAGTGTGTCCACGGCATTCGGCAGGCAGAGGCCTCCGAAGCCGTAGACGGTCTCGGTGGGATAGGCCACCACGCCGCCGGTGCGCAGGTGTTCGGCGATCTCGCCGAAGTCGAACGTCGTCACGTCCACGCCGCGGAGGTCCAGCACCCTGGGCCCTTCCCTCACCGTTTCCGCTCCCGCCGCCCCCGAAGGATCGCCTCGGCGACCTTCAAGTCCTCGGCGCGCGTCAGCTTCAGGTTGGATGTGCCGTCGTCGACCAGCCTCACCTTCCCTCCCGCGCGTTCGACCAGCGCGGCATCGTCGGTGGCTTCCTCGGCGGCGTTCGCGTACGCGTGCCGGAGCATCGCCGCCGGGAATACCTGGGGCGTGTGGGCACGCCAGAACCGGGTGCGGTCGGGCGTGTCGACAATGGTTCCGTCCGACCCCACCTCCTTGAGGGTGTCCACGACGGGGCAGCCCGCCACGGCGCCCACACCACTCTCGGCCACGTCGATACACCTGCTCACGACATCGATGGTCACGAGCGGCCTCGCGGCGTCGTGAACGGCGATGACGTCGAGGGCATCGGGGAGCGCGGCCAGAGCGGCTCGAACGGAATCGGTACGGCTGTCCCCCCCCTGCACCACGCTGATGCGCGGGTCGAGCGCGACGAGCCACGCCGGGGGATCCATGGCGTCGTCGGACCCGAGGGCCACCACCACCGACACGACGCGGGGGTCACCCAGAAGCGCCCGCAACGCGTGCATCAGAACAGGCTCACCGGCGAGATGCATGAAGGGCTTCCGCACCCCACCCATTCGCCGCCCCGCCCCCGCGGCGGGAACGGCGACCCCTACCCGGGTCACGGACCGAAGCCCGCGCCCGTGTGGGTCCCCGGGCCCCTCTCCGGACCCGAGCGCGCCACCGAGTCGAACCGCGTATACGCCTTCTGGAAGAAGAGGTCGATCACGCCTGTGGGCCCGTTCCGCTGTTTTCCGAGGATCAGCTCCGCCTTGCCTTCCAGCTCCTCGCGCTTGTCAGGAGGAGCGTAGTATTCCGGCCGGTACAGGAACATGACCAGATCGGCATCCTGCTCGATGGAGCCCGACTCTCTCAGATCCGAGAGCATGGGGCGCTTATCCGTGCGCTGTTCCGGACCGCGGCTCAGCTGTGAAAGCGCCACAACCGGAACCTCGAGCTCGCGGGCGAGGGCCTTCAGCCCGCGGGATATCTCGCTCACCTCCTGGACCCGGCTCTCGGCTCGCGACGCGCTGGACATGAGCTGCATGTAGTCGATGACCACCATGCCCAGGTCCTTTCCATCCGACCGGAGCTCTGACTGCAGGCGGCGCGCCTTGGCGCGAATCTCCAGTACGTTGCTCCCCGGCGAGTCGTCGATCCAGACCGGTGCGGTGTTCAGGTGGCCCGCGGCAGCCGCCAGCCGCTGGTGCTCCTCCTGGGAGAGGCGTCCTCGACGCAGCTTCTGCGCATCGATGCGCCCCTCGGCGCACAACAGGCGTTGGACCAGCTGCTCCGAGGACATCTCGAGAGAGAAGAGCGCCACAGGAATGCTCTGTGCGATGGCCGCGTTGGCGGCGACGTTGAGAATCCAGGACGTCTTTCCCATGGAGGGACGTGCCGCCACGATCACGAGATCACCCTTCTGGAACCCCGTGGTCATCCGGTCCAGGTCGGCGAAGCCCGTGGGCACGCCGGTAATCCCGGAGGCCGATTCCTGGAGGCGCTCGATATGCTCGAACGCGGACCAGAGGATCTCCTTGATCCAGACGAAGCCCTCGCGTTTGTGGCTCTCCGCGACCTGGAAGATTCGGGCCTCGGCCAGGTCCAGCAGCTCGTCCACCGCGCGCTCACCCTGGTCGTACACGTCCCGGATGATCTGTGTCGCCTGCTCGACCAGCCGGCGCAGGAGCGCCTTGTCCCGTACGATCCGGGCATGGTACTCGAGGTTCGCGGCGGTGGGGACCGCGTCGACCAGGGCCGCCAGATAGTCGAACCCTCCCGCGGACTCCATCTCTCCCGTCTTCTTCAGCTCTTCGGAAACCGTGATGACGTCGATGACGTCGCCGCGCTCGTACAGCCGGATCATGGCCCGGTAGAGGCGACGGTTGGCCTCGCGGTAGAACATCGACTCGTTGAGATGCTCCACCGCACGGGTCACGGCCTCACGGTCGATGAGCATGCCCCCCAGCACCGCGGTCTCCGCCTCCAGTGAGAAGGGGGGAGTCCGGTCGAACACGGCCTGGGCGAAGTTGGGGGACGCTTCCATCGAGTGGATCCGGAGTGAGGGAGAATATCAATCTACGCGGCCGGGCCAGGCCCCGCACTCGAACGTCGCAACGCGTTCACACCACCGCCCCGAACCGTTCCATCCGGGTGCCGGTGGTCGCCCCCTACCCTCCGTCCATCACCTGCCTGAGCAGCTGGAGGTCGTCCCAGAACGAGCGGGTCCACCCAGAGTTCCGCAGGAGAGCCGCGGGATGGTAGGTCACCACCAGGGGGATGCCCTGGTACGCGTGCACGGTGCCGCGGAGCCGGCCGATGGGCTTCTGCTCGCCCGTGAGAAGCCGGGCTGCGAACGTGCCGACGGCGAGGAGAGCCTCCGGCGCCACCAGCTCGAGCTGCTTCTTCAGGAAGGGCGAGCATGCCTCGATCTCCTGAGGAAGGGGATTCCGGTTTCCCGGAGGCCGACACTTCAGCACGTTGCAGATGTAGACCGAGTCCCTGCGGGACAGGTCCACGCACGCCAGGAGCAGGTCCAGGAACCGTCCCGCGGCCCCCACGAAAGGGAGGCCCGTGGCGTCCTCGTTGGCGCCGGGAGCCTCCCCCACCACCACCAACCTGGCGTCTACCGCACCGTCGGAGAACACGACCTGCGTGCGCGTTTCCGCCAGCGCACAACGCGTGCAGGAAAGCGCCGTCTCTCTCAGCTCGGTGTAGGACGCCGGAAGGACCGGCAGCGCAGGCGATCCGCCTGACGCGACCTCAGCAGCCGAGCCCGTCCGCGAGGCCTTCTTTCGCCCCCGGCCCCTCCCAGACGGTGGGGCGCTCGCCTGGGCCAGAAGGTCCAGTACCTCTGCTCGGCCGAGCTCATCCAGGAAGAGCTCGGGCATACCCATCTCCACCCGTTGGCGAAGGAGCCGTGCTGCCTCGGCTCGTGGCTTCCGCCCAGCGTCCCCCCCGGACGCCCTCATGCCGACGTCGTCAGGCGGGCCGCGACGCGGTCGAGGACCTCCTCGGCGACCTCCTCCTTCGTGAGCAGCGGGAGCTCTTCCGGGGCCGAGTCGGCGGACAGGAGCGTCACCCGATTCGTCGGCACCTCGAACCCCGCGCCCGATTCCAGCGCATCGTTGGCCACGAGCAGGTCGAACCCTTTCGCGTGCAGCTTCTTCGCCGCGTGCTCCAGAACATCCTCGGTCTCCAGGGCGAAGCCCACGGCGACGCTGCCCGGCTTGCGCTGACCTCGCGTCTCAGATGCGATGTCGGGATTGGCCGTCAGCGAGATGCTCACCTCCGGCCCCTCGGTGCCTCTCTTCATCTTCTGATCGCGGCCCTCAGCGGCCCTGAAGTCCGCCACGGCCGCCGCGAAGACCGTCACGTCCGCGGACGGGATCAGCGCCGACACCGCGTCGTGCATCTCCACAGCGGTCTCCACACGGACGAGGTCGACCCCCTCCGGCGAATTGAGGTGGCTGGGTCCACTGATCAGGGACACTTTCGCCCCCCGGCGCCACGCCGCCTGGGCCAGTGCATAGCCCATGCGCCCCGAGGATCGATTGCCGAGGTACCGCACCGGATCGAGGGCTTCCCTGGTGGGGCCCGCGGTCACGAGGACGGAACGACCTGCGAAGGGCTGCTCCTCACCCAGCGCCCGGCCGATGTGCTCCTCGATCCGCCAGGGATCGAGCATGCGGCCTGGCCCCTCCCCTTCCCCTACCGCAAGGGCTCCCTCGGCCGGCCCGACGATGCGATACCGTAGTCGATCCCTCAGGTGCGCGAGGTTCGCCTGTACCTGGGGATGCGCGAACATGCGGTCGTTCATGGCCGGGCACACGAGCACCGGCGCGCGCGTCGCGAGCAGCGTGGTGCAGATGAGGTCGTCGGCTCGACCGTGAGCCGCCCGTGCCAGGAAGTCGGCCGTGGCCGGTGCCACGCAAATCACGTCCGCCTCTCGCCCGAGGCGAATGTGCAGCGCTCCGCCCTCGGGACTGAAAAGGTCCGTGAGCGCGGGGCGCCCCGTAACCCCCTGAAACGACATGGGCGCAACGAACTTCTGCGCGGAAGCCGTGAGCACCGCGTCCACCACGGCTCCCAGACGCGTGAGGTCTCTGGCGAGCTGGACCGACTTGTAGGCCGCGATCCCGCCGGTCACCCCCAGCACGACGTGCCGACCGTTCCACGGCCGGCGTGGGATCAGGGCCTGGTCGCTCACGTCAGCGGCCCTCGGGGCCCGCGGTCCCGCCGTTCACCGCCGTCCACCAGCGCCTCAAAGCCCTAGAGGTCCTTGCGGCGGCGCCTCACCAGGCGAAACTCGATGTTGCCCGAGGTCAGCGCCTCCAGGGACCGCGTGGTGAGCTTCTTCTCCTCCCCCAGGGGCATGGCCTCTCGGGGCAGCGAGTTGAGCTCCCGCGCGTACTTCGCGGCCACGAGCACGCCGAGGTACTTGCTCTCGGTGCCCTTGGCGACCTCGACGGGGGTGAAAACACGCATGCGTGGACTCCTATGCGGAAAGGTTGGCGTAATCCTCTTCGAGGATCCGGCCGATCTCGGCGCGGATCCGCTCCAGACCCGAGTTGAGGAGGTCGGTGCGCTCGGTGCGTCGAGCTTCCGCGCGCACGATCCCGCGTATGGCTTCGAGGCAGCCCTCGAGATCGTCGTTGACCACCACGTAGTCGAACTCCGGCGCGGCTGCGAGCTCCTCCAGGGCGGAGCGCAGGCGCCGTGCGACCTGGGCTGCACCCTCGGTACCGCGGCCCGTGAGACGCACCATGAGCGTCTCCACGGACGGGGGCAGGACGAAGACCAGGACGGCTTCAGGTACCCGCTCCCGGATGAGCCGTGCCCCCTGCACGTCGATGTCCAGCACCACGTGCTCCCCGCGCCCGGCAGCCCGATCGAGCTCGCTGGTGGGCGTACCGTACAGGTCGCCGTGCACCTCGGCCCACTCCGCCAGCTCGCCGCGATCCACCATGGCCGCGAACGTCGACCGATCGACGAACGTGTAGTCGATCCCATCGCGCTCCCCCTCACGGGCACCCCGGGTCGTGGCGGACACCGAGAAGCAGAACCCGTCACCGCGCTGGACGAGCGCGTGTGCCAGCGTGGTCTTCCCCGTCCCGCTGGGTGCGGAGAGGACCACCGGAAACGTGCGGAACGCGGGAGCCACGTCGCTCATTCGACGTTCTCCACCTGCTCCCGGAGGCGCTCGATCTCTTCCTTCAGCGCAACGGACGCCTGGGCGATGAGCGCATCGTTGGCCTTTGACCCGATGGTGTTCACCTCGCGGTGCATCTCCTGAACCAGAAAGCCCAGTCGCTTCCCCACCGCCTCGGGCCCGTCGCTCTCCAGGGCTTCCCGGAAGGCCGCGACGTGGGCCCGGAATCGGACCAACTCCTCGGTGATGTCCCAGCGCTCGGCCAGGTACGCAACCTCCCGGGCCAGGCGGTCCTCGTCCACTTCCACCTGCGCCGCCAGTTCCCGCACCGCCTCACGCAGGCGATCCCGCTCCCGGACGAGGCGCTCCGGGGCCCGACTCTCCACCACGGCAATCTGCTCCACCATGGCATCGAGGCGCCCGGCCAGGTCTTCGTGGAGCCGTGCGCCCTCGGCCTCCCGGAGGGCCACGACACCCCGCGCGGCTTCCTCCACGAGGGCGCGCACCGTCTCGGGATCGATCGCCGGGACCTTGTCGTTCTCGGGAGTGCGGAAGATGTCTCCGAAGCGGGCCAGCATCCCCAGGTCAACGGCGCCCGGAATCGCCAACTCGGCCCGCATGGCCTCGAGGGCGTCGCGGTACTGTCGTGCTCTGTCCAGGTCCAACCGTGCGGGGCTGGCCCCGTTCCCGGCCGAACGGTCGAGGGAAAGGTAGGCGCCGACGTGCCCGCGGGCGATGTGGGCCCGAAGGACCTCCGTAATGTCCCGTTCGAAGCGGTCGAAGCCCGGCGGAGTCTTGACGTTCGGATTGAAGAACCGGTGGTTGACGGTCTTCACCTCCAGACGCAGACGCCCAGCAGGAGTGTCCCTCTCGGCCTCTCCGAACCCGGTCATGCTTCGTATCATGCTGGGACCTCACCCCCTGGCACGGGTCATTGCATAGCCTGACAACATAATGCCACGGCGTGCCTGGTCGAAGACATATCCGAGGAGGCAGACGGAGTCCGTTTCGGCGACGACGCCGCCGGGCCAGAGCGCCCGTCAGTTCCAGAGATTCCAGCGGATCCCGTACGAAGCCCGGGTGATGGGAAGAACCCGGTCCGGGAAGTCCTGGAGGTTCCTCCGGATGGAGAAGTTCTCCCAGTTCGCGAAGATCCGGACGGTGACGACACGGATCTGGAGATGCCAGTACCAGCTCTGGTAGAACGGGACGGACGCCAGCGCGGTGCCCACCGAGTCCGCGGCGGCGAGCACGCGGACGGCCATGGGATCGTGTCCCCGGACGCCGATCCGGGTCCATATCTCGAGGTCGCCCGTGGGGAGAAACGTGTTGTGGTAGACGAACGCGCCCTCGTAGATGCGCCGAGGCATGTAGGACCAGGCCGAATCCCATTGCTGCAACGAGCCTTCGAGGCTCAGGCCGTCAAGAACCGGTATGGGGACAGTCGCGGAGGCCTCCCACCCCGAGCGCTTGCCCCCCGGGAGGGGCTCCTGGCCACGGTCCATCTCGAGGCCCAGAGGCAGGAGCGAATCGACCTCCAGAGAGACTCGGGCACCCGACAGCACCAGGCCACGCCACGCGAGCTGAGCGCCGAACCTCGTGGTCGTGCGGTCGGTGACGTGAAACAGGGGCGCCTCCGGGAGGGGAACGCTGGTGGTGTCGGCCTGCGTTGTGTCGCTCTGGGTCGTATCCACCGGCAAGGGGTGCACCACGGGCCCGGTTCGCGCCGCCACCGTCCCTTTTTCCCACGAGCCGAACAGCGTCAGAAGGCCGCCCAGGGGGCGGGTCCACGCCCGCAGGCGCTTGTCCGCCGTCCTGGTGCCCATCCACTTCGCCCCTTCCCTCTCCGCCACGAAGCCCCCGACCGCGTCGGCCTGGCCGCCTGCCGACAGATCCAGGCGGCTCGAGGGGAGCCGGTCCCCCCCGAACTTGCGCCAGTCCGTGGTGGCGAACAGCCCCCCATGCTCCCAGGCCGCCCGGATTCCGGTTTGGGTCACCCGCCCTCCCTCGGCAGCATAAGCGATGGACGTGGAGTCGGTGACCTTGTGGGTGGACCGCCCCCAGTACGCCTCGCCCGTGAGACCCGCCAACAGGCGCGCCCGGCCGCGGATCGACCAATCCGTGCGGCTCGTGGGGGAGGCGTAGTCCGTGACGTCCGTCTGGGTGCTCATGCGGCGGAAGTCCACCGCGATACCGGCCGCGTCCCCCCTGTGCAGCTCGTAGCGAAGCCAGCTTCCGGTGTTGGAGCCGGGTTCCGCTCCCCGCGGCCCCCGGGTGTCGTTCCGTTCGAGTGCGAGGGCGACACTTCCCCCGAGCGCGTGGGGATTGGCGAAGGTCCCCCGGAAGAAGTTGGTGTCGAAGTCGCCGGTGCCGGCCTCCACGAGGGAGTACGGGCGTGCGTCCTCGTACCGGATGCTCTCCATCCGGATGATCAGCTCACCCGGCTGGCGGTCGAGGGTCACCTCGGTGATGCCTCCCAGGCCCACCCGCGAGAGGTTCGTCACCCCACCTTCCAGCGGAACCACCTCGAAGCCGTCGCGGATGATGCGCACGCGGCCCCCGCCGACTCCGAAGGCGCTGATCGCCAGGGGGGTGCCGTAGTCGCCGCCCTGCAGCGGAACCATGCCCGGAACGGTGGCCACCAGCTCCGCCAGGTTGGTGGCTCCCGAGGCCATGAGGGCGTCGTGGTCCCAGCTCCAGACCCCCGGACCCCACCCCTGGGCCCGCGACCCGCGAAGCTCGGGCAGGTTGTAGAAGATCGTGTCGGCCGTCGTGGTGTCCTGTGAGGCCCGAGCAGGCACGGTGTCCGAACCCGGCAGGGTGTCCCTGCCGAGACGTCGGGGAATGGTGTCCGCGCGGATGGAGTCCGGCGGCACCTGCGCTGCCATAGGCGCAGCTCCGACGAGCCCTGTGACGGCGAGAAGGAGCGCCGCCCTCACCCAACTCTGGAGAGAACCCATTCGACCAGAAGGCGCGTGGGAAAACCGTATCCGCCCTTGCGCTGGTACGGCAGCTTGCCCTCGCCGTAGGCGGTGCCGGCGATGTCGAGGTGGGCCCACGGTGCGTCACCGACGAATTCTCGCAGGAAGCAGGCCGCGGTGATCGTGCCCGCCGGGCGTCCGCCGACGTTCATGAGATCGGCGGTCTCGCTCTTCAGCTGCTCGCGGTACTCGTCCCAGAGCGGCAGCGGCCAGCACCGCTCGCCGGAGCGCACGCCCGCGGCCCGCAGCTCCTCCACCAGTGTCTCGTCATTGCCGAGGACCGCTGCCGCATGGTGTCCCAGCCCGATCACCACCGCTCCGGTGAGCGTGGCGCAGTCCACCATGGCGGCCGGCTTCATGCGGGCGCCCCAGGCCAGCGCGTCCGACAGGATCAGCCGACCCTCCGCGTCCGTGTTCACGACCTCCACCGTCTTCCCGGCGAGAGTCTGGATCACGTCCCCGGGCTTCAACGCCGTACCGGAGGGTAGGTTCTCCGAAGAGGGAACGATCCCCACCACGTTGGCCTTCACGCCCAGGCGGGCCACGGCCTGCATCGCCGCGATGACCGACGCCCCGCCGGACATGTCGAACTTCATCTCCTCCATGCCGGATGCGGGCTTGATGGAGATTCCGCCGGCGTCGAACGTCAGTCCCTTCCCCACCAGAATCAGGGGAGCTTCACCCTCCTCGCCACCGTGATGCTCCAGGATGACGAGTCGGGCCTCTTCATCGGAGCCCCTGGAGACCGCCAGGATGGCGTGCATGCCCTCTCGAGCCATCCGCTCTTCGTCGAACACCGTGGCCGACAGCCCGGTCTCCCGGGCCATCCGCTCGGCCTCTTCCGCCAGGTGGCGCGGCGTCGCCACATTGCCCGGCCGCGATTGGAGGGTACGGGCGAAGTTCTCCGCCGCCGCGACGATGTCGCCACGGGCCACGCCGGCCTCCAGAGCCTCCGGATCACCATCCGAGTAGAAGCGGGCCTCGCCCACGGCCACCTGGGGCGTGTCCTCCGCAGGCTTCTTCAGCTCCGTGAAGCGCCAGGCCGCCAGGGCGGCGCCTTCCGCGGCGGCCTGCGCGAGCGCGCCGTCTTCGACGCGGCCGAAGCCCTCGAGGCGGCACGACACGGAGTCCCGCCCGAGGCGCTCCGCGATGCGGACGGAGCGTGCGGAGAAGCGCCGCACCTGCTCGGCATCGTATTTTTCCAGCGGTCCCACACCCACCAAGGCCACCCGCTGAGGCCCCACCTCGGGCCCGTACAAAACCACTTCGTCCCCCGCCTTGCCGGTGACATCACCTGCGGACAGCACTTTGGAGACGGCCCCCGAGAGCGCCGCGTCCACACGAGCCAGGAAGCCCTGCGCCGCTGCGGCACCCTGGGGGACCGGGACCGCCAGCAGCGGCTCGGATTTGCCGAGGGGGTCGGAGGTGTCCAATCGGAGTTGCATGATGCGTGCTCGCGTGGGCTGAGGATCGAGGGCGGAGTCGCGTTGGCCTGACGTTTGGTCCCCCTCCTACCGCCGGCTCGCGCTCTTGTTCATCGGGTGCGCGCCCAGGGGACGCAACGGAGAAGGAAGCCCCGCGACATCGGATCCTTGCACACGGCGGATGGAATGCTCCAAGAGCATGATTGTGGGGGGAGGGTCCTGTAGTGCCTTCCGGTCCCGCGTGGACCACGAAGGACTTGGAGCGTAGAAGCTATTCCTGGCCGGACGACGCGGGCAAGACGATGTTTGGGAGTGCAGCGGAGGCGGGGTACGCCGATCGTGCCAGCCCCGCGAGAACGATGGGCATCCGGAGGCAGGCATGAGCGAGAGGGTTGCGGTGGTGACAGGGGGCACGGGAGTTCTCGGCGCCGAGGTCGTCGCATCACTCCTCGAGGACGCGTGGGTGGTCTGGGTGCCCTGGACGACGGAGCGGAGCATCGCGCGGCTGGAGGAGAGACTCGGGCAGGCCTCCGGACTGCACGCGCACCGCGCGGATCTCACCGACGCGAGCAGCGTGGAGGCGTTCTTCGACCTCGTCGCGAAGGCACACCCGGGCGTGGATCTGCTCTGCAACCTCGTGGGGGGCTTCGCGGGCGGAGGGATCACGGAAACGGAGCCCTCCACCTGGAGCCGGATGTGGGGCTTGAACGCGACGGCTCCGTTCCTCGCCATCCGCTCCGCGATTCCGCTGCTTCGAAGACGAGGATCGGGCCGAATCGTCAACGTCGCCGCCGCGGCGGCGTTGGAGCGGGCGAAGGGGCACATGAGCGCGTATCTGGCGGCGAAAGCCGCCGTGGTGAGCCTCACGCGAAACCTCGCGGAGGAGCTCGCGGCCGACGGGATCACCGTGAACGCGGTCGCGCCCACCATCATCGACACGCCGTCCAACCGGGAGGCCATGCCCGGCTCGGATCGCGGGGCATGGCTCGACCCGCGGGAGATCGCGGCCGTGATCCGCTTTCTCGCGGGGCCGGAGGCGGCGATCTTGAGCGGCAACGTCCTGGTGCTGAGGAAATCTCCGAAGCCCTAAGCAGGTGCCCCCGAAGTACCCCATGCGCCGAGCAGCGACTTCCGCATCCGGGCGATGGTGTCGGGCCCGGTACGGCAGCAGCCTCCGAGGACGCTGGCACCACGATTCCTCCAGCCTTGAGCCGCCTCGGCGGGATCCGGGCCCGCCCCTCCGGAACCCCACGCCTTGCTCGTCGAATCGTACGCCTCGCCGGAGTTGGGATAGACCATGAAGGGGGCCCGGGCTTCACTGAGGGCCGCATCGAGGAGCGTGTCCACGAGCCGGGGAGGCACGCAGTTCACCCCGACCCCCACCACCCTCTCGGCCCGCGAGCACAGCCGGACGACGTCCGCCAGAGGCGTCCCGTCCGCCACGTGCGCGCCGTCTCGACACTGGAAGCTGAGCCAGGCCCAGCCTCCAGGAGTCTCCGCTAGGAGACGCAGCAGCGCGCCCGCCTCCACCGCCGACGGGATCGTCTCACAGCCCATCAGATCGGCCCCGGCGTCCGCCAGCACATGCCAGCGCCGACGGTGGAACTCGTAGAGCGCTTCCTCGCTCAGGCCGTAGGCCCCCGAGTACTCGGAGCCGTCGGCGAGGTACGCCCCGTACGGACCCACGCTGGCGGCCACGAGGGGGCGTATGCGCCCCTGGCGGTTGGACGGCTCGGCCCAGAACGCGTCCCGCGCCTCCACCGCCAGGGTCACGGCGGAGCGCAGCACCTCTTCGCTTTCCATGTCCGTCAGGCCCCGACGGGCCATGCCCTCGAATGTGGCCTGGTAGGTCACGGTCGCGATGCAGTCGGCTCCCGCCGCGAGGTAGTCGAGGTGGACGCGGCGTACGGTCCCCGGCGCGTCGAGCAGGACGCGGGCCGACCAGAGCGGATCGTTCAGGTCCTGACCCTGCGCCTCGAGGGCCGTGGCCAGGCCACCGTCCAGGATGACGACCCCCTGGGCACGAAGAAACGGCTCGAACGGGCTCTCGGCCTTCGGGAACGTATCCGCCGGAGTCACACTGACCGACACCCGGTCCCTTCGGCCGTCTCCCGAATGAGATGGCGCACCACCGCCTTCATGTCCTGACCTTCCCGGAAGACCCCCAGCTGCCGGTCGGCACTGGAGCCCTCCTCCAGAATGCGGTAGGCGTACTCCACGTCGCTACGCGACCCGAGGTCGTCGACGACGTCGTCGACGAAGTCCACCATCTCGTCGATCATGATGCGCGTCGGGACCTCCACGCTCTTCCCGAGGTCGATGAGCTTGCCGTCCACCCCGTACCGCGCCGCACGGAACTTGTTCTCCGCCAGCAGCGTGAGGGAGTAGAAGCGGAAGGTGAGGTTGTCCTGCCGCAGCTTCCAGAGCTTGGCCACCAGTGCCTGACAGAGGGCCGCCATGCACACGACTTCGTCGACCCGGGTGCATTGGTCGCAGATCCGGAACTCCAGCGTCGGATAGAAGTGGGAAGGACGCACGTCCCACCAGATCTTGCTGGGGTCCTCCATGGACTTCCCGCGAATGAGCGTGGAGATCAGGTATTCGTACTCCGCCCACGTGTAGAACGCCGGCGGTACGCCCGCCCGGGGGAAGGTGCGCCACACGCTGGCCCGGTACGACTTCAGCCCCGTGTCCCTGCCCATCCAGAAAGGTGAGCTTCCGGAGAGGGCGAGCAGATGCGGCAGGAAGTAACGCACCACGCGCATGACGTCGATGAGGAAGTCCCGGTCCTCGATGCCGACGTGGACGTGGGTGCCGAAGATCAGGTTGCGGCGGGCGACATCCTGGAGGTTCTCCTCCAGGCCCAGATAGCGCTCCAGCGGCGTGATCATCGAGTCCATCCACGACGAGAACGGGTGCGTTCCCGACGCCACGATGGCGAGGTCCTCCCGCTCGGCCAGCTCGATGACGGCCCGGCGCAGGCGGAGCACCTCCGCCCGGATCTCGGTGGAGTTGCGGCACACCTCGCTCCCTACTTCCACCGTGGACTGATGAAGCTCTGGCTGGATGCCCTTTACGGTGACCTTCCCGTCCTGGATGATCCGGGTGATGTAGAAGGGGTCGAGAGAGCCCGTGGCCGGGTCGACGACCTGATACTCCTCCTCGATGCCGAGCGTGAGGGATGGAGCCTTCATCCTGCCTCCGGGGACGGGACGTCGTGACGAGCCGGGCAGGCCGAGCAGGATCCAGAAGAAGAGCTCGGGGGGATTCGAACGGTCGCTCTCCCATCCGCAAAACGCAACTTCAAAACGCAACTTCCACATCCTTGCACGGACCCGGGTTTCGGTATATTTTCGGTTATTCGGTTTTTATTCGGTATGGGGTCCCCCGGCCCCGATGGTCCGTCCGCGATGTGTGTGCCGTGGTGGCCGCCTCCGGAAGCGTCAGGGTGATGCGCGGGCGGGTGTCGGATGCCGGGGGGCTTCGTCTCCCCGGGCACCACCCGCTCGCGAAGGATTTCCCGATCAGCCATGTCCGAGACCCGGCCCCATGCGCATGCTATTCCCACCCACCCAGGCTACGGGTGGGTTCAAGAGGGCGCACCAGGGCAGCCATGGAGCCTGACCGGACCTACACGCTTTTCCCCTTCGCATGGCTCCACTTCCGGAAACCGACAGGCGCTGTGTCTCTGGCTCCCCACGTTCGAGCTGCGCCTCGAGCTCGTGCGCTCCCCGGAGTTGGGCACCACCTCCGTGGCCCTTCTCTCTCCGGGAGAAAGCGTCCGTCGAACCGTGTGGCAGGTCTCGGAGCGGGCCTGGGACGCAGGAGTCCGCCCCGGACAGCTGGTCTCCCAGGCGGTCTCCCTCTGCCCTTCCCTCACCCTCCTGGAGCCGGATCCCGCCCACTACGACGCCACCACCGACGCACTCCTCGAGGTCCTGGCCGAGCTCACACCGGTCCTGGAGCCCGCAGGTCGGGGGCGTGTCTTTCTGGGAATGGACGGTCTCGGACGCCTCTACGGATCGCCACACCGCCAGGCCGAGCGGGCCCTCGACTCCCTGTTCCGGGTCTTCCCCGCCCCCCTCGTGGCGTCGACCCGGGCAGGCATGGCGCCGGGAAAGTTCGGGGCCTGGGTAGCTGCGGCGTCAGCTCCGCCGGGAGAGCCCGTCGTCGTTTCCGAGGAGTCGCTTCCCGGCTTTCTCTCGACCCGTCCCATAGGCTCGCTCCCCGTGGATCCCCTGGTCATCCAGCGCCTGGAGCGCCTGGGCATCGTGACCCTGGGGGAGCTCCGCCGCTTTCCCGAGCCCTCGCTGGTGGCCCAGTTCGGCGAGGAGGGGCGCAGTGCCCTGGCCTGGTCCACGGGCCGACGTATCGATCCCGTGCGGCCCTGGCATCGACCGCGCCCCATCCGGGTCTCTCTGGACTTTCCCGTCCCCGTCGGCCTCGCGGACACCCTCCATGGAGCCCTGGACCGTCTGGTGGAGCGCGCACTCTCCCGGCCGGCCCGTCGAGGGCGGAGCGTGACGGCGGCACGCTTGGGCGCACACCTCGAGGGAGGCGGCTCCTGGCTGGTGGAGACCGTCCTCCGGGAACCGACCGCCGAGCGGGACAGGATCTCTTTTCCCCTGCGCTCGAAGATGGCGCTCACCCCACCACCGAAAGCCGTGGAAACCCTCCTTCTGGAATTCACGCGTTTCGGGGCGCCCTCCATCCAGCCGAGCCTTTTCGACCGAAAGGATGAAGCCGGAAGAAGTGAAGACGGGCGCGATCTGGCAAGAGGTGAAGTTCCTATGTCACTTAAAGATGCAGTTCGTGAATTGAAGTTACGTCTAGGACATTCACCGCTCTACCGGGTGGTGGAGGTGGATCCGTGGTCCCGGATTCCTGAACGCCGTCACGCCCTGCTGAGCTTCGATCCCTGAGCCTTATCCATGAGCGACACACAGCACCTCCGCCCCTTGGGCCAGCCTCGCCCCGTGGACGTGCGCACCGATGAGTCCGGGGAGCCCGTCTACGTCCGCCTTCCGGGAAAGCCTGCCCGCCGGGTGGCCGCGGTGCGGGAGGCCTGGCGCATCGACGACGAATGGTGGCGCCGACCCATCTCCCGTGACTACCGTGCCGTCGTCCTGGACGACGGACGCCCGGTCATGCTCTACCACGATCTCCTGAATGGACGCTGGTATGCCCAGAAAGGGGGCTGATCCACTCATCACGCGCCTGGAGCCGCTCCGGCCCCGGGGCCTGCGTGTGCGCGTCCACCTCGACAGGGGCGAACCCTTCGAGGTGTTCCTGGAAGCCGTGGACGGGCTCCGTCTCGGCGTCGGCGACCCCTTGCCCGCCAATCGCCGGCATCACCTGCTCAACGTCGACGCAGACGTGAAGATCCGGGAAGCCGCACTGAACCTCCTTTCTTTCCGGGCCCGGACCCGGTCGGAGCTGCGCCAGAGGCTGCTGGCCAAGGGCCTTCGGCCTGCCCGCATCGATCTCTGCCTCGACCGCCTCCAGGATCGGGGCCTGCTCGACGATGCCGCCGTAGCCGCCGCTTTCGTCCGCGATCGACTCCGGCACCGACCGAGAGGCAAGGTCCGCCTGGTCCAGGAGCTACGGGGGCGCGGCATCGAGTCGAACGTCGCCTCCCAGGTGGTGGCGCAGGTCCTGGAGGACGAATCCGTGACCGAATCCGCCCTGGCCCAAAGGGCCGTGGAAGCCTGGCTGGGGCGGCAGAGCGCCGCCACGCTGCGAGCGCTCGCCTCCCGCGATGACCGTTCGGCATCCGAAAAGGCATATCGGCGCCTCCGCGGGCACCTGACCCGCCGGGGCTTCGGGGGACAGATCCTCGCGCAAGCCATCGCCACGGCCCGGAGGCTCGCCGCTCGATAGCTCCGACGCCACTCCCGGGCCCGCGGGCCGGCCCGTCGATCTCAGCCGATCTTGTAGGCGATCCCCACCTCGGCTTCCCGGAACGTGTCGATGCCGCAAAATGGGTCGTAGGTCGGGGGGTCCGCACAGGACTTAAAGTGCACCCAGTGACGCTGGAGCCCCGCGGTGATCCGGAACGGCAAGCTTGGAACAGGGCTCACGCTCACGTGCAGCATGGCCAGGTAGCCGGTCTGGGCGGTCAAGGGCCGCTCCAGGTCAGCGCGCTGGCCCGACACCCCCGTGGCCTCCACGTGGATCGAGCTCATGCTGATCCCCAATCCCGCTCCGATGCGGGCGATGCTCTTCAACCGCACGGCGCGCATGATGCCGAAGCGCAGCCCCGAGAAGCTGTCCGAGGTCGACACGTCCTCCGTGTGGCACCCGATCGGTGGGGAGTAAACGACGCACACCTGCCCGGGCTTCTCGGTGCTGTCGTAGATGCGAGCGTAGGAGAGGCGCACGAGCCAGTCGCCGTGTACCTCCTTGAGCACCGATGCGCCGATTCCCCGTGGGCTCGGGAACTCGACGTTGCTGGACGGGGCCACCATCCCAAATGCGCTGATCTCCTGGGCGCCCGCCCCTCGGGGAAGAGCGGCGATGGCCAGGAGCGTGAAGACCGGAAGAAGGGATCGGTACGAGGAGTTCATTGGATCCACGTTTTTGAGTCTCCGGAGGGCGGGATACGAGAGCCCCGCCAGCGCATTCGCACAAGGGGTCCCGAGCAGGTTTCGAGCCGGTCGCCCGCCCACCACCACTTCCTCACCTTTCCGATCGCTCCCTATCGACACTCGTCGTATGTTGACCGATCGGTCGGTCAGTTTTAGCGTTGGCCATGGCACGGGGTGAGGACACCAGGACCAGGATCCTCCGGTCGGCGGTCGAGCTCATGGGCCG
>JAJDNI010000001.1 GCA_022340755.1 Gemmatimonadota bacterium
ACTCCAGCAGGCGGAGGCGGAGGGGGTGGCCGAGACACTTGATCACCTCGGCCGAACGGGCGAGGTACCCGTCCGGTATCCGTGGGAGTGACGAGGCGCGATTGGCCATTCGAGGTCGGGGGGTCGGGAGGGAGGATGAGCTGACACCTATATCGCGATAAGCCGATGTTTGTAAAGAGTCTTGTTAAAAAGGCTGCGTGGCGGAACCCCTCGCCGGAGGCAGGGTGACGCTCGTGCCGCCCGGACGTGGGGACCGCCCCGCGCAGGGGGGGCGTCCATAGGGAATCCATCCTCCGTGGGGGACCACGCGCGCGTATTGGCATGACCTGTTAGATTCCATTCGTGACATTTATCACGTATGGGGAGGTGCGCGCGTCCGCCTCCTCCCTCAACACCACGTCGATCTCGCGGTGACCGGCCTGCCCATGAGGCAGGGGGCATCGCCATGCGGTGCGTGATGGCAGTCGTGCTCGTCTCAAGAGGCTCCATGTCCGGTGGTCAGAAGGTGGCCGCCTGTCTCGCGCAGCACGGTGGCTTCACGTGCATCACCCGCGAGGATCTCGTGGCGGCCGTGAACCAGTACGGGGACATCGCGGCGAGGCTGACCAAGGAGATCGGAAAGGCATCGCGAGGCTACGATCGCTTCACGACGCTTCGCCGCCCCTACCGCATCCTCATGAAGAAGGCCCTCCTCGAATACGCGCTGAAGGGCCACCTCGCCTACTTCGGGTACTCCGGACACTTACTCCTCGACAAGACCGACCACCTGGTGAGGGTGCGCCTCACGGCCCCCCTGTCTGTCAGGATCCGAGTCACCATGCAGAGGCTCGGCTGCTCGGAGGAGGAAGCGCACGAGTATGTCCGCGATGCCGACGAGGAGCGTGCTCGGTGGGCGCGCTTCATGTACGGGGCGGACATCCGTGACCCCACGCAGTACGACGTCTGCCTGAACATGGAGCGCTTCACCCCAGAGGGAGTGTGCCTCCTGCTGACGGATCTCGTGCGGCACCCCGACCTCCAGCCTACCCCGGAGTCGATGCGGAAGCTCGAGAACAGCCGCGTGGCCACAGCCATCCTGGCGGCACTGGTGAGCCGGGACGACACGCTGCCGTTGGAGATCGGCGTGACCTTCGAGGACGGAACGGCGCGCCTGGAGGGACCGTATCTGGACCCGGCGACGCTGGACCTCGTGACTGAGGTGTCGCGTTCGATCCCGGAGGTGGAGGACGTGCGCTACGAACCCGGCTATGCCCCGTCCTTCGTGACGACCTGACGCCACGAGGCGCCGGCGGCGAAGCTTGTCCCTGGACCAGCATGACCGAGTGCGAAGGAGGATGTGAGGGATGCCCGAGACCCACTTTGCCGACGCGACCCCAGAGCTCCTCGAGAACATCAAGAACATCCTTCTGCAGACCGAGGGTATCGAGGAGGAGCAGACCCGGGTGGCCGTTGAGCATACCGGGCTCACACGCCGCGTGAGTGACAACACCGCCAGCCTGCTGGCCCTGTCCAACAACATGGCACAGGAGAGTGGGAGCCAAACGGCGCTGGCCAAGGAGCGCACCGCGCTGACCCGAGAGCAGACGCGGCTTTCGACGCGCAGCACCGAGTTGGCAAACATCCGCACGGATCTCGGCCGGCACCGGACCGATCTCGCCGAGCAGCGGACGAACCTCGGCGTGCAGCGCACTGAGATGGCCAGGCAGCGGACCTCCCTGGCGGAGGGCCGCACCCGGATGGCCAACGAACGGACGGATCTGGCCGGGCGACGCACCGACCTGTCCGGCCAGCGCACCGACTTCGCGCGCGGGCGGAACCGGCTGGCCGAGGCTCGTACCGATCTCTCCCGGCGGCGCACCACCCTCGCCGATGACCGCACGGCCCTCGCCGGTGCCAGAACGGTTCGCGCCCTGACCCGGACTCGGCTCTCCCTGCAGCGGACGGAGCTGGCCCGGGGACGAACGTCCCTCGCTCTCATCCGCACCGGGCTGGCGTTTCTCACGATCGGGCTCACGCTGTTCCGCTACTTCGGTCTGTCGCCGTGGACGATCTTCGACGGCGGCCTGGTCCTCATGAGCCTGTGGATGGTCATCGCCGGCGCGACAGGATTCCGCCGCGCGCACGTGCACGAACGGAGACTGGATGGACTCTTGGCGCAGGACCAGGGCTTTACGGATCTCCTGAGCATCGGTGCGTCACCGGGGACGCGCGCATGACTCTCCGGAGCGGTGCCGTCCGGATCCAGAAGAGGAGGAGTTGAGCTCATGCCCATAGTCACCATCTCCCGAGGATCGGGAAGCGGCGGCCAGGAGCTGGCGGAGCGCGTTGCGGAGCGCCTGGGCTACGAGGTCGTCAGCCGCGAACAGGTGGTTCACGAAGCCGCCGACTTCGGTGCGCCGGAGGCGGCGCTACAGCGGGCTCTCACGGAACCACCGGGCCTGTGGGATCGTTTCCACTACGAGCGCCGCCGCTACCTCGCGTTCGTCCAGGCGGCGCTGTGCCACCACGTGAGGGAGGGTCGCGCCGTCTACCACGGGAACGCCGGCCATCTGCTCCTTCCCGAAATCTCGCACGTAGTCTGCGTGCGCCTCATCGCTCCCCTGGCCTTCCGGGTGCGCATGCTCCGCGAGCGCACGGACATGACCGAAGGGGAAGCCGCGGAGCACTGTGAGAAGGTCGACCGGGAACGGGAGAAGTGGACCCGGTTCCTCTATGGCGTGGACTGGCTCGACCCCCACCTCTACGACATCAGCATCAACCTCAGGACCATGGAGATGGAGGCCGCGGTGGAGCTGGTGACGGTGCTCACGCGGTCGCCAGGATTCCAGCCCACCGAGCAGAGCCGCAAGGCCATGGCGGACCTTCTTCTCGAGAGCAGGGTGCGGGCGGCTCTGGCGGCGGACGGGCACACGGCGTCCGCCGATGTCGGCCTGAGGGCGAGTGACGGGGTCGTCTTCCTGCGGGGCAGGCTGCGGCCGGCTTCCCTGGTCGACTCCGTAATCGAGGTCACCCGGTCCGTCGAGGGGGTCACGAGGGTAGACCGCGAGGACCTGGCGGCTCCCGAGCTCACGGTGTGAGCCCAAACCACACCCGAACGGGAGGCCTCAGGGGGCGGCGGGCTCCGAGGACGTGAGCTTCACGATCAGGTCGCAGAGGGTCCGGATCTTGAAGGGCTTCGCGATGAAGTCCACGGCGCCTCCCTTGAGCGTCTCGACCGCCGTGTCCACCGTAGCAAACCCGGTGATGATGATCACCTTGGTCGCTGGCGCGTGCTGGCGCACGAAGTCCATCACCTCGAGCCCGTCTGGCTTCTGCATCTTCAGGTCGGTGACGAGGACGTCGAAGGTCTCCTCCATCACCCGGTCTACGACCTTCTGCCCCTCCGTGTACGACTCGACGTAGAAGCCGATCTTCTCCAGGGCCGGTTTCAAACGCTCACAGACGATGGGCTCGTCGTCCAGCAACAGCACCTTCTTCCTGGTCGCCTTCATGGTGCCCCCTGGGCGGCCAGCTTGCGGGCGGTGCGCGCCGCCTTCCGGACCGTCGCTTCCAGCGTCTCGGCGCGGAACGGCTTGTGCACGAAGTCGAAGGCGCCGCTGTACTGCGCCTCGCGGGCGCTGTCCATCGAGCCGTATCCCGTGATGACGATCACCTGGGTACCGAAGTTCTGATCGCGGACAAACCGCAACACCTCCAGGCCGTTCGGCCCTTCCATCTTGAGGTCGGTGATGACCACGTCGAAGCGCTTCTGCGCCAGCCGATCCACCGCCTTCCTGCTCTCCGTGAAGACCTCCACCCGGTACTTCTTCCTCTCCAGGTGCTCCTTCAGCCGCTCGCAGACGAGGGGCTCGTCGTCCAGGACCAGGACTTCCGTAGGTGTGCTCATGTTCTCCGGCTCCTCCGTTGCCTCTCCAGGAGACCCGTGCGCAAGGCCTACCCCGCGTGCGCAGCGGTTCCCTAGACCTTCGGCGATGCGGCCTCCCCGTTGAGGAAGCGCGCGACGTATTCGTCCACGAGGTGATCGCTCCTCAGGTGGATGTCCAGCTGCCTGGTGAACCCGATGAGTCGCCCGACCATGCGGAGCCGGTGCACCATGGCATCGGCATCCAGGCTCTTGACCCTCCCCACCACGAGGTCCCCCCGTCCTTCCGCCACGAAACCGTGGCTCTCCAGGATGCGCTTCAGGAGCATGGCCCGGCGTGACCGCCTGGTGATCTCGGTGACGCCCCCCACGAACCGGAAGTAGATGTAGTTGTCCGCCGGGGTGTCCCCGAGGTGGGTGTCCACGATGTTGAAATGGTAGCCGAGGCGCAGGCTCAGGTGCAGGTATTCCTTCGAGACGATGGCGAGATTCTGCTCCGGTCTTCCCGTCAGCCCTCCCGTCAGGGGCATGGAGCGCGTGGCGCTGGACATGAAGCCCTCGAGGTCCATGTCGGCCGGGGCCGTTTCCCAGGCACCCCCGAGGGTGAGCTCCTCAATCACCGGCAGCAGAGGACGCGAGGTAAGGTCTGCTACGGTCACCGTGGTGGTCCCCGCCTCCACCCGGAAGCCGCCCCCGAGGTCGATGAGCACCAGGTCCAGGGGAATGGGAAGGTCGAGGCGCCGAACCCAGGGGACGCCGCTCGGCGTGCTCACCCACCCGATCTCGGTGAGCTCGGCGATGGCTTTCTCGTGAGCGAAGCGGATGATGTCATGATAGGTGGCGCAGCGGTTCGCGGCGAAGGCGGGGCTGGTGGGATCCCGCAGCCCGAGCGGAGCGATCCGCCGGAGCATGCGTCGGAGGATGCGGAACTCCGCCGCGTCCGCGAACGACGAGCGCTCGAAGAGCTGGTAGCGCAACAACGCCTCCACGCGGCCGCCGTAGACGACGTTGTCCTCGGCGTCGACCGTCACCTCCATGCCCTCCACGAGGGTCTGCGTCGCCGACTCCGCGCCCACGACGGTGGGGACGCGCAGCTCCCGAGCCACAGTGGCGAAGTGTCCGGTGGCGTTTCCCAAATCGGTGATCACCGCGCTGGCCCCCGCCAGAAGCCCGCCGAGCCGAGGCGTGGCTGCACGCGCGACGATCACCGCGCCCGGAGCGAGTCGTTGGGGCAACTCCTCGGGATCGGCGACGATCCGGACGGGCCCGGCGCCGATCCCCCGGCACGCCACCTCGCCTTTCTCCCTCATGAGCACGGGGTACCTCCCCACCACCTCGCTCAGGTTGCGCTCGGGGGGCTTCATGGGCGCGGTGACCCGGAGTGGCCTCGCTTGCAGGATGTAGAGCCGACCCGCATGGTCGATGGCCCACTCGATGTCCTGCGCGGACTTCATGTACTGCTCGATCCGGCACGCCGTGTCGGCGAGCTCCGCGAGCTCCCAGGGCGCCACCGCGGGCTCGAGTCGCTCCGATTCCGGAACGGTCTCTACGACGGCCCCACGACCCGGCACGGCGACGAACATGTGTTCCTTGCGGGCCAGGCGTCTCGATACCACCTCGTGGCCAGGGTCACGAGATATCTCGAGCCGGTCCACGGGCGCGCCTCCTTCCACCACCAGCTTGCCGAGCCCCAGGGCCGCGGACACGACGAGCACGTCGTTCTCCGGTGCGTTCGGATCCAGGCTGTAGACCACGCCGCTGGCCCGGACCGGCACCATGCGCAACACGCCGACGGCCATGAAGCCGCATCCCGGAGGCGCATGATACTGCCTCAGATAGTCCAGCACCCCGGGCGTGTACATGCTCGCCACGACCCGCTGCCACGCCGAGCACACGTCGTCTACCGAGACCCCCAGCACCGACTCGTATTGGCCTGCGAAGCTCAGCTCTCCGTCTTCCTCGACGCCGCTGGAGCGGATCGCGAGAAGGAGGTCCTTCTCTCCGGGCTTCACCAGCCGGGCTACGGCTCGCCGGATCGCACGAGCGAGTTTGCGGGGAATGGATGCCTCGAGTATCCCCTGGTGGATCCGTGCGGTCTCAACCTCCAGGCCATCACGCCCTTCCGCGAAGCGCCGGCCCAGGATCTCCACCGCCTCCAGGAGACCTGCGCTGCGCAGGAAGTCGCGGCACGCGTGCGTGGTGACCACGAAGCCTTCGGGTACTGAGCACCCCAGGCGGCTCCGCACCTCGCCCAGGCGCGCCATCTTCGCTCCCACGGCCTCCAGGTTCGGAAGCCCCACCTCCGACAGAGGCAGGACATAGGGGCTGTCGGGCACCGCCAATCGGCACTCCAGGGCCGCCTTCACCGACTCGTCGATGGCCGCCAGTGCGTCGAGAAGCTCGGGATACCGATCGTTGGAGATGGCGTTGAGGGTGGTCACCACCGAGTGGGCCGCGTCGCGAAGCGCTCCCGCGAGGTCCTGCAGGTACTTGCTGTCGAAGACGTATTCGCCGCCGAGCTTCTCCCCGGCGTCGGCGATGAGCTCGAGGACGCGGTCGTTCTGCTCCACGAGGCTCCGGAAACGGTGGAGGGTCTCGCGCACCTCCTCAACGGTGGCGTTTCTCCTGCGCGCCAGGAGCGATCGCAAGGTCGGAGTGGGAGGCATCTTCAGTGCCCCTTCCCGCCGCCGAGGCCGAAGACGACACCGGTCAACAGCCCGGCGCCCGCCGCGACCACCACCGCGAGGATGCCGTAGAGGAGCCCGTGGCGCAGTGAGAGCCCCGAGATGAATGCCGCGACACCGGCCCGGGATACCTGCACCGTGCTTTCATCCAGGAGGCGCCCCTCGCCCTGCTCGAAGACATATACGAGGACCCGGTACTCCCCCGGAGCCGCCTTCGGGGGCAGGAAGAAGTCCGTGACGGCATGTTTCCCTCCATCCAGGCCGGGCTCCAGGGTCACCGTACCTTCCGAGACGTCCCACAACCCGTCTCTCATCTTCAGCCGTACCAACTCGGATCTCAGAGTCGGGTCCGACGCGGCGGCACCCCGCCCCAGCGCACCGAAGCCCAGTCCCAGTTCCTCGAGGACGGCAGGCCGGGCCAGATCCACCAGGGGGCAGCTCGTACGAAGCAGGTAGACACCCGGAACGTGTTCGAAGATCACGTCGCCCACGTTCATCCAGATCAACCCCAGCACCTTCCCCTTGCGCTTCAGAGCGAGGTCCCGCTCGTCTCCCTCGAGGACGGTGGCGACACAGGCGCTGTCTCTCACCGGGACCCTCACGCGCAGCGCCGCGCCCTTGTACATCATCTTCACCGCGACCTGTGAGGGTTCCACCTGGACGGACTGCACGCCGGGCGACAACGGCTCCGGCACGGCGAACGCGGCTGCGAGGACGGCCGCCGCAAGGGCACGGGACGGCGATTGCATCAGTGCCCCCCCGCGTAGGTCAACAGGTTGTGGGGCGTGAGCACGAGCCCCAGGAGCATCTTGGCCGTCACGGCCAGGACGATGACGGCCATGAGGATCTTCAGCTGGTCCGCTTTGAGCCTCTTGCTCGCCTGAGCGCCGATCTGCGCACCCACGACGGACCCCAGGAGGAGGAAGAGCGCGAGGACGAAGTCCACCGTGCCGTTCAAGGTCGCCTGCAGGACCGTGACGTTCACGCAGGTGAACAGGATCTGGAACAGGCTCGTCCCCACCACCACGTGCATGGGCATGCGCAGCAGATAGACCATCACGGGCACCATGATGAAACCACCGCCCACGCCCATGATCGCTGCCAGAGCGCCCACCAGAAAGCCCAAGGCCAGCGGCATGAGCAGCGACAGCTCCACCCGGGACCTCGGGAAGTCGATCTTCCACGGAAGGCGTCCCACCAGGCGCGCGTAGAGGGACGGGCGCGGCTCCTCCCGTCGCACCCGGCGATCTACGCGCATGCTGCGGAGGCTCTCGACGAACATGTATGAGCCGATGCCCCCCAGCATCACCACGTAGGTCACCGTGATGACGAAGTCCGCGTTCCCGAGCGCCCTGAGTATCTTGATGAAGTACACGCCCACCGACCCCCCGACGAGGCCGCCGAGCAGGAGCAGGGTGCCCATCCTGAAGTCCACCGACCCCGCCCGCGCGTGGGCGTACGTACCGGAGGACGAAGCCGCGACGATCTGGTTGGAGTCCGACGCCGCGGCCACGGTGGGCGGAATGCCGATCATGATGAGGAGCGGGGTCATCAGGAACCCACCCCCCACGCCGAAGAGGCCGGACAGGAATCCCACCACACCCCCGAGCGCGAGTAGGACCCACATGCTCACAGAGCTTCCCGCCACGGGGAGATAGATGGAGAAATCCATACCGGTCTCTTCTAGCGAACCTCCGTCGTGGGCAGGTAGACGGAGAAAGTGGTTCCATGTCCGGGCTCGCTCTCGACGACGATCCGCCCCCCGTGCTTCTCGATGATGCCGTGGCTCACCGAGAGCCCCAGGCCGGTTCCTTCGCCAAGCTGCTTCGTCGTGAAGAACGGGTCGAAGATCTCGTCGAGGTGCTCGGCTTGAATCCCGACGCCGGTGTCGGTGACGTCCACGCGCACGAAGCCTTCACTGTCCAGCCGAGCGCGCACCCCGAGGTCGCCGCCTTCGGGCATGGCCTGGATGGCGTTGAGAAACAGGTTGAGGAAGACCTGCTGGAGGTCATGGGGGTTGCCCCGGATACGGGGAAGCTCACCGTCCAGGTCCCACTTCCACACCACTCCGGCCAGTAGTGCCTCGTTGCCCGCCAACCGCCCCGCGGACGCGGCTACCTCCGCAACATCGAGCGCCGTGAAGGCCGAGCGGTCCTTACGGGTGAAGTCCAGCAGGTTCTTCACCGTGCTGCCCGCCCGCTCGACCTGCGTGTAGATCTGGTCCAGCATCCGCCGCCGCTCCTCGTCGGTGTACGACTCGAAGTCCTCCAGGAGGGCTTCCGTCGTCAGTCCGATGTTGTTGAGCGGGTTGTTCAGCTCGTGGGCGATGCCCGAGGTGAGGGTTCCCACCGCGGCCATCTTCCCGGACTGCACGAGCTGCTCCTGTCGCGTGAGGATCTCACCGAGCATCCGGTTGAACGCGAAGGCGAGGCGGCTGAACTCGTCCCGGTAGCGCCGGGCCGGGCGGATGGGCTCGTAGTTTCCCGCCCCGATGCGCGTCACGTAGTCCATGAAACGGTCCAGGGGCCGGAGCACGGCGCGCACGACGAACCCGCCGAAGAGCACCACCACCAGGAGCATGAGAGCCAGGAAGGCCACCGCACCGACCATCGACGTGTGGAGCATGGCGCTCACGGCGACACGCTCCCGGTCGATCATCTCCTGGGCTTCGGTGATGATCTGCGCCCCTTCCGTGCGGAGGTTGACCTCCAGCTCCCGCTTCCGCGCAGTGTCATCGTTGGCGTCTGCGGTCGCGAGGCTCTCCAGCAGAGACACGTAGCGACCGAGGCTCGCCTCCATGGCCGAGAACCCCTGGACCCCTTCCACGGAGCGCATCTGATCCGCACTGCGCTCCAGGCGCGTCCTCGCCAGCTTCGCGCTCGCCAGGGCTTCCGGGAGTCCGGTGCCGTACAGGAAGTAGTTCTTCTCGTTGCGCCGCGCTTCCTCGACGTCGAAGGAATACGCCCCGGCAGTCTCCAGGAAACCGATCTTCTCCTCGAACGCGGACAGGAAGAACACCGCGGCCACCGTGCTCCCGGAGCACAGGACGAAGATCACCACGAAGACCACGATGATCCGGGTGCGGATGCTCAGCTCCGGTCGTTCCAGGAGCGCCTGCTGGGCCCGGACGGACTGATCCGTGCCGGCGTGCGATTCCTCCCGCGCCTCTTCGGTGGTGTCGGCGTTCGTCCTCATGGCGGCGCCAATGACCCGGCGACCTCCGCCCGGAACGTCCTCAGTGCATCTCCCACTTGATGAAGGGCTCCTTCACGTCCACCATGGCGTTCACGATGAGCTCCACCAGCCCGCCGTACGTGATCCCGCTCTTCTCCAACGCTCCGTAGTACTGGAGCATGTCCCGGATCTGGCCCTTGCAGTTGGAGCACGGCGCGCACACGTACTTCTGCACCTCGGGTCCGGGCTGGTCGGCGAACGCATCCAGGATTTGCTTGAACTTCATGCGGCCGGCGACACCCACCCGCCACTCGGTGAAGTTGTTCGGCGACATCACGGCGAAGCCGCTCCCTCCACCGCAGCAATAGTTGTCCACTCCGTGGGGGGTCATCTCCCGGAACTGGGGACACAGGTACCGCAGAATGCGGCGCTGTGGCTCCACGATCCCGAGGTTGCGGACGATGTTGCAGGGGTCGTGGAGCGTGACCGGGAAATCGTTCTTCGAAGGGTCGAACTCGATCTTGCCGCTGAAGACGATCTCCTCCAGCAGCGGCAGGCAGCTCTCCCGCTGCACCCCCCTCAGCTCGCCCGTGAGGACGCGGTCGGCCACGGTCATTATCGCCTTGTGCTGGTGGCCGCACTCGCCCATGACGATGCGTTTGACCTTCAGGTCCTTCGCCGCGGTCACGTGCTTGATGGCGATGCGCGCGAGCTGCACGTCGTCGTAGAACAGCCCGTAGTTCACGCCGTCGTACTCGATGCCCTCGGACGCCAACGTCCAGTCGATCCCCGCCGCGTTCAGGACGATGGCGAAGGCACCGGGGTTCTCCGGCCAGGCCATGATCTCGCCGGCGTTGTGGATGAGCAGGACGTCCGCGCCCTCCTTGTCCCACGGGGTCGTGACCTCGATGCCCGTCTCCTCCGTCATGTCCTCGTCGATGAACTCGACGTTGTCCTTCACGAGGACCTGGTTCATGCCGGTGGAGGAGCCCACCTGCAGCTGGAGCACGGTGCCATTCTCGTGGAGCTCCCGAGGCGCCCAGCCCAGCTCCTGACTGAAGAGCTTGCGCAGCTCGTGGGCGATGAGCCCGTTGTCGATTCCGATGGGGCATACCTGGGCGCAGCGTCGGCACAGGTTGCAGCGGTAGGCCAGCTCGTAGAGGCGCGATATCGTGGTCCAGTTGAGGTCGACGTCCGCGCCCGTGAGCGGTGCCATGAGCTTGCCGCCCTTCTTCACGTACTTGTTCACCAGCCGGCGCCAAACCTCGGATCGGTACGTCGGCCTGTAGATCTCCTCGCCGCTCGCCTTGAACACGTGGCACGCGTCGCTGCACGTCTGGCAACCGACGCAGTACTCCAGGGCCAGGGTCAACGGCTGCAGGAAGGTCCAGTTGTTCTCCTTGGTGAAGAGCTTGCGCAAGCCTTCCGCGAACTGGTCCACCAGCTCCTGCTCGTGCTCGGGGCTCTCCGGATGGGGGAGGCTCAGAGCCACTACGCCGTCCAGATTGCACATCATGCGCTCAGCGGCTTCGGGCTTGAGCTCCTTGAAGACTGGATACTCGTCCGTGGAGTCGTAGGGAGGAGGCAAGGGTATCAGCTTCTCGGCGTCGAGGCTGGTGAGGCGCTGGCCCTCACGGAGGCCGATGTCTTTGATTCGCAACGGGCCGCTCATCGGGGCACCTCCTGCGTCGCGATGTCCACCCAGTTCTTGCCACCGTCGGCTCCGACGTGGGGGGCCGCCCAGGTCACCGGCTGATCCAGCAGCTGCTGAACCTCACGCTCCATCGAGCCGCCCTGCTTCATCGGTTCGTCGTCCCACCTGACCTCGTGGTACGTGAAGTACTTCGCCACGAAGTGCATCATCTGGCTGAAGGGGAGGTACGCCAGAAAGACGAGGGTGAGGGCCGCGTGCCAGGCCAGAATCCCCGGCATGGCCGGCATTGGGCCCGCAGTGAGCAGGGCCTTTCCGAACGTGAGCGCGTGTCCGACCACTCCGGTCACCGTGGAGACCGCCACGGCCCCGGTGACGAATACCGCGAGCAGCAATGCGAGGTTGAACATGGCGACCGGCGTGCTCACCACCCGGAGCTTGGGGTCTGCGATGCGGCTCACGAGGAGGCCCAGCGCACCCAGGGCTCCCAGGACGTATCCCGCTCCCGCCACCACCGGAAGCCAGACCCTCAGGATTCCCCACTCCGGCCCGGTCAGCCCCACCGCTGCCGCTCCACTTCCGAGGACGAAGACGGCGGCCGCCAGCACCAGGAGGTACAGCCCCACGTGGAAAGGATACGAGAACCACCAGAGACGCCGGTTGTGCTCCCAGAGCGCCTTCAGGAAGAGGATCTCCTTGAGCATGTAGACGAGCTCGGAGACAAGGGATTCCTCACGGGGCTTCTTCCACCACTCGTACTCCTCCAGGTAGGAGCCCCCATAGCGCCCGCGGGTCTTCTCCTTGGGTATCGGAGACAGCTCCCAGCGGAGGTGGACCGGAAGACGCGCGATTCTCACAGATCGCACAACAAACGCCGCCACAAAGACGGCGAGCAAGCCGTAGCAGACGGCCAGAAGGATGGGCCCGGACATGTTTGGCAGTCCTCGTCGGGGATGTGCCCGTCGGCATCCCTCGCGCCCCGAACAGTCGCCGGCGTCGAGGATCCCGGTGGGACACGAGGCCGTTTCGTGGAAAATATCACGATTTTGCGCCATCGGCGGAAGGGCTGTGAAAAAACCCTCTGCCACAAGCCCTTCCGAGGGTTTATCTTCTCTCAGGGCGGGGACTCCCCCAACCGGAGGCGCTCCGGTGCCACGGCTCAAGCGCGTAGTTCTCGACCGGCTGATCCGGTACTACCGGTATCTCGCCGAGGTGGCGGGCGATCGCTCCCCGTCCACCATCACGAGCTCCCGGATCGGCGCGGCTCTCGATGTCGATCCAAGCCAGGTGCGCAAGGACTTCGGCGCCGTGGGATTGGTGGGGATGAGCCGCGTCGGATACGATGCATGCGAGGCATGCCGCGCCATCCGTACCGCCATGGGCTTCGACCGGCCCTACACCGGCATCCTCGTCGGCGCCGGCAAGCTCGGCGGGGCCATTCTCACGTCCCCGGAGCTGGACCGGTACGGCCTGCGCATCGTCGCAGCCTTCGACCGGGATCCCTTCAAGGTGGGGAGGCACATCGAGGGCCTCACGATCCTCCCTCTGAGGGGTCTGACGTCCTACGTCGTCGAGCACCAGATCCGGCTGGCGATCCTCACCATTCCTTCCGCCGCGGCACAGCCGCTTGCCGACCTACTGGTGTCGTGCGGCGTTGAGGCGATCTGGAACTTCACCCCTGCCCGCGTGGAGGTCCCCCGCGGCGTCCTCGTGCGGAACCAGCGCCTCACCACCGGCCTCGGAGAGATCGCATACCACCTCCGGGCTCCTCGACGGGCCGTTCGCTCCAGGGATTACGCGACGGCCGTGGACAGCTCGGAGTCGAGCTAGCCTACCGGCGGGCGTCGCCCGGACGGCGCCTGGCACCCCCGGTTTTCCGCGTTTATCGGAGCGCCTTTCGACGCTCGCCCACACCTCTGCAATCCGGCCTCCACTACGGCTGTAGGACTCCTTGACACCCCGGCCGCACACCCCTAGACTTTAATCGTGACAAAAATCTCGGATAATCTTCCGGCCCCACGGTGACACCTGCCGCGCGGCCGGCATCGTATCCGTGCGGCTCCGATTCGGGGATCCATTTGTGATCAGCATCACGAAGTGGTCCACTCTTCGAGAGAGCTGGCACGAAGAGCCTGCCCTGGACCCCACGCCACCTGCTCAACTCCGGCCTTCCCCGGAGACGGTACCCCAGGCCTCAGCACGCTGAGCCGGGGCGCGTGGCGCGCGCGCCGGCGAAGGATCGACTCGTGGCGATCATCACCATCTCGCGAGGAACCATGAGCGGGGGCAGAGCCGTGGCCGAGTGTCTGGCCGATCGGCTCGGCCATCCCAGCCTTGCCCGTGAGATCCTGCGTGCCGCCGCCGCGAGGCTCGGTGCATCCGAGGAGGTCCTGCAGACCAAGTTCGAGACGACCCCCGGCCTGTGGGCCCGGCTCAGCAGGGAGCGCGAGAAGTACGTCATGGCGGTGCGCACGGCCCTCCTGGACGCGTGCCTGGAGGGATCTATCGTCTATCACGGGCTCGCCGGACAGTTCTTGCTGCGGGGACTTCCGGGCGTCCTGCGCGTGCGCCTCATCGCCCCCCTGGAGATACGTGTCCGGGGACTCATGGACGCCCATCATCGCATGGGCCGCCGCGCGGCCGAGGACTTCATCCGGAATGTCGATCAGGACCGCAGGCGCTGGGTGAAGCTCACCTACGGGGAGGACGTCGAAGACCCGTCCCTGTACGACCTCACCGTGAACCTGCGCACGCTCTCCCCAGAGTCGGCATGCGCCGCCATCGCGGAGGCTGCCGCACAGCCGACCTACATGGTCACCGACGAGGTCCGTGACGTGTGGACGGCCGAGGCGGAAGCCTGCCATCGCCGCCTCGACGAGGTGACGGCGGGGAGGGCGGATCGATGGCCGTGATCTGCATCTGCAGGGGATCCCGGAGTGGCGGCCAGGCTATGGCCGAACGCCTCGCTGCCACGCTCGGCTATCCCATCCTCGGCCGGGAGGTGATCCAACAGGCAGCGGAACAGCTCGGCGTCTCCGCTGCGACGCTGGAAGCGAAGATGAGCGACCGCCCGACGGTGTGGAGCCGCTTTTCGTCCATGCGCCGCGCCTACGTGGTCGCCGTCCAGGCGGCGCTGGCCGAGCAGGCGGCATCGGGGAACCTGGTCTACCACGGCCTGGCGGGCGGGCTTCTGCTGCGAGGCCTCCCCGCCCTGATGTGTGTCCGGCTCATCGCCCCGCTGCAGAGCCGCACCAAGGTGGTGATGGACGAGTTCGGCATGGATGTAGCCGAGGCCGAGCGCTACATCCGCCACCTCGACGAATCCAGAGCCCGGTGGGTGAAGGTCATGTACGGGGAGGACATCATGGACCCCGCACTCTACGACCTCGTCCTCAATCTCGAGACGATGTCGGTGGAGGGTACGTGCGCCGTCGCGGCCCGAACCGCCGAGCAGCCCGAGTTCACGCTCACCGATGCGGTGCGGGATCGCCTCGACGACTTCCGGCTCTCCTCCCGGGTCCGCCTCGCCATGGCGGGTGATCCCGACCTTCGCTCACTGGAGCTCGAGGCCGACGCCCACGGAGGCGTGGCCGTGATCACCGGGCACGTGCCGCTCCGCACCGGAGGCCGCACCGGGAACCGGATCCATCAGGTGGTCCGGAGCGTTCCCGGCGTGCACGAAGTCCGCATGAAGGTCGACTGGTTCGACCCGTATCCCTGAGCCCGCACCCGTCATGGCACTCCGCGCTTCCACGCTTCCGCGATGGCCCGTCCCGAGTCTGGGTCGTCTATCGGTCGTCATGGTGGTGCTGCTGTTCCTGGCCCTCATCGAGCCGACGGCGGCGTGGGCCGCCCAGGAGGGCCCGCTCGCTGATGCAGGCGCCGTCGGCTCGGCGGACGCGACCGCCACGGCGTGGTGGTTCTGGCCCGCGGTCTTGTTCGGCATGACGTTCCTGATGGGCATTCTGGCGGCGGTGGGCGGTGTGGGAGGGGGCGTGCTCTTCGTGCCCATCGTCAGCGGCTTCTGCCCCTTCCACCTGGATTTCGTCCGGTGCACCGGGCTGCTCGTCGCGCTGTGCGGTGCCCTGGCGGCCGGGCCGGGCTTCCTTCGGATGAACCTCGCCAGCCTCCGTCTGGCCATGCCGGTGGCGCTCATCGCGTCGGCCTGCGCCGTGGCGGGAGCCATGGTGGGCCTGGCGCTGCCGACGAATGTCGTCCAGACCGCGCTGGGGGTCGCCATCCTCGGGATCGTCGGGCTGATGATCAGGGCGCGGAAGTCCGCCTTCCCGGCGGTGCGCGCCGCCGACCGGCTCTCCCAGGTCCTGCGGATCCACGGCGTCTACATGGAGGCCAGCCTCGACAGGGAGATCGACTGGAAGATCCACCGGACCCTCACAGGCCTCTTGCTCTTCATCGGCATCGGCTTCATGGCGGGCATGTTCGGGCTGGGCGCAGGGTGGGCCAACGTACCCGTGCTCAACCTGGTGATGGGGGTGCCCCTCAAGGTCAGCGTCGCCACGAGCAAGTTCCTGCTCTCCATCACGGACACGTCCGCGGCGTGGGTCTACCTCAACGAGGGATGCGTCATCCCGATGATGGTGGTGCCGTCCCTGGTGGGGATCATGCTGGGGTCGTTCATCGGCGTCCGCATTCTCAGGGTGGCCAAACCCGGCTTCGTGCGCTGGATGGTCATCGGACTCCTCCTGTTCTCCGGCGGCAAGGCCATCACGAAAGGCCTGGGCCTGCCCTTCATCATCTGACGGGGAGGAGTCATGCGCGAATCCAGAACGCTCGAACGCGTGGATCCGACCCGGCACGGTGACGTCGATTCTGGCCCACCGCCGACCCCACCGGCGCCGCCCGGAGAGCTCCCCCGGTCCATTCCCCAGGAGCAACTCCTGTACGCCCGGATCCTGGCCGCCGGAATGTACACGGGGTTGGGGATCCTGCTGATCACGTTCGTCCTGTACATCAGCGGGGCCATCTCCCCGGCCATTCCCATCGACAGGCTTCCCGACTTCTGGTCCATGGACGTGGCTCGGTATCTGGAGGCCGTGAACACGCAATACGTGCACCACGACCACATCCTCACGGGATGGGCCTGGGTGAGCGCCCTCGAGCACGGCGACTACCTGAACTTCGTGGGCATCGTCGTGCTCTCCATCGTCACCATCATCTGCTTCCTGGGGATCCTCCCCACCCTGCTCAGGAAGCGCGACTACGCGTACGCGGTCATCGCCGTTCTGGAGGTCGTGATTCTCGCCCTGGCCGCGAGCGGCGTGCTCACGGCCGGAGGACACTGATCGATGTCACCGAAGCGGGGCGACAGGGAGAGTATGAGAGTGGAGCACAGAGCATGAGCGAGGCGACTCCGACCGGCGGCGTCGCCGATTTGCCGCTCACGGCGAAGGAGCGTTCCCCCGCCCCCGCGCTGTCGTCCCGGCAGCAGACCATGCAGATCGTCTGCATCTCCCGGGGATCGCTGTCACGGGGAAAGGAGCTGGCCGAAGCGCTGGCGAGCCGCCTGGGATACCAGGTGCTGAGCCGGGAGGACCTCATCGAGGCGGCCATCGCCGAAGGCATCCACGTCGGGAAGCTCGAGACCAGCATGATGAAGCCTCGGGCCTTCACCGAGCGGCTCGCCAGGGAGCGCGACCACTATCTGGCCTTCAGCACGGCGTACCTGTGCGACCAGCTCCAGAAGGGTCCGCTGGTCTATCACGGCCGCACGGGCCACCTGCTGCTGCGCAGCGTGGGACACGTGCTCCGCGTTCGGGTGGTGGCGGACGAGGAGTACCGGATCCGTGCCACCATGCAGCAGCTCGGCATCGACCGGGACAAGGCCGTCCGCTACCTCACCGAGGTGGAGGAGGACCGCCGTGCGTGGGTCCGCTCCATGTACGGCGTCTCGTGGGAGGACGCCTCCCAGTACGACGTGGTGGTGAACGTCGAGCGCATGAACGTCGACAACGCCGCCTCGGCGCTGGTGGGCATGGCCCAGCTCCCCGATTTCCAGGTGACGCCGGCTTCTCAGCGGGCGATGGACGACCTGCTCCTCTCCGCCACCGCCCGCCTCCGGCTTGCCCGCGATCCGCGGACCAACCGCTTCGCTTTCAGCGTCACGGCCCACGAAGGGATCGTGAACGTCACGTACCTGCCCCACGACATGGAGGTGTCCGAGGAGGTTCCCCGGGTCCTCGAGGGCCTGCCCGGCATGGAGCAGCTCCAGGCCACGATGGCGGCCACCACGATCCTATGGGTCCAGGAGGCCTTCGACGCCACGTCCGAGACCTTCCGGGAGCTGACCGAGATCGCCCGCAAGTGGAATGCGGCGGTGGAGCTTGTCCGGTACGTCCCCTCTGCAGAGGTGGGTCAGGGCCCGGAGACCGGCACTCTGCCTTCGCCGGCCCGAACCGCGGCCATCGCGGGGATCGAAGAGGACGTGGATGAGGAGGTGGTGGATGACGGTGGACTGAAGGCCACCCTCGACGGATTGGCCGGTCTCGGCCGCTCCGGAGGCGGACGCTTCGTGCGCGGAGAGCGCAGCAGCCTCGTGGGCGCCTGCTGCACCACCGTTCCGCACTCCCTGGTGGTGCTGGGAAACCTGTTCCTCGGCAAGGAGCCGGGCACGAAGCTCCGCCTGACGCGCGAGCTGCAGGATTCCCTGGGGAGTCGCATGCGCGTGCCGGTGGTCACTGCCGAAGAGCTCAGGAGTCACTACCTCTTCGGGCCCCGGGATGCCTTCCGGTTGCTCGGCTTCCTGGCGGTGGTGGCTGTCGTCTACGCGGTTGTCCTGACCCACGAGGACGCCGTCCTCCGCTTCCTCGCGGGGGACTGGGCCGGACCGGGCAGGCTGACGATGTACGTGGTGGCCGCCGCGGTCTTCGTTTTCGCGCCGGTGGTGGCCTACCTCTACGGGACCGTCGCTCGATCGCTCATGAAGCTCCTGAAGATGGAATGAGCCCCAGATACCCAGGACGGAGTCCATGATGGAACCGGGTCTGCTGTACGAGAACTTCATCGACATCAACGGGTTCGTGGCGCTGCAGGTAGTCGCTCTGGGCCTGGTGGGCGGGGTCCTCTCGGGCTTCATCGGCAGTGGCGGCGCATTCTTCATGACCCCGGGTATGATGAACCTGGGCGTGCCGGGCGTCGTCGCCGTGGGCAGCAACATGACGCACAAGTTCGGCAAGGCGCTGGTGGGGTCCCGCAAGCATGCCGAGTTGGGCAACGTCGACAAGCGCATGGGCGCTTTTCTCATCGTCACCTCGTTCATCGGCATTCGCATCGCCGTATGGATCAACAGTGCCCTGGTGGGGAGCACCGACTCCCACGGCGCCGGAGGCTCGGCGGCGGGGGACCTGTACATCAGCGCCGTGTTCATATTCATCCTCTCGGCGGTGGCGGTGTCCATGCTCCGAGACGCGCTGCGCACACGGCGGGAGGACGAGGCCGCCGGCCCCTCCATGCGCATCGCCAACTTCCTCGCCCGGAGGCACCTGCCGCCCTACATCCACTTCAAGGTGGCGGACGTGCGCGTGTCCCTCTGGGTGCTGATGGTCGTCGGCCTCGCCACCGGGTATCTGGCGGGAACCATCGGCGTGGGCGGGTTCATCGGCGTGCCGTGCATGATCTACGTGTTCGGCGTCCCCACCGCGGTGGCCGCGGGCACGGAGCTGTATCTCGCCGTCTACATGGGAGGGTTCGGGGCGCTCAACTACGCGCTGAAGGGCTTCGTCGACATCCGCATGACGATGCTCCTCTACCTGGGCTCCCTCATCGGCATCTACATCGGGGTCTACGGGACCAAGGTCGTGAAGGAGATCGTCATCCGCCTCGTCACCGCCGTGATCATCCTGCTCTGCGTGGTGAGCCGGGCGGTCGCCGTGCCCGCCTACATGAGACAGCTGGGGTGGGTGGACCTGAACCCCGAGTGGGACCCGTGGTTCAACGGCGCCAGCAAGGCCATGCTGTTCGTCGCGGGCTTCTCGGGGTGCGCCATCATCATGTACCACGTCATCAAGTCGTACCGCCAGAGGCTGCGCGTGCAGCAGCGCCTGACCGAGGCGAGGGCGGCGGTCTGATGCCGTCCACCGTCATCTCGGTACCGGGGCGAAGGAAGGAATCATGGGTGACCTGAAGAAGAAGATCGAGGACTGGATGGTCCGGGTCTCCTTCGCGGAAGCGGACGCAGCGAAGGAGGGCTATCAGCTCACGGGGGTCGAGCTGGATCACAAGACCAGCCTGGCGCTGGACCGAGTGCGTATCGTGCGAGACGAGCGCGCGTCACGGGCGCGCGAAGGAGAGAGCATGAGCTTCGAAGGTGGAGGCACCCACGAGCACGTCGAAGAGGAGCTGAGCGTGATGATCCTCGATGACGAGCCCATCGTGGGAAAGCGGCTGAAGCCGGCGCTGGAGAAGTCGGGGTTCACCGTGGAGGTCTTCGAGGACCCCACCCTGGCCGTGAAGCGCCTGGGCGAGAAGGAGTTCGATATCGTCGTCACCGACCTGCGCATGGAAGACCTGGATGGTATTCAGGTTCTCGAGCACATCATGGCGCACTGCGAGCATACGCGGGTGATCCTCATCACCGGGTACGCGACGGTGGAGGTGGCGAGGGAGGCGTTGGTGAAGGGCGCGTTCGACTTCATCTCCAAGCCGTTCAAGCCCAAGGACCTGCAGGCGGTGGTGAACAAGGCGGCGCTTTCGCTGGGGCACAGGGCCATCCTGTAGCGCTCTGACCATGTCCCCCGAAGAAGGCACCGGGACGTCGCCGCTCGACGCGGTATCGGCGGAGGCCCAGCGCGCCCTGTTGGAGCGACCGAGCCTGTCCATCCGCACTCGGCTGGGAGTCGGGCTCCTGCTGTGGCTCGTCCTCAGCGTGGGCGCCATGGTCACGTCCATCGTGCTTCTGGACGGAGTGCAGGCCAAGCTACGCATCGTGGGCGCCGTGGATCGCTACGCCTTCGAGATCCAGCAAGCCAGACGCTTCGAGAAGAACTTCTTCCTCTACCGCACCAACCTGGAAGACGCCCTGGCCCAGGCGCAGGCAGCCCAAGAGATCCTGGAGCGGGACGGAAGCAGTATATCAGCCGTAGTGGGGGCGTCTTCGGTGGAGGTGATGCGCGCCCGCGTGCTGCGCTACGAGTCCCTCCTCTCCGGCCTGCAGGGCACACAGCCCACCGCCGACACGGCCCTGCTCCGCGCCGTCGAGGCAGAGCTCCGGGTACAGGGCGCTGAGATGGTGGACGAGGCCGCCAGGCTGGCGACGCAGGAGCGGGCCTCGGCCGAGACCATGCTGCGAACGTCCCAGCGCCTCGCTGCGGGCTTCCTGGTGGGACTCCTCCTCCTGGTGCTCTTCCTGGGCGTCTTCGTGGCACGACAGATCCTCGCGCCGCTCAACCGCATCATGTTGGCCACTCGTCGCATCGCCGGTGGGGACCTCACGCCCATCACCCCGCGGCGCCGCTACCACGACGAGTTCTCGGAGCTGGCGGCGGGGATCAACCACATGCTCAACGAGCTCGTGCGGCGCCAGGAGATCCTGGTCCAGTCGCACAAGCTTCAGGCCATCGGCACGCTCACGGCGGGGGTGGCCCACGAGCTCAACAACCCCATCAACAACCTCATGCTTACCGCCGCGACCCTTCAGGACGACTACGGCGACCTGGACGACGCCGAGCGCCTGGAGATGGCGTCCGACCTGGTGCGAGAGTCGGAGCGGGCCCGGGACATCGTCCGCAACCTCCTGGACTTCGCCCGGGAGCGAGAGGTGGAGTTGGAGCCGCTGGACGTGGAGGAGATCATCACCGACACCCTCCAGCTCGCAGCGAATCAGATCAAGCTGTCGAAAGTGAAGGTGAAGGGAGAGGTGGAGGAGAACCTTCCCCCCGTGCACGGCGACCGGCATCAACTCACGCAGGTGTTCCTGAACCTGGTGCTCAACGCCCTCGACGCCATGCCCGACGGTGGCACCCTGACGATCTCCGTGGAGAAGTCCGCCGACAGAGGCTCGGTGAGCGTGCGCCTCACCGACACCGGCGTGGGAATCCCCGAGGAGAACCTGACCAGCATATTCGCGCCCTTCTTCAGCACCAAGAAGCACGCCAAGGGCACAGGCTTGGGGTTGAGCGTCTCCCTGGGCATCATCAAGCAGCACGGCGGTGACATCCGGGTGGAGAGCCAGCCGGGCGTGGGCACGACGTTCGCCGTGTGCCTCCCCATCGCTCCGGTGCCGGCACCGGCGCGTATGGACGAAGTGGTGGCGTAGGCGGTTCCCTATCGCCCCTCCAGCTTCTCGGCTGCCGCTATGGCCGTGGCAACCACCTCGTCCTCGTCGGCGACCTCCACCCTGCGATCGTGCATGAGCACGCGTCCGTCGCAGATGGTGGTGTGCACGGCGTCCCCGTTGGCCGCGTAGACCAGGGCGGATACGGGGTCGTGAACGGGCTGGGTGGAGGGGCGAGACAGATCCACGAGGATGATGTCCGCGGGAGCGCCGGGCTCCAGGTCGCCGCTCCCCAGCCGGAAGGCCTCGGAGGGAGCCGTCGTGGCGAGGGCGAGCGCCTCACGAGCCGTGAGGACCGTGGGGTCCCCGGCGCGATGCTTCTGCACCAGGGCCAGGATCTTCATCTCCTCGATCATGTCGAGGTTGTTGTTGGAGCCCGCGCCATCCGTGCCCAGCACCACCCGGAGCCCGGCGGCCCTGGCGGCCCGATAGTCGAAGATCCCCCCTGTGGCGAGCTTCATGTTCGCCGTGGGATTGGTCACGACGGTGGCCCCGTGCGCCGCCAGGAGCTCCATCTCCTCCTCATCGAGGTAGACGCCGTGGGCCAGCACGAGACTCGTCTCCAGGAGCCCGACGCTCTCGAGGAAATGCGCGGGCCGCACACCGTGGGTCGCCACGCAGGCGTCCACCTCGCTCCGGGTCTCGGAGAGGTGGATGTGGACGATGAGGTCGTTCCGCGACGCCAGATCGGCCATCCACTCGAGGCTCTCCGGAGCCACGGTGTAGATGGCATGGGGAGCCAGTGCGACCTGGACTCTTAGATTCAGGGTGTGGCGCTCGCTCACCTGCCGCAGCACGGCCTCACGCAGGGCTCCGGCGGCGACACCCGTGGGGTCCCCGTGGTCGATGAAGACTGATCCCACGTGCGCCCGCAAACCGAGCTCCTCCACGGCCCGCACGACACCGGGCCGATGCCAGTACATGTCGTTGAAGTAGGTCGTGCCGGAGCGGATCATCTCCACCAGCGCGAGGCGGGTGCCGTGGTAGACGTCTTCCTCCGTGAGGAGCGCCTCGGCGGGCCAGATTCGCGTCTGCAGCCACTCCATGAGGGGCAGGTCGTCACCGTATCCGCGGAAGAGCGTCATGGCCGCGTGCGTGTGACCGTTCTTGAGCCCCGGGAATGCATGCAGGCCCCGACCGTCGATGACACGGTCGGGAGTCGGGTCTCCGGGTACCTCCAAGCCGGGAGACCGCACCCACGCGATCCGCCCTTCCTCAATCCCGATGTCGCGCGCATCCCCCTCCACCAGGCAATGCCGGATCACCAACTCCAAGAACGCCTCCCTTTTCAGGTGTGTCCCCGCGCCGCGTTGGCGCCGGGCCTTGTGCGCACGGCGCAGGGCCTTCCATGCTTCCTCGTCGGCACCGCGACCGGAATGGGCGCGGCAAGGCAGCCATCCGACGGACATCGAGCGTGAAGGTAAACGGAGTCCCCTTTCGCAGCATCTTCCTCGACGAGGACGGCTGGTCCGTCCGCATCGTAGACCAGACCGCCCTGCCCCACGAGTTCCTCGTCTCCCGTCTCACCGACGTGGCGGCGGCGGCGCGGGCGATCATGGAGATGAAGGTGCGTGGCGCACCCCTCATCGGCGCCACCGCCGCCTACGGTCTCGCCCTGGCCCTGCGGGCCGACCCGGGAGACGCGTCGTTGGCCCGTGCCCGGGTCCTTCTCGATTCGACACGGCCCACCGCGGTCAACCTGCGCTGGGCCCTCGACCGCGTGAGCGCCCAGGTGTCGCACCTGCCGGAGTCGGAGCGGGCCTCCGAGGCCTACCGTGCGGCCGCAGCCATCGCCGACGAGGACGTAGAGCGGAACCGCCAGATCGGTGAGCACGGTCTCGGGCTCATCCGCGACCTGGCCTCCCGGAAGCCCGGCGATGCAGTGGAGATCCTCACCCACTGCAATGCGGGCTGGCTCGCCACCGTCGACTGGGGGACCGCCACGGCGCCCATTTACCTCGCCCACGACGCCGGCGTGTCCGTGCACGTCTGGGTGGACGAAACGAGGCCGAGGAATCAGGGGGCCAGCCTCACCGCCTGGGAGCTGGCGGAACACGGAGTTCCCCATACCGTCGTCGTGGACAACGCGGGCGGGCACCTCATGCAACGGGGGCAGGTCGACGTGTGCATCGTGGGAACCGATCGCACGACGGCCGCCGGCCACGTCGCCAACAAGGTGGGTACGTACCTCAAGGCTCTAGCGGCCAGAGACAATCACATACCCTTCTACGTGGCGGCACCGTCGTCGTCCATCGATTGGGGCCTCACCGGATGGCGGGAGATCCCCATCGAGGAACGCCCCGGAGCCGAGGTCGCCCGTGTCCGCGGACGCACCGACCACGGCCGCATCGAGACGGTCACCGTGATCCCACCCGGGTCGCAGGTCGCGAATCCCGCGTTCGACGTGACGCCCGCGGAGCTGGTCACAGGGATCATCACCGAGCGAGGCATCGCGACGGCTAGCCGCGAGGCCCTCGCCCGGCTCTTCCCGGAAAAGGCCACGCCCCGAGGGACGGAGGGATCGGCATGAAGAGCCGAGAGCAGGTCGAAGTGTCCGTGGTAAACGCGGCGAAACAGATGAGCGCGCGCGGGCTCAGCCGGGGCACCTCCGGCAACGTCAGCGCCCGAGTGGACGACGCTATGTGGGTGACGCCGTCCGCCCTCCCCTACGCGGTGATGGAGCCCCACGACCTGGTCCTCGTGGACTGGGACGGCAACACCCTGCAGGGGAGCCGGAAGCCCACAACCGAATGGCCCCTGCACGCCGCCCTCTACCGAGCTCGGCCCGATGTCGGAGCCGTCGTGCACGCGCATGCTCCTTTCTGCACGACCTTGGCCACGCTTCGGCGGGGCATCCCGGCCTTTCACTATATGGTCGGGGTGGCGGGCGGCGACTCCATCCGATGTGCGCCCTACGCCACGTTCGGCACCCCCGAGCTCGCGGTCGCCGCGGTGGACGCGCTACGCGACCGCCGCGCGTGTCTCCTCGCCAACCACGGGATGGTGGCGCTGGGCGATTCCCCGGGGGCGGCGCTGGAGCTGGCGGCGGAGGTGGAAACCCTCGCGGAGCTCTACTGGCGCGCGCTCCAGGTCGGGGAGCCTGTGCTTCTCAATGCCGAGCAGATGGCGGATGCGCTGGATCGGATCAGGACCTACTGAACCGCTAACCAGTAATCCTTGAACACCACCGTCGACAGCAGGAAGCCCAGCGGCACGTTCACCGCGACGCCTACGCAGAAGGCCCAGAACGGTGGCATGCCGAAACGGGCCAGCTCGCGAAACCTCGTCGTCAGCCCGATGCACAGGAACGTGAACACGAAGGTCCAGGTGCGCAGCGTCTTGATGGGGCTGATGAGGCGCGACCCGATGTCACCGGCCACGTCGGGGGACGCGCTGGCGACGAGCACGCTCATGATCACCGAAGCCACGAAGAAGCCCAGGACGAACTTGGGGAAGCGTGCCCAGATGACACCTGCGTGCACGCCGGGGCGACCCGAGGATGGGGCGCCATCGGCTGCGGCGCCGTCGTTCGCCGTGTTCCCGTTGCCCTTCTCCCACAGGGTGGACGACACGATGGCGAGGACGAAGGCCCAGATGCCGATCCAGATGTCCCGCCCGATGACCTTCATGAGCGTGAAGGTCTGGATGGCTGCCTCGGTCCCGCTGTGGGACGCGATGGTCTGGGCCGCGGCGTAGCCCGCTGCGTCGGCGAACTCGGACGTACCGATCCAGGCCCCCGCCACCCCCGGCGCCAGTCCCAGCGCGCGGCTCGCCAGCGGCAGGAAGAAGATCATCACCAGGGCCCAGAGCGACACGATGGAGATGCTTATGGCAACGTGCTCCTTATCCGCCTTCACGGCGCCTCCGACCGCGATGGAGGCGGACACGCCGCATACCGCCCCACCGGCCCCCAGCACCGCTCCGAATCGCTTATCCAGACCGAAGACCCTGGTACCCACGAAGAACATCGTGAGCCAGGTGCACAGCGAAACAATGGTGGCCTGCAGGAACGCCACCGGCCCCGCCGTGACGATGGCCGTGAGAGGGAGGGTGGCGCCGAGCAGCACGATGCCCGTCTTGATGTAGTACTCCGTGCGCAGAGACGCGTCGAGCCACCCGGGCATAGGCGCGAGGTTGCCCACCAGGAGCCCGAGGATGAGCGCGACCAGCGGCGCCTCCAGGCTGTAGGTGTGAAAGAAGCGGCTCTGGCTCACCACGAGGATGAGCACCGAGACCACGTAGATGAGCGCAAACCCCGGTAGGTAGTGCGCTACCTTGTGGCCCATGACGGCGGTGCTCACGGTGAACACCAGGGCGAAGACCAGGAACAGGGCGACGTACCAGGTCCAGCTCGCGGCGAAGTGTGCCCATACGCGCGTGAGGGCCGTCCAGTCCTGAGGCGGGCTTACCGCCAGGGGCCCGACGGTGGAGCCTCCGTAGAAGAAACCGATGGCGACGCCGATGATGCCCAGCCCCAGCCACACCGCCCACCAATCCTCTTTCTTCCACAGATCGGAGATGCCGCCTTCCTTCGTCGTCATGGCATGTGCTCCCTGGTGCAGGTGGACGGGCAGGGAGAACTTCTATAGTGGTCCGCCGGCCTCCGACGGCCGGGGCGGTCGCCCTTGCGGCGACCGTGCCCAGGACCGCACGTCGAACGTCATCCCGGTGGATCGTTCATGCGTTACGAGTTGCGCGACCTCATCGCCCAGGGACGTCCGGAGGGCGTCGCCGAAATCGCCGCACAATCGAGACGAGTGCTGGGCAAGCTCGTGGCCCTCACCTACGACCCCGACCCGGACGTGGCATGGGGTGCGGTGCGCGCCATGGGCGTCGCCGCCGCGCGCGTCGCGGACGACGACCCGGACTTCGTTCGCCAGCACCTCAGACGCCTGCACTGGCTCCTGCAGGAGGAATCCGGGGGAGTCTGCTGGCACGCGCCGGAAGCCATGGCGGAGATCGTGGCTCGCCGTTCGGATCTGTTCGAGGACTATGTCCCCATCGTGGTCCACCTCATGCTGGAGACCGCCGCGGAGGACCTCGAGCACTTCCGCGCCGGCATGCTCTGGGCGGTGGGCAGGCTCGGTGGGCTGGCGGCTTCCGTGGTGGCGGATGTCCTCCCCGGCATCGAGGCGGCGCTCGATCATCCCGATCCCCAGGTCCGTGGAACGGCGGCGTGGTGCCTCGGTCGCCTGGGCCGCACGGCGGCGCTCGCCGACCGTCCCGAGCTCCTGGCCGACAGCGATGAGTGTGCCCTCTACGAGGACGGCGCGCTCCACACCCTCACCGTGGGACGGCTGGTTGGGGCAGCCCTCGGCGTCGAGCCGCAACCGTAGAAGGGTCATCGCTTCTCAATCGCCGAGCCTTCCAGCGGCGACGCCGGCTGGTGGCTGCGCCACGTGCCCCGGCGCGACCTCCGCGAGGATCGCCTCCACCAGCGCCTGCGTCGTGTGCGGTGAGGCCTCCACGGCGGGCTGGAGCCCAGACTCCTTCAGCGCCGCCGTCGTCACCGGGCCGATGCTGGCCAGCCGGGGATAGCGCAGGTCGTCGCCGTAGAGGTGGACCAGGGCCCGAGCCGCGGCGCTGCTGGTGACGGCCACCCACTGGATCTCACCCGAGGCGAGGGCGGCCACGACGTCCGGGTCCGGCACCAGCTCATCGGTGCTCTCGTAGGCCGCGACCTGCTCGAGACGGGCTCCGCCCCCTTCCAGCTCGCGCGCCAACGCCTCGCGTCCGCGGTTCGCCTGAACGAGGAGGACCCAACGTCCCCTCACGTGATCCAGAAGGGTCTCGGCGAGGGTCCGGCTGGCGGACTCCTCGGGAACCAGGTCTGCCCTGAGACCCCATCGGATCAGTCGCTCCGCGGTCCCACTACCCAGAGCCGCGAGCTTCGCGCTCCCCAGCCGCCGGGCGTCGCCGCCCCGGGTCATCAGGCGCCCGAGGAACTGGTCAACCCCGTATTCGCTGGTGAACACGAGCCAGTCGTACTCGTGGATTCGATCGAGGACCCGATCCACCGGCTCCCAGTCCGCAGGCGGTCCGATACGCAGGACCGGCGCGGCCAGGACGTCGGCGCCCAGCGCCGTGAGCCTTCCCCGGAGACGGGCGGAGGTCATTCTCGATCCCGGAACCAGGACCTGGGTTCCGAAGAGCGGGCGCGACGAGAACCACGAGTCGCGGGGAGCGCGGTCCACCACCTCCCCAACGGCGAAGAGCGCGGGTGGACGGACCTTCAGAGTGGCCACGACCTCCGCTACCGTGCCCAGGGTGCACCGCACCATCTGCTGGTCCGACCGCGTGCAGTGCCGGACGATGGCGACCGGCGTGTCCGGCGATCGTCCACGGGCCAGGAGCTCACGGCTCCAGTCCTTGCAGCGGCCCACACCCATGTAGAAGATCAGCGTCCCCGGGAACGAAGCCAGGGAGTCGTAGTCGAGGCACGACTCGGTCTTGTCGTCCCGCTCCCGCCCAGTCACCAGCGCCACGGCGGAGGCGTCGTGCTGTTGGGTGATGGGAAGCTCGCAGTACGCTGCCAGGGCCAGACCCGACGTGATCCCGGGGACGATCTCGAATGGGATGCCCGCGTTCCGGAGCGCCTCCGTCTCGTCGGCGCCCCGTCCGAAGACGGAAGGATCTCCACCCTTGAGGCGCACAACCGAACGTCCCGCTCGAGCCTCCGCGATCATCCGCTCGGCGATCTCCGCCGGGGTGAACATGCGCCCACCACGCTGTCGCCCCAGGGGCACCAGCTTTGCCGAGGGGGACGCGTGCTCGAGAAGCTCGGCGTTGGCCAGGTAGTCGTAGAGCACTATGTCGGCGCGGTGGAGGCACTCCACCCCCCTCACGGTGATGAGCCCCGGATCGCCGGGACCGGCGCCCACCAGGTAGACCGTGCCGGGCCGCGTGCCGTCGGCGGACGGTTCGGGCTCTTCGAAGTCGACGGAGAGATCCAGCGCATCTTCGCCGGAGAGAACCAGCGGACCAGCCGGACCCACGACGATGATGCTCACGGCGCCCACCATCCCCATCGTCCGGGGTGCGGCCTGGGCTCGGTCTCCCAGGACCGTCGTCCCGATACGATGCCCGATTCCTCGAGGGTCCTCTGGGCGATGCGCGCCAGCGCTTCCCGGAACTCCGGATCTTGTCCCACGGGAGGGAGCTGTTCGATCTGGGCCCCCGGAAAGGCTCGACGGACCGAATCCACGAGCGGCCGGATGTCCCTCTCCACGTGGCCTTCCTCGGCCAGGAAGAGAGGTAGCACCTTCAGCCCGGTCACCCCGCCCGCGACCGCCTCGGAGACCACTTCCTCGAGCGTCGGGGGTGTGCGCTCCATATACGCCAGGCGTACGGTATCCTCCCCGAGCTCACGGCGCAGAGAGTCCACGACTCGTTCGACGGACGACCGCCATCGCCGATCGCGGCTACCATGGGCGATGAGGATGAGCATGGCGCGTCATACCGTCCTTTCGGCCGGCACCGTCCGGCCTCCGTTGGGATCCTGGCCTCCCTTTTCGGAGAGAAGGGCGACCAGGTGCTTTTCGATCCAATCCTCGACGTCCGCGACTGCCTCCGAGAATCCCCGGCTGGTGGTGGTGATGGCGACGTGGGCGGCCACCGCACGGTCCAGATCCTTCGCCGACCAGGTGTGCACGCCCGTCGGGGTCGTCCGCCCGGACCGGCCGATGGAGCCCGATGAGTTGAAGTCCACCACCGTGAGGGGATGCGCCGCGAAGTCCCTCAGCCCCAGGAGCATCGCGGCATCCCAGACGGGCTCCGCCTGGTCGATGCCGAAAACCACCACGTCGGCCACGGACACGGCCTTCAGCACCCGCTCGTCGCGGTACCCGTGGACACGAAGGCGTCTGCCACTCCCGACGGCGCTTCGCAACTCCTTCATCTGGCCGTGGTGGTCACGGTATACCACGGTGAGCTGCCGCTCGGGAACCAAGTGCTCCGTGCGGAGAGCCGAAAGCACCGCGCGTGAAGTGGTGGACCCCCCGACGACCACATAGCGGAGCTCCGCAGGGCGCAGCTCGTCCAGCTCGAACATCCGCGCCATGGCCGCCGCACAGTACCCGGTGCTGAAGCCACCCCAGGCCGTGCGGGCATTGACCTCCTTGGCCGCAGCCAGGGCGTCCAGGGTCAGCGCTCGAATGCGAGGCCCGGCAATGCCGGCACATTCGGCGGAGTGGCACGCAGTCTCCAACTGCGCGGCGACGTCCCTGTCCCCCGGGAGATCGCTGTTCAATCCGCACACCGTCCGCAGGAGGTGTTGGTACGCCGCTTCACGACGCAGAACGCCCACGTGCAGGCCCGGCGGCTCTGCGCCGAAGAGGCCCCGCCGCAACTCTTCCTCCAGGCGCCGTCCCGCCCAGGGGCCTCCCTGGCCGGGAAGCCACGCGTACAGCTCGACACGCTGACACGTGTTCCAGACCATCGCCTCCCGCACTGGAGTGGTCTCCCGCACCAGGTCCAGAAAAGCGTGCAGCGCCCGGTGGGACTTCTTCACCTTCGCGAAGGCGCGGGCCTCACTGGCGGGGAGCGAAGGACCACGCGCCGAGTGCCTCCCCCTGCGGACATGGGCACCCACCATCAAGAGCGCACCCTCGTCGGCGCCTACGATGGAGCGCAGGAGATCGCGGTCCCGAGCGGGGTCTTCTCCAATGCACACGTGCGCCGGCTCCGCGGCTCCGACCTCTTCCGACGAGCTCCCGTCTCTGCTCCCCCCGGAGCGGTCCAGGAATCCGGCGATGCGATCCCGGGTGCGTCGGGCATGGGCTGGATCCCGCCCGTCGGTGAAGACCGCCACCGTGGCGTCGTCTCGACGAAGCATGGCCCCGAACGTCAGCTGCGAGCGTCCGGCGGACGACGCGTCGCACACGAGGGCGCCCACCTCGGCAGCAGCCTCGGCGACCGCTTCGTTCAACTCATCGTCGTCGGTCGCGGCCACCACCAGGAAGGCGCCGTCCAGATGCTCGGCCTCGAAAGGTGTGGCCAGATGCCGGATGGTGCCCGCGGTGGCCGCTTCCGCGAGCCCGTGTGTCACCTCCGGAGCGATCACGATCACCTCGGCACCGCAGCTCGCCAGGGTGAGCGCCTTGCGGGTCCCGATGACGCCACCCCCAACCACGAAGCAGCGCCGCCCCCGCAGGTCCAGCCCTACGGGAAAGAACCGGAGACCTTCCGACCCGGCGCTCACGGCGATGCCTCCACGAGGGCCTCCGTCGTCTCCTCCTCGCGCCCCCCCACCCTGTGCTCGAGAGCGGCGCGCACAACGGCCGGCGCCCAGTGGCTCACCCCCAGCGCGTGCACGTGGGTGTACGCGGCCAGGACGTTCTTGTAGCAGAGACCGTCTCTGCGGCCGTCATAGCCGTACCCCCGGTGCATCCGGAACGCGAAGTGCACGTTCTCGGCGATGACGGTGCGAGCGAAGGTGTAGTGGAACTCGTGGCCCCTCAGTCGCTCCCCAACCTCGTAGAAGGGATTGGGCTTCACGACTTCTATCACGGCGTAGCCGTGCCCTTGCGGCCGCTCGCCCATGCCGAACACCGCCGGGACCGCCGCGCTCATCGGAAAGACGCGATCCCCGAGGACGAGCTTCTCGCCCAGGTACACCGCCCCACCGCACTCGGCGTATACCGGCAGACCCGCGTCCACGGCCCGCCGGACGGACTCGCGGAAGGAGGTGTTGTCCGCCAGTGGTGCGGCGAGGGTCTCCGGGAAGCCACCACCGAGGTAAAGGGCGTCCACGTCCGGGAGCGTCGCGTCACGAAGGGGGGAGATCTCCACGATCTCGGCGCCTTCGCGCTCCAACGCCTCCAGGTTGTCCGCGTAGTAGAACTGGAATGCGGCGTCACGAAACACGCCCACGCGGCACACCCTGGGTCGAGGATCCTCCACCTCCGCGTCCTGCAACGACGGCAGCCCGACCCCGGGTGCTGTCATCGCCATCTCCCAGAGGACATCCAGGTCGAGGTGGAGGGCCACCCTGTTCGCAGCCTCGGAGAGCGCGTCGCGCACGCCTCGGTGCTCCTGGGGGGGCACCAGCCCCAGATGACGCTCGGGGAAGAGCGCACCATCGATCTTCGGCAGCGCTCCCACCACCGGGACGCCACATTCCGACTGGACCGCGTCCCTGAGGACGGATTCGTGGCGAGCACCCGCGACCCGGTTCAACACGACGCAGCGGATATCCACCGCCGAATCCAGTGTCTGGCACCCGAGGACCACGGCGGCCACCGTGCGGGTCGCCTTCTCGCAATCCACCACCAGCACCACCGGAATCCGTAGCAGCTTGGCCAGCTCGGCCGAGCTGAACGTTCCGCCGGCATCGGCGCCGTCGAACAGACCTCGGTTCCCCTCCACCACCGAGACGTCCGCACCTGCGGCCGCCCGCGTGAACGACGCCGTCACCGCATCCCGGGACATGAGGAAGAGGTCCAGGTTCCGGCACGGCCTGGCGGCGGCGAGGGAAAGCCACGCCGCGTCGATGTAGTCGGGCCCCTTCTTGAAGGGAGCCACGACGCGCCCCTGGTTGTGCCACGCCGAGACGAGTCCGACGGAGACCAGGGTCTTGCCCCCACCCCCCCTCAGTCCCGCAACGAGCAACCTGGGCGCGGTCATGACGCTACCCCACTATGCCATCTCGATGAAGCCGCACGGGCAGATGTCCGCGCACTTCTCACACCCCGTGCAGTTCTCGAGCTTCAGGATGTACAGGTCACCCTTGTTCTGCGGCTTGCCGATGGCGGAGTCCTGGCAGTACATCCAGCACTTCTCGCAGTCGAAGCACATCCCGCAGCTCATGCACCGTGACGACTCCTGCACCGCCTGCTCCCGGGTGAAGCCGAGGTTCACCTCCTGATCCAGGTGGCTCATGCGCTCGTCCACGGCGATCAT
>JAJDNI010000003.1 GCA_022340755.1 Gemmatimonadota bacterium
CTTCGACCCCCGCGGCGTCCTCACCGTGGACCTCCTGGCCCCCGAGGCCGGGACGGGAGACGCGGAGCGTGACCAGTTCCTCCAGTCGGTGGTAGAGCAGACCCGGGCCCTTCCAGGAGTGACGGAGGCGGGGCTCATCAACCGCGTTCCGGCCAGGGACGGGGGGTGGCAGGCTACGGTGGCCGTGGCCGACCGGCCGGACCTCGACGGAGACCGCAGGCCCAACGCCTTCTACCGGCCCGTGACCCCGCAGACGTTTGCCGCGCTCGGCGCGAAAATCGTCGCGGGGCGCGGCATCCTACCGTCGGACCGGGACGACACCCCCCGGGTGGCGGTGGTGAACGAGAGCTTCGCACGGCGCTTCTGGGGGAACCAGGATCCCATCGGGCGCACCATCACACGGAACGGGTTCGGCCGTGATCCCATCCAGGTGGTGGGCGTGGTCCACGACATGGCCGTGTCGAAGCTGGTGGGGCCACAGCCCCTGGCGGTCTACTACCCATGGGCGCAGACCATGCAGGGCTCCGCATACGGCATCCTCGTGGTGAAGACGACCCTCGACCCCTCGGCCCTGGCCGGATCCGTTCGCGCGGTGGTGTCCAGCGTGGACCCCCGTCTGGCCATTGGTCGGGTGGAGACCATGGACGATGTCCTGGACGGCGCCATGGCGGAGCCGCTGCGACTGCGGTTCTTCCTGGGGCTCTTCAGCATCCTGGGGCTGATCATGGGAACGGTAGGGGTCTACGGCATCGTGTCGTACGGAGTGCGACGCCGTCGGAGCGAGCTGGGAATCCGTGTGGCCCTGGGAGCCCGGCCTCGACGCCTGGTGGGGGAGATCGTGGGCGCGGGCATGGTACCCGTCCTCCTGGGCGTGGCGGCGGGCTCCTTCTTGTCATGGCTGGGATCTTCCCTGCTGGGACGATTCCTCTTCGGCGTCGCCCCCACGGACGCGGCCAGCTTCGCCGCGGCGGCCTCACTCCTGGTCCTGGCCGGGGTCGTGGCGGCGTTGGTTCCGGCCTGGAGGGCCGGGGGCACCGATCCGGCCTCGGTGCTGCGGGCGGAATAAGGGACGGGAGGGGGGTTGCCGGGCGCCCCCCCTCGGCGACCCGCTGGCGCTTTACACACCCGCATCCGTTGTGTTGATTGAGCGTCAGGCGCCGACTCCGGGCCTGCAGACACCATGTGCGTCGCCTGCCAGCGTCGCCCCACCGACCGAGGGAGCTCGTGAACGGCATGCTCCAGTACTTGCTCCACACGCCCATCCTGCTGGTGCCGATCCTCGTCCTGGTGGCGGCCCTCATCTTCGCCGTCCTCAAGAAGCTCCTGAAAGCGGCCGTGATCCTCCTCATCGCGGGCGGACTCTACGTCCTCCTGATGCGCTACCTCGGCGGAGGGATGTAGGCACGGGCGGTCGCCGCAGGAGGACGGACGCCGGCCTCACCCCACGCCTGCTTGCCCCGGCCCGCGCCTGACAGCCAACTTCGGCTTTCGGTCATCTTCCCCAATCGGCAGACCCACTACGTGTTCCGACTCCGCTACCTCGCCGTTGTGGCCCTCGTCGCCACGTTCGAGGGATGTGCCACGGCGCATCCCATGACCAGCTACCCGATCATCCCCGAGCCCCGCAGCCTGAGCCCGGAGAAGGGCGCCTTCAAGATGGGGCCGTCCACGCAGATCGTGGTGGCCGACTCTACGGACCCGGAGCAGGCCCGCCTCGCGGACTTCTGGGCGGCGCCGGTGCGAGCCGCCACGGGATGGGACCTCCCCGTGGAAGCAGGCCGTTGCGTGAAGCACGCCGTCTGCTTCGGCGTGGGGCGTGTAGGGGCAATCGCCGGATACCACCTCAGCGTGAACGGCGACAACATCGTCGTGACGGGTGACGACCACGCGGGTCTCTTCTACGGCATCCAATCCCTCACGCAGCTTCTCCCGGCCGCCTGGAGCGGCAGCGACCCGGCGCGCGTCCCCTCCGTCGAAATCGCGGACGCGCCGCGCTTCCCCTACCGGGGCATGCACCTCGACGTCAGTCGACACTTCTTCGGCCCCGAGTTCGTGAAGCGCTACATCGATCTCCTTTCCCGCTACAAGATGAACTACTTCCACTGGCACCTCACGGATGACCAGGGATGGCGGATCGAGATCAAGCGCTACCCGAAGCTCACGGAGATCGGATCCAGGCGCGCCGAGACCCAGGTGGCGAAGAACATGGATCCCTTCGTCGGAGACAGCACGTCGTACGGGGGCTACTACACGCAGGACGAGATCCGGGACATCGTCGCCTACGCGCAGCAACGCTACGTGACCATCATTCCCGAGATCGAGATGCCCGGGCACTCCCTGGCGGCGTTGGCGGCGTATCCCGAGCTGGCCTGCACCCCGGGTCCCTTCGAGGTGGGAACGCACTGGGGCGTATACGAGGACATCGACTGCCCCAAGGAAGCGACGTTCACGTTCCTGGAGAACGTCCTGACCGAGGTCATGGACCTCTTCCCGGGCAAGTACATCCATGTCGGCGGGGACGAGGCACCGAAGGCGCGGTGGGAGGACAGCGACACGGCCCAGGCCGTCATCCAGCGCGAGGGTCTGGCCGACGAGGACGAACTCCAGAGCTACTTCATCGGCCGCATCGAGAAGTTCCTGAACGACCATGGCCGGAGCCTCATCGGCTGGGACGAGATCCTCGAGGGCGGTCTCGCCCCCAACGCCACGGTCATGTCCTGGCGTGGGATCCAGGGTGGCATCGACGCCGCGCAGCAGGGCCACGACGTGATCATGACCCCGGGGTCTCCTCTCTACTTCGATCACTACCAGGGCCCGCCGGCGACGGAGCCGCTGGCCATCGGTGGATACAATCCGCTGGAGAAGGTCTACGCCTACGAGCCGGTGCCCGACGGCCTCACGCCGGAGCAGGCGCGCCACATCCTTGGAGCCCAGGGCAACGTGTGGACGGAGTACATAACCGACCCGAAGCACGTCGAGTACATGGTCATGCCGCGGATGTTCGCGCTGTCGGAGGTGGACTGGACGGACCCCACGAGGAAGAGTTTCGATGATTTTGCCCGGCGCCTACCGTGGCATCTCGAGCGCCTGGACGCGCTGGGCATCAACTACCGCATCCCTGACGTGGTGGGCCTCGAGCACGACCAGATCACCCTGGACAAGAAGGCGAAGGTCTCGTTGCTGGCTCCTGCCCGCGGCACCATCCGCTACACGTTGGACGGCTCGGAGCCGGGGCCGAATTCACCCGCCTTCACCCGTCCCCTCGAGTTGAAGGTCGAACGCGGGCCCGTGACGGTGACGGCGCGCATGATCTTACCTGACGGCCGCCAGGGGCCGGTGCGGAGCGCCACCTTCGCCCGGGAGACGCCGCAGCCGGCGGCCCTGGTTGACGTCCCCATGGAGCCGGGCCTTCACGTGGAGTTGCTGCAAGGGCGCTTCCGCCGCATCGTCGACCTGTCCCGGGGAGAGACGGTCCGCAGGGACCCCGTCGATGAGGTGTCCCTGCCGGCGTGGGCCAACGACACGACGTCCTTCGCCCTTCGCTTCCAGGGATACCTGTCGGTGCCCGAGGACGGCGTCTACACGTTCCGCCTCACCGCCGACGACGGCGCCGTGCTCCAGTTTGCGGGCCAGACGGTCCTGGACAATGACGGACCGCACGGGAGCGTCGCCAAGGAGGGACAGGTTGCCCTGGCCAAGGGACTCCACTCCATGCAGGTGCTCTACTACCAGGCCGGGGGCGGCGCAGACCTCAAGCTGGAGATGGCGGGGCCCGGCGGGGTCATGGGACCGATCCCCGAAGGAGCGCTGCTGCGGGTGAGGTAGGCGGGCCGAATCGGCCCGGCGCGTGGGGGAGGTCGCCTTCCGCTACATCCGCGCGCGCTCGAGGGGCCGCGTCAGGCAGGTCGGCCCTCCCGACCCCTTCACGCTGATCTCGGCACCCGTGTACGTGTGCACCTCCACGCCCGCTGTCTCCAGGCGGCGGCGCGTCTCGGGGCTGCCCTCCAAGGCCACCACCACCCGCGGGGCGACCGAGAAGACATTGCACGCCATGGACTCGAACTCCTCGTCCGGCACCTCGACGAGATCGATCCCCCGCTCGAGGAGCGCGTCCCG
>JAJDNI010000008.1 GCA_022340755.1 Gemmatimonadota bacterium
GCTCTTCCAGACGCCGTCACCGTAGGACATGTTGCCACGCATGGGGTACTCGCCCCCACCCACGTATACGACGTCGGGATTCGAGGGGGCTTCCGCGATGGCGCCGATCGTCCCTCCGAAATAGCCGTCGGTAGTGGGGAACCAGCTCTCCCCGCCGTCGGTGGTCTTGAACACCCCGCCGCCGGTGGTGCCCATGTAGTACTCGTCGGGCCTCTGCGCCGAGCCGCTGGCGGCCACGGAGCGGCCGCCGCGGAAGGGACCGATCTCCCGCCACCTGAGCCCGGTGAAGGCCAGGCTGTCGTAACCCGCCGACATGGAAGCAGAGGCCATGGAGCCGGACATGCCGCCGCTCTGTGCCGACGACGGACGGGGCAGGGCGCCGATGCACACGGCGACGGTGAGCACGAAACGGACAACTCTCTGAATCACTTCAACCTCCTGCAAACCCGAGGCGATGTTTGGGAGCGTACGGGGGGGCAACATGCCCCCCCTTCTCGGAATCTGGAAAGGGACGGGGAGTGTCGAGTGATCGGTCTCCGCCGGCACACGGCAACGACACGTGTAGGCCTTCCGCTGGAGACCTGAACGACCCGCAGTCCGCCTTACAGCGACGCCTTGAACCTCCGCGCCGCCCCCATGACCCCAGCCGCCGCCATCACAGCCAACACGCTGAACTGCGGCCACAGCTCCCGAATGCCTGCCCCCTTGAGGAAGATCGCGCGGATCACCTCGAGGAAGTGTCGCAACGGGTTCAGGAGGGTGAGCTCACGGAAGAAGAGGGGCATGGTCTCGACGGGGTACATGAAGCCCGACAGGATGACCGCGGGGAGCACGAAGAGGAACATGGACAGGAACGCCTCCTGCTGCGTGCTCGCCAGCGTAGAGATGAAGAGTCCGAAGGAGAGTCCTGCGATGATGAAGAGCGCCGCCGCCAGGGCGAGCGCCGGCACGGAGCCCCGGAGAGGTACGTTGAACCAGAGCAGTGCGACCGTGGTGACCAGGGTGATCTGCATCATGGCGATTCCCGCCACGGGCAGCGTCTTGCCGACCATGAGCTCCGTCGCCGAAAGGGGCGACACGAGGAGTTGCTCCAGCGTGCCCAGCTCCCGCTCCCGGACCACGCCCAGCGCGGTCAGGAGCAGGCACATGAGGAGTGAGATCACGCCGATGACGGCGGGCACGTTGTAGATCTTCGACTCCAGGGATGGGTTGAACCACGCGCGGGTTCGCAGGTCCACCGACCTGGCGACAGGTGTGCCGGACGCGGACAGGAGGCGCACGCCCATCTCCTGGGCGATCTTCGAAGCGTATCCGGCGGCGATCGTACCCGTGTTCGAGTTGGTGCCGTCCACGATGAGCTGGACCGCGGGACTATGGCCCGCCTTGACGTCGGCGGCGAAGCGCGGCGGGATCTCCAGGCCGACCCTGGCCTCCCCCCGGTCCAGGGACCGCCCGAGGTCGGCCGGCCGGTCCGAGGCCCCCACCACGCGGAAGTACCCCGACGCGGTGAACGCGTCCACCAGGGACCGTGACTCCATGGTATGATCGTGGTCCACGACGAAGGTACCCACGTTGCGCACGTCCGTGTTCACCGCGTACCCGAATAGCACCAGCATGACGACGGGTGCCCCGAAGATCATGCGGATGGACATGGGGTCGCGGAACATCTGGCGGAGCTCCTTGGCCACCATCCGACGGATACGGAGGAAGGAAACTCGGGAGAGTCTGCGCGCGTTCACGAGCGGAGCTCCTTCCGGAAGAAGCGGGTGGCCAGTCCCAGCCCCACCACCGCGTACACGAGCATGGACACGGCCTGTGGCCACAGCACCGAGACACCCACCCCCTTGAGGAGGACGGCGCGCGTCACCGTGACGTAGTAGCGAGCGGGTATCAGATACGTCACCCCCTGGAGAAAGCGGGGCATGGCGGAGATGTCGAACAGGAATCCGGAGAGGAGGATGGCCGGCAGGTAGGTGGACACCATGGCCGCTTGCGTCGCCAATACCTGGGACTTCAACGCCGACGAGATGAAGACCCCGAGCCCCAGGGCGCCGATGAGGAAGAGGAGCGTCATGGCTGCCAGGAGCAGCACGCTCCCATGGAAGGGGGTGCCGAAGATGAGCATGCCCGCCAGCACCGTGACCGTGACGTCGAAGAGACCGATGCCGACATAGGGCACGAGCTTCCCGAGGATCACCTCGAGGCGTCCCACCGGCGTAGCGGCGAGCTGCTCCATGGTGCCCCGCTCCCACTCCCGTGCGATGGTGAGCGACGTGAGCATCGCCGCGATGATGGACATGATCACCGCGATGAGCCCGGGCACGATCATGTGCCGGCTCTCGAGATTGGGGTTGTACCAGGTGCGAGGCTCCAGCCGCAGCGCCGGGGTGATGGTGCGTCCCTGTAGGACCGCGTTCAGCCCGTACCGGGTGACGATGGCGTCGGCGTAGTTCTGGGCGATGGTGGCGGTGTTGGCGTCGCTTCCGTCCAGGAGGAGCTGCACCTCGGCACCGTTCACCGAGCGCAGGTCGCGCTGGTACCGGGGCGGGATGTCCAGCACTCCCCTTACCTCCCCCCTCACCAGACCTTCCTCGGCCTCGGCCTCCGAGTCCGGCCTGTCCACCACGCTGAAGTACCCGCTGGACACGAAGGCCTCCACCAGCTGCCGGCTGGCGGCGGTGTTGTCCCGATCCACCACCGAGATGCGGATGTTGTTGATATCCCAGGTGATGGCGTAGCCGAAGAACAGGAGAAGGAAGAGGGGAAGCACGAACGCCAGAATCATGCTCCGCGGGTCCCGGCGGAGCTGAATCCACTCCTTGCGGGCCATGGCCCCGAATCTCACGAAGTCCATGAGCTCACCCCACCACCGCGCCGCCACCGGCACGCACCAGAGAGACGAAGACGTCCTCCAGGGAAGGCTCCACCGCCTGCACGGCGTCCACCTTCCGCCCGGCGGAGGCCAATGTGTCACGCACCGTGGACTCCCCGGTGCCGGCGTCGGCCACCGTCACGTGGAGGTGCCGCCCGAACATGGCCACCTCCAGCACGCCGTCTACGTGGGAGAGGGCCTCCACGGCCTGGGGTGCGTTGTCGGTGTGGACCTCCAGGATGGGCTCCACCATGTGCTTGCGGAGCTGCCCGGGGGTGTCCAATGCGATGAGCTTGCCGCGATTCAACAGTGCCAGCCGGTTGCAGTACTCCGCCTCTTCCATGTAGTGGGTGGAGACGAAGACCGTGGTCCCTTCCGCCGCCATGCCGTTGATGAGGTCCCAGAAGCGCCTGCGGGCCACCGGGTCCACCCCCGAAGTTGGCTCGTCCAGGAAGAGGATGGGCGGCTCGTGAACCATGGCACACCCCAGGGCCAGGCGCTGCTTCCATCCCAGCGGGAGCTCCTCGGTGGGACGATCCTGTGCACGCTCCAGGTCCGACATGGAGAGGATCCAGTCTCGGCGCTCCTGTAGACGGTCGCCGGTTACGCCGTAGAGACCGCTGAAGAGATCGATGTTCTCCCGCACGGTGAGGTCGCCATACAGACTGAAGCGCTGTGACATGTAGCCAATACGCTGCTTTATGGCACGACGCTCCCGACGGATGTCCAGCCCGGCGACGAGGCCGTCTCCCGAGGATGGCGCCAGCAGACCGGTGAGCATCTTGATGGTGGTCGTCTTGCCGGCTCCGTTGGGCCCCAGGAAGCCGAAGATCTCTCCCTGACGGACCTCGAAAGTCACCGCGTCCACGGCGGTGAAGTCTCCGAAGCGGCGGGTCAGCTTCCGCACCATGACGGGCGTAGGATCGGCGCTCCCGACGCCGGCGTCGGTGCCCGGAGCGGGATGGGGACGTGGGGCATCCATCTCAACCACGGGAGCCTCCCACGAGATGGATGAAGACGTCCTCGAGCGAAGGCTCGACCTCTTCGGTGTCCAGCACCGCGATACCCGCTGCGTCCAGGGTCCGTCGCAGGGTGTTCCCGTCACCGCCGGGGGCCATCAAGGTGTGGACCGACTCGCCGAAGAGGGCGGCGCTGGTCACGACCCCGCTGGCCCTGAGGGTGTCCCGGGCGGCCCGAGGACGGTCGGCGCGGACGGCCACCATGGTCCCTTCCAGCGACGCCTGGAGGGTCTGGGGCCTGTCCAGGGCCAGCGTCCGCCCCTCGTTCAGGAGCACCACACGGTCGCACCGCTCCGCCTCGTCCAGGTACGACGTGGACACCACGACGGTGATGCCTTCCGCCACCATCTCGTGGAGGATGAGCCAGAGCTCTCGCCGGGAGATGGGGTCCACGCCGAACGTGGGCTCGTCCAGGAGAAGCACGTGGGGATGGTGCACCAAGGCGCACGAGAGGGAGAGCTTCTGCTTCATCCCGCCGGAGAGCGCGCCCGCAAGTCGGCTCTTGAACTCCCCCAGGCGGCTGAAGCGGTAGAGACGCTCCAGACGCGCCGGACGATCGGCCCGGGGGACGCGATACAGATCGGCGTAGAAGTCGAGATTCTCCTGGACGGTAAGGTCCTCGTAGAGGCCGAAGCGCTGCGCCATGTAGGCGATATGGGGCTTGACCTTCTCCGGGTCCCGTCCCACCTCCACGCCGTCCACCCAGGCCTCACCTTCGGTGGGGGGAAGGACGCCGGCGAGCATGCGCAGCGTGGTGGTCTTGCCTGCGCCGTCGGGGCCGACGATGCCGAAGAGCTCGCCGTCGCGGACGTCCAGGGTGAGGCCGTCCACCGCCGTGAGCTCTCCGAAGCGCCGGGTGAGCCCCCGCAGGGACAGCGCGATGCCGGCGCCGGGCCCGTCGGGACTTGCGGTTCCGGAGGTCGTGCCCGGCGCCGACACACCTCCGGCGGATGGGGAGGGCCTCTCGTCCTTCATGACCCCGACTCTTCCAGCGTTACGTCGGCCGGCACGCCGGGCTTGAGCTCGAAGGCCTGGTCCCCGACGATCATCACCTTCACCGGGTACACGAGCTTGATGCGCTCCTCGGTAGTCTGGACGTTCCGGGGGGTAAACTCGGCCTGGCTGCCGATATAGATGACCTGGCCGTCGTACGTACGGTCGGGATACGTGTCGGCGGTGATGGTGGCCTTCATGCCCACCTGCACCCGCCCGATCTCGTCTTCGCGAACGTAGATGCGCACCCAGCGATCGTCCGGGTTGAGAATGGTGAGGACCGGAGCCCCGGCGCCCACCGTCTCACCCGGCTCGCGGTGGCGTACGGTGACGACGCCGGCGAATGGCGCCTTGATGACCGCGTTCGTGAGGGTCGCCTCGGAGCGGTCGAGGTTGGCATGAGCCTGTTCGACCAGAGCCCTCTGAGCCCGGATGGCCTCCACACGGGGGCCCTGCCTGACCAGTGACAGCGCGTCCCGGGCCTGGTCCCGCGCCGCGTTCGCGACGTCCAACGCGGTGTTCGCCTTGTCCAGCGCCTGCTGGCTCACGGCGCCTCCGTCGAAGAGCTTCTGCGCGCGGTCGGCGTCGCGCCGGGCGTCCTCGGCTCTCTGCTCTGCGGCATGCGCCGCAGCCTCGGCCTGGGCGATCTCCTGGGGACGCGCGCCCCGTTCCATCTCCTGGAGGCGCGCCTCGGCCGCGGTCACCTGGGCCGAAGCGGCATCGCGGGCGGCCTGCAGCTCCGACGTATCCAGGCGGGCCAGCTCCTGGCCGCCGGATACCACGTCCCCCTCCTGCGGCGACACCTCCAGCACGCGACCCGGAACCTGAAACCCGAGGTCCGCCTCCGTTGCTTCGATGGTCCCCGAGGCCCTGAGTGCTTCCTCCGCCCCGTTGCTGTTGCGCAGAACCAGCCAGGTGATCACCAGCGCGGCCAGCACCAGCACCGGCACAACGATCATCATCCGCTTCTTCATCGTCCGATCTCCAGCGCCGTGTTCATCCACGCCCTGTCCAGGGTCCCCTGGGCCCGAGCCATCCGAATGTGGGCGAGCACCACGTCATAACGTGCCCGCGCGTATCCCGCCTGCGCTCCGTAGAGACGAGCCTCGGCCCGCAGGAAGTCCTCCTGCACGCCGGCACCCGTCTCCAGCGACAGCGCTTCGATGCGAGCCACCTCCCGCCACTGCGTCACGGAGGCTTGAAGTGCTTCGGCACGACCCGTGGCTTCCACCAGGGAGGTGTTTGCCTGATCCAGCGCTCCTTCCACCGCCAGCCTCGTCTGGTCGAGTTGGTCCTCGGCGACCCGCACGTCCGCCTCCGCCTTGTGGATCGCAGCCGTGCGTGCACCCCCCGTGAACAGAGGCCAGCTCAGCTGCACGCCCCCTTGCCACTCGGTGGTGTAGGCGCCGGCGGCGCTGCCGAAATTGAGCAGGGCTGCCGTGGCCTTGAAGCTCGGGAGCCGACCCGCGCGCTCCTGCCCCAGGCGCGCCCGCGCGGCATCGAGTGCGCGGCGCGCGGACACGACGCGAGGATCCTCGACCGAGTCGGCGGTGGCCATGGTCTCGCCGACGCCGACGTCGGCCAGCGGCCTACCATTCATGCGTGAAGGATCGACGCCCATGAGGCGGGCCAGCGACCTCTCTGCCAGGCCCACCTGCGCCGTAGCCGTGGACTGCTGAGCGAGCGCATCCTGGAGCGCGGCTTGAGCGCGGAGTACGTCCACCTGGGCGGCGGTTCCTTCCTGGAGCCGTTGTCCGGCGCGACGCCTCTCGGCGTCGAGAGCCGCCACTTGCTTGTCGGCCGCCTCTCGGATGTCTCGGGCGGACAGCACCGCCAGGTAGGCCGTCGCCACGGACTCGAGGAGATCCTCCCTGGTGGATCGCTCGCCGGCTTCGGCCGCGTCGCGCAGAGCCGTCGCGCCCTTCAGGGCGGAGCCCCGGCCTCCGCCGTCGAAGAGCGTGTACTCCACGCCCAGCTGACTCTGCACCAGCGTGCGGTTGAAGTCCGGCGGAAAGCGCGGGTCGAACCCGTGAAGCGGAGCCACGACCATCGGCTTCTCATAGCGAGAGAAGGACGATGCGCCCACCACCGACGGGAGGTAGGAGGCACGCGCCGCGTCCCTGCCGGCGTCGGCGCCGTCGACGCGGGCGCGTGCGGCGAGCACCGAGGGGTGCGTGGCCAGCGCGGAGTCCACGGCATCCAGGAGGGAGAGGGTCTGCCCGCCGCCCGGTTGTGGGATGGCCAGCAACACCAAGGCGGCCACCCACGGGAGCCCGGCGGGGACCGGTCGTGGAACGGATGTCATGCTCATGCCTCCTCACGGGGCTGAAGGGCCGCGCGGACGAATGCCTGCACATGCTCCAACGCGGCGTTGCGGGTCTTCGGGTCGCTCATGTCGATGCCCCCGACCTCGCGGAGCAGGGGGGCCATGATGGTCATGAAGAGCGGTTGGGCGACAATGGAAACGGTGGTGAAGAGCAGATTCCGGAGGTGCAGCTCACCCGCGGTCTGGCCGTCACGGAGGATGCCCATCACATAGCCGGCGTTGCGCTGGACGATTGCCACCACTTCCGGTGGAGGCTGCTTCCCCGCCGACACTTCCTGGAGCATCAGCCGCGGGAGCTCCGGGTTCTTCGAGAGATGCTCGAAGAAGACCGCGATGACCGCGCTCAACCGTTCCATGGGCGTTCCGGGGCCGGCCGCGGCAGTACCCACCCGATCCACCAACGGAGTGAGATTCGCCTCGAGCACCTCCGAGTAGAGCGCCCTCTTCGATCCGAAGTGGTAGGTGATGGCGCCCAGGTTCGCGCCGGCTTCCCTGGTGATGTCCCGAACGGACGCCCCGTCGAAGCCCTTCCGGGCGAAGGCATGGAATCCCGCCTCCAGAAGCGCGGCTCGCGTGTCCGGCCTTCCCGAGGGTCCAGCTTGGTGGGACGATTCGTTTCCTTCACGCGCAGTATAATTCATACGTTCGTATGAATACAAGCATGTCGGGAACGGCGCAAGGGGGAAGGGCCGTGTGGAGCGAGAGAAGATGGCGGATGCGCGTGACAAGAAAGCGGGGAGGCCGGCGCTCCGAAGCGCCGGCCTCCCCCGAGCACCCTACCTCGTCATGCGGAGGCCAAGGATGTCATGACACTCGGCGCACGTCTCCAGGAGTTCGCCGTAGATCGTCGCGCGATCCTGGAGGCCACGAGTTTCCCGTGCGCTCGTGGCCAGCTGGGTCACCTTGGCCTGCAAGTCCAGCACGCGCTGCGAGGCGCTTCCGGGAGGCCCGAAGTCCAGGGCGGGGCCGGTGAGCACGGCGGCACCCACGATCCATGATCCGTCCGACGGCCCAATGAGTCCTTCCCAGAGGCGGTCGCTGGCCCAAGCGTGCCGGTTCATGTGCTCTTCAGGGGTGGCTCCGGCCGCGGGGGTCGGAGGTGCCGACGGGACGTTGAGGCGGGGCCCGGCCTGCATGGCGGTGTGGCACGATCCGCATGCGGCGCCGAGCCGCGCCACGGAGCCGGCCAGCTCCGGGATACCCTTCTGGTCGACGATGCTCCGACTCTCTGCCCGCACGTTTTCGAGGGCTTCCTGCGCCTCAGGCATCGAGTACTCCTCGGGCTCGAACTGGTGGGTGGCGAGCCAGTGGGCAGGGGAGCGTGTGGCGCCGACGTCACCGCTCACCACGGCGTCGCGGATCTCCGCCACCGAGTTGAAGTGGGAGAGCATGTGGTTGGGAACGGCTTCCCCCGGAGACGGCCCGCCGGCGCACGCGGCTACGCCGAAGAGGATCGGGGCGAGGAGAAGGCTGCGACCGGTTCGATCACGTGGGTAATGCACGAGACCCTCCTTCCGCGGCGCCGGTCGGTGAGGGTACCGGCGGGCCGCAGCGCAGCGAGAGGGTCGCGACCGGTTGCCGAAAGATAACGATTCTGCGCTCGAAGAAGGGACGTCGGGGGGGTGAGTTCGGGATCGTGTGCGGGGTGCGTAGGTTTCCACGTTCGCTACATTGAGCATCGGTTACGCCGATCGGCAGTTCCTCGACACTCCTGGAGCCACCATGGTCCTGACGCCTTCCACGATGATGCCCCTGGGGCGCCCCGCCCCTGACTTCACCCTGCCTGAGCCCGCCACCGGGAAGACCGTGTCGATCTCGGACTACGACGACGCTCCTGCCCTGCTTGTCGTCTTCCTGTCGAACCACTGTCCGTACGTGAAGCACATCGCCGACGGTCTGGCGCGCTTCGGCCGGGAGTACCAGGAGAAGGGCCTGGCGATGGTGGGGATCATGTCCAACGACGTAGACAACCATCCCGAAGACGCCCCGCCGAAGATGGCCGACGAGGTGAAGAGTCGGGGCTACACGTTCCCGTACCTGTACGACGAGTCGCAGGAAGTCGCCAAGGCGTACCAGGCGGCGTGCACGCCCGACTTCTTCCTCTTCGATGGCGATCGCAAGCTGGTCTATCGCGGGCAATTCGACGACGCGCGGCCCTCGCTGGACGTACCGGTGACCGGCGGAGACCTGCGGACAGCCTGCGATGACGTCCTGGGCGGCAGACAACCCTCGGAGGAGCAGCAGCCCAGCGCCGGGTGCAACATCAAGTGGAAGACCGGAAACAACCCGCCCTGGTTCGGCTAGGACGATCCCCGATCCTTCAGCCCGTCCATGGCCGCCCGTAGCAGGGTCATGGCCGAGGCCATGCTCTTCTCCCGCCCCTTCTCCGCGGTGGGGAACGACGAGACACCCAGGGCGCGGACCTTGGGGTTGCGCATGAGCGTTCGGAGCGGGCCCGCCACCTGATCCGCCGTGGGACCTCCGGGGGTCTCGAAGAAGCTCCCGGGGATCTCCGTTGCGTCGAGGATGTCCAGGTCGACATGCAGGTAGATGACGTCCACACGCCGAGACAGTTGGTCCACGGCGGTCTTCATCTCCTGGCTCTGAGAGAGGAGGGCCTCGGCCGACACCTGCGTCGCCTGGGAGTTGTCCAGCAGCACCTGCTCCAGGGGATCCACGTCCCGCTGGCCCATCATGACGATGTTGCGGGTGGAGATGGGCACGTCCAATCCGGCGGTCATGCGCAGGCGAACCAGGCTCTGGCCCGAAGCCACGGACACGGGCATTCCGCCCAGCCACCCGCTCAGCGAAGTCTCGGGTGTGTTGAAGTCCGCGTGCGCATCGATCCAGATCAGCCCTACCCTCAGAGGACGTCCCGAGGGGTCCGACTTCTGGAGCCCGGCGAGCATGCCGAGGGAGCTGTTGCAGTTGCCGAGAAGGCCGACGACGAAGGTGCCTCGCTCCGCCATGGACGAGACCGCACCGCTCAGGTGGTGGTCGGCGAGACCCAGGCGCTGCCACTCCCCGTAGCGGCCCTTCTCATCGGGCGACAGGTCTATGTGCTCCGCGCCACCGAAACGCAGGCCCTCTTGTTCGACGACCCGGGTGGCCTTGGGAAGGAGGAGCTCCGGCGCGATGGACCACTCGTCGGGCCCATGACGTGCCGTGTACGGCTGGAGCACGAGCCCGACGGGCTCAGTAACCGTGTCCGGGTCCGTCATGGTCTCAGCCGGCCGCGACGGC
>JAJDNI010000035.1 GCA_022340755.1 Gemmatimonadota bacterium
ACAGGAGATCCATGAGTGAACAGCGAACCATCCGCATCCACCTGAACGGAACCGATCGGGACGTCGAGGCGGACCACACGGTGCGTACTCTGATTGAGTCCCTGGACCTGCACCCCGCGCTCATCGTAGTGGAGCTCAACAGAGAGATCCTCTCACGTGACCTCTACGAAAAGGCGCCCGTGCGGGATGGAGATACCATCGAGCTCGTCCACTTCGTGGGCGGGGGTTGAGGAAATGAGTGAGTTGGTCGAAGCCGAAGTGAAGTCGGACATCGCGGATGCGCCCCTGGTCATTGGGGGGCATACGTTCACGTCACGCCTCATCGTGGGCACGGGCAAGTACGCCGACAACAAGACCATGGTGCGTGCCATCCGGGCCAGCGGCACCGAGATGGTCACGGTGGCGGTCCGGAGAGTGGATCTGGACCGCTCGAAGGAGGAGGGAATCCTCCATCACCTGAGCCCGGACGAGTTCTTCCTGCTGGCGAACACCGCGGGTTGCTACACCGCCGACGACGCCATCCGGTACGCCCGCCTGGCGCGCGCAGCGGGATTCAACGAGTGGATCAAGCTCGAGGTCATCGGGGACCAGAGCACGCTCCTGCCGGATGTCGCGGCGACGCTCGAGGCGGCCCGGACCCTCACGGCTGAGGGGTTCAAGGTCATGGCGTACACCAACGACGACCTGATCACCGCGCTGCGGCTCGAGGACGCGGGGTGCGTGGCCGTCATGCCTCTGGCGAGTCCCATCGGGTCGGGTCTCGGCATGGTCAACCCCTATTTCATCCGTGAGATCAAGCGTCGCCTGAAGGTGCCCGTCGTCGTCGATGCCGGCGTCGGGACCGCGTCGGACGCGTGCGTGACCATGGAGCAGGGCGTCGACGGCGTGCTCATGAACACCGCCTTGGCCGCCGCGGCCGATCCGGTGGGCATGGCCCACGCCATGAGGCACGCGATCATCGCGGGCCGCCTAGCGTGGCTGGCCGGGCGCATGCCGGCGAGGGAGATCGCCGTGCCGTCGTCACCCACCACGGGGATGCTTGACTGAGCACCGGGACAGGGAAGGTCACCGAATCACGCTGGGCGGCGCTCAGGATCCGGTCCGAGATTGCTCGGGGCCTGCGCCTCGACGTCTCCTTCAGCCGGGCCACCGCGTCGCTCGAGCCTCGGGACCGCCGTTTCGTCCATGAGATCGCATTCGGGATCTCCCGTCTTCGCGGACGCCTGGATCACCTGCTCGCCCGTAGGGTGAAGCGAGGGCTGGGCAGCCTCGATCCAAGGGTGCACGAGATCCTCAGGCTCGGTGCGTATCAGGTCCTCTATATGGCCGGGGTGCCGCGCTATGCGGCCGTGTCCCAGGCTGTCACCCAGGCCCGAGAGACCGCGGGGGCGGGATCGGCCAAGCTCGTCAACGCCGTCCTCCGTGGCGTGGCCGACGACGGACACGGCAGGGAGCTCTTTCCGGATGCGGATGCCGAGCCCGTGGCCTTCCTGTCCACCTGGGGCTCACACCCGCGTTGGATGCTCGAGCGTTGGCTGCGGCACTGGTCCCTGCCCGAGGTGTGGAATCTCGTGGAGGCCAACAATGGTCAGCCCGGCGTGTACCTCGTGCCCCTCGAGGCGACGCCGGAAGAGGCCATGGCCCGGCTGGCAGATGCCGGCATCCCGTCGCTCGCGGTCGGACGTGGAACCCGGTGCGTCCGCCTGGGGGCGGGCGTGGATCCCGGCGCGGCTCTGAGCGTCCTCCCGTCCATCGTCCAGGATCCGGGGGCGAGCCTGGTGCCGCGGTACGCCGACCCTCCACCAGGCACGATGGTTGCAGATCTCTGTGCGGCGCCCGGGGGGAAGGCGCTCGCCCTGTCCGTCGGGGCTTCCTATGTTGTGGCGGCCGATCGATCGGAAGGGCGCATGCGGATGGTTCGCGACAACGTCACCCGCACGGGACGGAGAGTCGGGTTGCTCGTCGCGGACGCTCGCCACCCACCGATCAGGGAGGCGCGGGTGGTTCTCCTCGACGTTCCATGCACCGGTACCGGGACGCTGAAGCGGCACCCCGACGGTCGCTGGAGGCTGCGGGAGTCTTCGATCCACGAGATGGTGGCCGTTCAGCGCCATATCCTCGATTCCGGAGCGGAGCTGGTGCCCCCGGGAGGTCTTCTGGTGTACTCCACTTGCTCGCTCGAGCGCGAGGAGAACGAGGAACAGGTGGCCGCGTTCCTCCGCAGACACCCGGATTTCGGTGTGGAGGAGACCGGCGCGGTGCCCGACCACTATATCGACGGGCGGGGATGCATGGAGGTTTTGCCGCAAAGGTCCGGGTTCGACGGGGCGTACGCCGCACGCATGAGGAGGACAGGGTGAAGCTCGGGGGCTCGCTACGGCGAAACCGGGGTGGAAGCGACGGTATCTGGAAGCGTCGGGATCCGGCGGGCGGAAGCCAAGACACCCGCAGGCGGGCCCCGTGGGACAGGGTGGGCGTCAGGTGGATCATTCTGGCGTCCCTGGTCTTGGCACTCGTGGGCTGGTTCGGCGGATACCTGGTGGCGACGCAGATCGTGTACCCCGCTCCGCCTCCGCCTACGGGGCTCGTGCAGGTGCCGGATCTGCGTGGGGATGGCGTCGACACCGCCCAGGAGCGACTGGCCGCCGTGGGCCTTACCCTCGGTGACGTGGACTCGCTTCGTCACCCCACCATCCCGCGCGACCTGATCATGGGGCAGGCTCCCCTCCCGGGTCAGCTGGCGCTACCCGGCTCGTCGGTGGAAGTGACACGCAGCCTGGGTCCGCAGCTCCGGGCCGTTCCTGACCTGTCCGGCGTGGCCCTCGACCGGGCTCGGGTCATGCTCGAAACCAGCGGCTTCGTGGTGACGGTGGACTCGACGGAGGCGGACGTGCCCAGGGGTCGGGTCGTTACCACGGCGCCTCCCGCGGATTCCACGGTGGCGCTGCCGGCGCAGATCCGACTCACCGTGAGCCTCGGCCCGCCGCTCGTGCCGATGCCGTCCGTCCTGGGAATGGACGAAAAGGCCGCCCGCGCCATGCTCGATTCCCTGGGGCTCGTGGTCAGCGAGGTCAGGGAGGTGTTTCGTTTCGGCCGTGATCAGGGCATCGTTGTGGAGCAGGAGCCCCCCGCCGACAGCCTCCTGGAGCGGGGCAGCGCAGTGCGCCTGAGCGTGGGCAGGAGAGGCAGGTAGGTGAGGATCCCGGCCCGGTCACCACTATCGAGGAGCGTCACCATGAGCCTGCCGAGCCTGCGGTATCCGGTTGCGTTCGTCGCCGCGGTCTTCGCACTGATGATGCTCGGTGCCGGCACCACGGGTGTTCGGGCTCAGGTCAGCCCGGGCATCCACGTGGCGAGGGCCAGCCAGGCCTTCGGCGGCGCATACGGCCTGGGAGCCAGCCTGGACATGGGTGCCCCGCTCTTCCCCGTCCGCCTCATGGTGGCGGGTGACTACTTTCGTCCGGACTGCGGAGCGTCGAGCGGGTGCTCGTTCATGGGTGCGAGCGCCGACCTCCACTTCGCGCTGTCGGCTCCGGTGATCCACCCGTATGGACTCGTGGGTGCCGTCGTGCGGCGCAGGCGGGATGGGGTGGGCCAGGACGCCCGAAGCTCCTCGGGGCTGGCGCTGGGGGCCGGCCTGGATCTCCGCGCCGTCGCCATGGGGGCCTATGGTGAGGCCAGATACGAGTTCGCGGGCAAGGACGAGCTCGTCTTCCGTCTGGGGATACGCTTCTGACCGAGGTGGCGACCCCGAGACGGCTTCGCCCGTGGACAGGCGCTCTCCTTTCGGATCACCCCTCTAGACCAGGGGGGGCGACCCCGTAGATTTCACGAGATTTCACGCGGTCTTCGGCCACGGGCCGGAGGCTCCGCCAGCCCGCTTTTGGGTGGAACAATGGGGGCGGGGCACCGTAGCATCACGTGATCCATTTCAAGCCAGGGCCACCGAGCCCGAGGCGAAGGCCCGACCATGAAGTTCAAGCTCGCCCGATCTCCCTATTTCTGGGCAATCCTCGCGGTGGGGGCGGTGGTGACCGCCGCCTGGGTGGGGAGGGAGCGCTATCAGCCCATCCTCACCGGAGCTCGCGCGCCGGACTTCACCGCGTACGACCTGCAAGGCAAGCCGGTTTCCCTGTCCGATTTCGCCGGCAAGGTCGTCCTCGTGAACATCTGGGCCACGTGGTGCGGTCCCTGTCGCAACGAGATGCCGTCCATGGAGCGTCTCTACGAGTCGCTCAAGGACCAGCCGGACTTCCAGATCATGGCGGTGAGCATCGACGCGGCTGCGGGCACGACCGACGAGTTCGGGAATCCCGGGGGGGATCTCAAGGCCTTCGCCAAGAGTCTCGGCCTGACGTTTCCCATCTTCCACGACCCCACGGGCAAGATCCAGGACATCTACCAGACCACGGGGGTGCCGGAGACGTTCCTGGTAGGCCGTGACGGGATCATCTATCGGAAGGTGGCCGGCGGAACGGATTGGGATGCCCCCGTGAATCAGGAGCTCGTGCGCCGTCTCCTGAGCGAGTAGGAGACGTGTCCTTCCTTCCCCGGGCACTCGTTCACAACTGGAGGCTGAAGCTCGCTGCGCTAGGCCTCTCGGTCTTTCTGTGGGCTCTGTTCCAGACCGAGCCTCGCAACGCGGAGACGTTCTCCGCGATCCCGGTCGTGGTGGACGTGGCGGATACGGCCTGGACGCTCTCGGGTGAGCCAAACCCCCCGACCGTGGACCTGCGATTGAGCGGTCCCGCTCGAGAGATCATTCGGCTGGCCCGTGAGGGCACGATGGTGCGGGTGGCCATCCGCGACGTGGGGTCCAGCGATACGCTCGTCACGCTGCGGCGCGATTGGGTGGAGCTGGGAGACGGGCGGGGGATCTCGGTGGAGTCGGTGTCACCCGCGTCCGTGCATCTGAGCTTCGAGCCTGCCCTGTCCAAGGTCGTGCCGCTGTCCATGCGTTTTAAGGGGCAGCTGCCCGATCGGTTGGCGCGGGCGAGCCCCTGGGGCCTGAATCCGCAGGTAGCGCGCGTGCGGGGGCCTGCCAGCCGGATCAGGGGAGTGGACTCCCTCCATCTGGAGCCCCTGGACCTGAGCAGCATCAGCGCCTCCGGGGTCTTCGACGTCGCCGTGGACACCGCCGGCCTCGGCGGTGGGCGTGTCACGCCCCCCACCGCGACCGTGGCGGTGCGCGTCGAGGACAAGGTCCAGCGGGTCCTCACCGGCATTCCGGTTATGATCCAGCCCGCGGACGGTGAGCCGGACATGACCGTGGAGCCGGCTGCAGTGGCGGTGACCTTGGAGGGTGCGCGGACGTTGGTGAACGCGGTCGTACCGGCGGATCTACAGGCGTGGGTCGCTTCGGATCTCGTGATGGGTCTGGTCGAAGGGGAGGAGCGACGGGTCCCCGTGCGGATCCAGGGGGTCCCGGCGTTGGTTTCGGCGCAGCTGGACAACGAGACCGTCACGGTCCGCCGGGCTGCCCAGGCTCGGGATCAGAAGCCCGGGGTAGACGGGTGACCGGCACGACCTCGGCGATTCCCCGTCCGCTCGTCATGGGGGTCGAGACGTCGTGCGACGAGACGTCCGTGGCCGTGCTCGGCGGGGACAACCGGATACTCGGTCACGTCATCCTCTCCCAGGACAAGCACAAGGTGTTCGGCGGCGTGGTGCCGGAGCTGGCGGCGCGCGCGCACCTCCAGAAGATCGATGCCGTGGCCCGGGAGGCCCTGGGGCAGGCCGGCGTGAGTCTGCAGGACATCGACGTCTTCGGGGTCACGGCCGGGCCCGGCTTGATCGGCGCTCTGCTCGTCGGGGTGTGCTGGACCAAAGCGGCGGCGTTCGCGCTGCGGAAGCCCTTGATCGCGGTTCACCACATGGAGGCCCACCTGTTCGGCGCTTCGATGGATGACCCCACGGCGGAGCCCCCCTTCGTGGGTCTCCTGGTCTCCGGGGGCCATACCCTGCTGTTGTACGCCGAGGCATGGGGTCGGTATCGCCTTCTCGGGCAGACGCGCGACGACGCCGCGGGGGAGGCGTTCGACAAGGTGGCCAAGCTCCTGGGGTTGGCCTACCCGGGTGGCCCCGAGATCGAACGTGTGGCGGCGGACGGGGATCCCGACCGACATCGGTTGCCGCGCCCCATGCTCCGTGGGGGCCAGTCTCCGAGCGATGGCGACTACTTCGACTTCTCCTTCAGTGGGCTCAAGACCGCCGTCGTGGAGCTCGTACGGCGCCTCGGAGAAGAGGGCGTCCCGAATGCCGAACGTCCTCACGTCGCCGCCGCGTTCCAGGAAGCCGCCGTGGACGTTCTGGCGTCCAAGACCATGCGGGCTGTCGAAGAGACGGGCTGCGATCGGGTCCTTGTAGGTGGAGGGGTGAGCGCGAACCGGCGACTGCGGGAGGAGCTGAAGACGCGTCTCGGTCCCGAAGGGCGTCTGTTCCATGCTTCCCCACGCCTATCCCTGGACAACGGCGCCATGGTGGCGCGGACGGCGCGCTTCCGTTTCGACCTCGGTCAGGTGGCTCCACCGGAGGCCACGGCAGCCGCCGACCTCGCCTTTCCTGGCCTCACCGACAGGATGAGCTGAACACCATGTACCCCGTCCTCTTCAAGTTGCCCCAGTGGCTTCCGCTCCTCGGGGGGCAGCCCATCACCAGCTTTGGCGTGATGATGCTCCTGGCGTTCCTCGCCGCGGGCTACGTCACGCGCGCGGGGATGAACCGTATCGGCGAAGACCCCGACAAGGCGTGGGATCTGGTCTTCATGGCGGTGGTGGGTGGCATCCTGGGCGCGAAGATCTACTACATCTTCCTCAATTGGCCACGGCTCCTGCAGGATCCCGTTCATTTGATCTTCGCCCGAGGCGGGCTGGTCTGGTACGGGGGCTTCACGCTGGCCACGATCCTGGTGATCTGGGAGATCCGGAGGCAGAAGCTCCCCTTGCCACAGATGGCGGACGTCGTGGCGCCCGCGTTGGCCATTGCCTACGCGGTGGGACGTGTCGGGTGCTTTCTCGTTGGTGACGATTGGGGGCGCCCGACGGACTCCTGGGTGGGCATCCGATTTCCCCACGGGACGCCGCCCACCAGCGTGGCGGCCATCCAGAGGGATTTCCACATCACGGTGGACCCCTCGCTCATCGAGAAGTACGGCCAGATCGTTCCGGTCCATCCGACCCAGCTCTACGAGGTCGGCCTTTCCACGCTCATCTTCTTCCTGCTGTGGCGGCTGCGCCGGCACCACCGGCGGAAGGGATGGCTCTTCATGCTGTGGCTGACCCTCGCGGGGCTCGAGCGCTTCACGGTGGAGTTCCTGAGGGCCAAGGACGACCGCTTCATCGGGATTCTGACGCTGGCTCAGGTGATCAGCCTGGGTGCGGTGGCCGTCGGGCTCGTGGGCATGGTGAGGACATCACGCAGGTCGGCCGAACCCAGCGGCGAGGCCCCCGCCTGAGGGTCGCGATGCTCATTCTCCACGGATCCGACCTACAGACGGGACGACCCTACCGACCGCACGCGGCCGAGGCGTTCCTCAGCCTCGGCCGGGACCTGGCTCCTGATCTCGTGGTTCTCTCCGGAGACCTGACGCAACGGGCGAAGGCGAGGGAATACCAAACCGTCCGCGACTTCGTCGCGAAGGTGCAGGCGCCTCTGGTGATCACGCCGGGCAACCACGACGTGCCCCTGTATCGGATCTGGGAGCGGCTCGTCTCCCCGTACGGGAAGTGGCGGCGTTTCATGTCCGAGGAGCTGGATTCGGTGACCCGGTTGGCCGGGGCCACGGTGGTGGCGCTGAATTCCTCCGCCCCGCGCCGCGCCATCGTCGGAGGCCGCCTCGATGCTCGTCAGGTCGCCTTCGCTCGACGCGCCTTGACGGCGTCCGCCGGTAGTGACGTGCGCATCCTCGTGACGCATCACCATTTCGTGGTCACGCCGGATGGAGGGGGCGGCCACCCCCTCCCGCGGGCCGGCGAGCTTCTCCGTGCATTCGAGTCGATGGGGGTGGATCTGATACTCGGGGGCCACGTGCACCGCACGCATCTGTCCACGTCCCGAGCCCTGGTTCCCGATCCCGAGGGGCGGCCGGGCATTCCTCTGCTGGCGTGCGGCACCACGGCTTCGTCCCGGGGCCGGCCGCCGGAGGAGGGGGCGAACGGCCTGCACGTGATCCGCGTGGACGACCGCGGGGTAGAAGTCACACCCTATCGATTCGACGAGCGGTCACGCCACTTCGACCCCGGGGAGCCCGTCGGCTTTCCGCGCTGGCGTCTGGGGGCGGAGACCGCGGAGGACCACCGGTGAGCACCCTCTGGATCCGCAGACCCCCCGAACGGCGGGAGAACGCCGCCGCGCTCCTGGCCGCGGGAATCGCCGCCGCGGGCGTGGGCGCTCTGGCATTCTATCTGGCTCGTATCCTGCTGGCCCGTGACTCTCTGGGCCATCGTGAGGTGCCCGCTCCGCCCGAGGAGGCTCCCGGCGGCGAGTCGGGCGCCGCCGAGGCGGGGATGGGGGGAGCGTGAGGCAGCGCTCCCCTCGGCGTTTCCCCGTCGGGTCCTCGACGGGCCTGGCGGTGATGGTGATGGGCATGATGGCCCTGCTGGCGTCGAGCGCGCTGTCGGCGCAGATGCCGCCTCCGGGGCGACAGGAAGTGTCTTCGGTACGCTTCGTGGGGAATCACGCCTACCCCTCCGACTCCCTGGCCTGGGCCATCGTCACGCGCCAGACCGAGTGTCGCTCCTTGGTTCTGAAGCCCTTCTGCTGGGCGGGAGCCGACTTCGCCATTCAGCGCGCGTATCTGTATCGGAACGAGTTCGCGGTGGACCCCACAAGGCTGCGCGTGTGGTACCAGTGGCGTGGCTTCCGGGAAGTGAAGATCGACACGACCATGACGGTGCGATCGGACAGCACACTCCAGATCACGTTCCACATCACCGAAGGTCGTCCGACCCTCGTGGACTCCATCGGCTTCGAGGGCGTCGAAGACTTCCGTAGCACCTCGCTGCTGGAGAACCTCCCGCTGCAGCGGGGAGATCGTCTGAGCTCCATCGCGACGGATGCGACCCGTGACACGCTCATCTGGCGACTGGCGAGTCAGGGATATGCACACGCCGACGTGCTCGTGAGCTTCCTCATTCCACGGAGCGACCCGTATCACGCCAGGGTGACCTTCGACGTGGTTGCCGGGTCCCGAGCGCACTACGGGCACGTCAGCGTTGCGGGTAACAAGAACCTCTCCGAATCCACGGTGCTGAGGACCATCCAGTTCCGCGGGGGCGACCTGTACCGGGCGTCACAGCTGCAGGAGGCACAGGCGAGGCTCTTCGGCCTCGACATCGTACGCAGCGCGAGCGTCACCCCGGACCTGAGTGCGACACCCGATTCGATCGTGCCCGTGCACGTGGCGGTGCAGGAGGGTGACCTCCACCGCATGAGAGGTGGCGCCGGGTGGAGCACCGCGGAGTGCTTCGACGTGGATGCGCGTTGGGTGCACCGCGACCTCCTCGGAGGAGGCCGCCGCCTTCAGGTGCATGGCCGCGTGTCCAACATCCTGGCCCGGGAGTACAAGGACCTCCTATGCCCGTACAGCGGGCGGGGGCCCTTCGGACGGATCACCTGGCTGGCGTCCGTGGACTTCTCCCAGCCCTGGATCTTCTCCACGCGCAACGCTTTCCAGGCGTCGATCTACGGGGAACGGCAGAGCCTGCCCAACGTCTTCGTTCGGCGGGCGGTGGGCCTCTCCTTCGCCCTGACTCGCTCCATCGGTCCCCGCACCCCGCTGACGCTCTCGTACCGACCGGAGCTGTCGCGCCTGGATGCCGCCGAGGCGTTGTTCTGTACGAACTTTCTCGTGTGCACGCCCCAGGACATCTCCAGCCTTCAGGGCCGGAACTGGCTCGCTCCCATCGGCATCGACCTCACCAGGAACACCGCCGACAACGTCCTGAACCCGTCCCGTGGGTACGCCCTCTCCATCGATCTAGAGCACGCCGCGAGCTACACCGGCTCGGACTTTGCATACGACCGGGTGGTGGGCGAGGTGGTGCGGTACGAGCCGATCACCGACCGGTCCGTCCTCGCGGGACGGGTGCGCATGGGATGGGTCGGAGCGGGCGCCTTCGAGAAGCTGTTGGGCACCCCCACGGGGGGAGTCGACATCGTGCATCCACAGAAGCGCTTCTACGCGGGGGGTGCCAACTCGGTGAGGGGGTACCCGCAGAGCCGGCTAGGCCCGCGCGTCCTCACCACCGACGTGGAGCCGCTGCTCTCCACGGCCGGGGCCGGGTGCACGGCGCAAGAGGTCATGGATCTGACGTGCAACGCCTCGCCCCTCGGTGACCACGGGTTCGTCTCCCGACCCACCGGCGGGACGCGGGTGATCGAAGGCAATCTGGAAGCGCGTTTTCCCATCGCCTCTTCGTTCGAGGGAGCGGTGTTCACCGACTTCGGCCAGGTGTGGGGAGAGCGCGAGAAGGTGGCTCTTCGGGACATCCAGGTCACACCGGGGGTCGGTGTCCGGTATCTGAGCGCCATCGGACCGCTGCGCGTCGACCTGGCGTACAGGTTCAGGGGAGGGCAGGACCTGTCCGTCGTGACGACACAGATCCGTCCGTTCGATCCGGCGACGGACACCGAAAGCTCCAAGATCGTAGTCGACGGCCAGGCCATCGACTACGTGAAGACCAGGGCGCTGGCGGTGCTGACTCCGCAGGTCCTTTTCGGCGACTCACCTGCCTGGTCCTTGAGACGCCTCCAGCTTCATCTCTCCATCGGGCAGGCATTCTGACGTGGATGCGCCCGAGCGGACCTCCGGCTCGCCGGCTCCCTCGGAGCCGTCTCGCCCCCGCCGGCGGAAGCGGTGGGGCCGAGGGCTGCTGGGGAGCCTGTTCCTGATCGGCGTCCTCGTGGGGGGCGCCGGCGCGGCCCTGGTTAGGCTGGGCGGCGGCCAGCGGCTCGTCCTGGATTCCGTCCTCGGCAAGGTGCGCGGTACCCTGGCGGGTGACCTGGTCGTGGACGGGATCCGCAGCCGCACCCTTCTGACCGGTGCCACGCTGGTGGGGGTCCACATGACGGGCGCGGACGGCCTCCCCTTCCTCATCGCGGACTCCGTGCGGATACGCTACTCCATCTTTAGCCTCCTGGGGGGGGCACCCCGCATCGGGTCCGTGGTGGTGTGGAGGCCGACCGTCGACATCAGCAGGCTTCCCGGCGAGACCGAAGCCAACGTTTCTCGGCTGCTCAAGGCCGCCGAAGCCGGATCCGACACGGCCTCGTCGCCGTTCCGGCTGGCCATCGGCGCCGTCCGGGTCGTGGATGGCACGGTGCAGGTCTTCACGCCCGTGGAGGGTGCGGTTCCCGAGGGCGTGACCACCGTGCCTTCCCCCAACGGTAGAGGGCGGTTGCGGCGCCTCGGCTTGGATAGCATCTCACTCGAGGTGCGGGATCTGGTCCTGGGCTCCGGCGAAGGCGAGACGTTGTCGGGGCGACTCGCCTCCTTGTCCACGAACGTTGCCGTGCTCAAGCGGCCCGTGCGCATCACCGGAGCCAAGGGAGCCCTCACGGTGGGCAAGGGCGGCGGCCGGCTCGACGACGCCGAGATCGACCTCCCGGCATCTTCCCTGCAGGGGAGCGTCGCCCTCGGTCCCCGTCCGAGCGAGGCCGGCTCCTGGGGCTTCAACCTCGAGGCCCAGACCGTGGGGGACGCCAGCCTGTCCGATCTCCGGTGGCTCGACGACCGCATTCCCCGTGGGACGTTCTCGGGTGGGCTGGGGGTGACCGTCGCCTCGGCCACCAATGTGGAGCTCCGAAAGGTCCGCGTGGAGCTGGAGGCGAGCCGTCTCGACGTCAGCGGGCGCATCGCCCTCGACGACGACGGGCTGCAGCTCCGGACCCTGACGGTGGATGCCAGCCCGCTGGTGCTGCAGCGCTTGGCGCCCTGGATCGGGAGTGACCTGCCGATGAACGGATGGCTCAGCGGTCACGCCACCCTGTCGGGTCGACTAGGAGCGCTGTCCACGGAGGGACAGGTCACGCTGGTGCCCGAAGGACACACGGGGCTTCCCACCACCATGCATTTCGGCGGCACGCTTCAAGCCCTTCCCGACGATCCGGGGCTCACGGACTTCAGGGCCACGCTCGATCCGATGAACTTCGATGTCCTTGCCGCCCTCCTGCCCAAGCTGCCGATCCCGGGCATGGGCCGCGCGACCGTGGAGGCGACCGGGAGCGTGAAGGAGGGGATCCGCTTCACCGCCGAGGTCGCGCGCCAGGCCGATTCGATTCCCGAGTCCCACGTGGTACTTCGTGGCTCGGTCCGACGGCCCGCCGACGAAAGTTGGCGCATCGACGTACGCGGCGACCTCTCTCCGCTGGCGATGGCTCTGTTGTCGCCCGCCGAGCCGGCCCTGAAGCTCCGGGGCACCGCGTCGGGGCACATGCGTGCCACAGGCCCGATCGGTGCTCTTCACGTCACGGGTGAGGTGGGGGTGGGACAAGGCCACATGACCCTCGACGGCACCCTGAACGGATCCCGGCCCGCGGGAGGGTATCGGCTCAGCGCCGACTTCGACCGCGTGCGTGCGTCCGACGTCGCCGGAGTGCTCCCGGATCCGTCGCTGTTCTCAGGGCGCCTGGTGCTCGACGGCCACGGGCTGTCCGCGGATTCCGTCGAAGCGAGCGCGTCGGTAGTGGCGTACGCTTCTCGCCTCGGTGGCCTTCACGTCGACTCGGTCACGGCGTTAGCCTCGGCGGCGGGGGGCCGCCTGACCGTCGACACCCTCGACGCGCTGGTCGGCGGCACGGACATCCGTGGGTCCGGCGAGCTCGGGCTGGTGCGAGGGAGCACTGGACAGGCCCGACTCGTGTTCCACACGGATTCGCTGCTGGGGCTGCGCCCGGTCTTCATGGGTGACACGGTCCTCACGCGGGACGGCCTGAGCGCTCTCGAGATGGAGGCGCTTCGAATCAATGGTATCGATCCGGACACGCTACCAACGCGAGACGAGGTAGCCATGTCCGGTTCCATGGACGGGCGCATCACCCTCGGGGGATCCCTGGCGAACCTCGACGTCGAGGGGTCGATGACCCTGAGCCGCGCGGTCTTCGGCACGGACAGTGTCGGCGAGGGCTCCGTACGTCTCACGGCGCGGCGCGCCCTCGGTGTCGATCGTGAAGTGCAAGCGACGATGGACGCGCAACAGGTGGTGGCGCTGGGACGGTCGTACGACCACGTACATCTCGACACGCACCTGAATGGAGACACGGGAAGGGCCAACGCGGACTTGACGCGGAGCGCCACCGAGGCCTACACCGCCTCCGGTGACTTCACCCTCGGGGAGGGCCGCGGGGATGTCGCCGTGGACAGCCTGACCATGCGCCTGGACTCGGTCACGTGGGGCAATGCGCGTACTGTCCGCCTTGCGTGGGACAGCGCAGGGGTCACGGTGCGCGACCTGGACGTCGTCCGTCTGGGGGACGATCCCATGCACGTCACCGCGGAGGGGACG
>JAJDNI010000041.1 GCA_022340755.1 Gemmatimonadota bacterium
CGGCCAGGTAGACCGTGGCCATGCCGCCCGCGCCGAGCTCGCGCTCGATGCGGTAGCGGTCGGCCAGGGCCGAGGTGAGGCGGTCGGCGGGGGCCGTCATCGGTTCACCTCTTTCGCCTCACGCTCCGCCCACCCGGTGAGGCCGATGTCGTGCAGGATGGCCTGGTATTCCGGGAGCGCCTGGAGGGGCTGCATGCCGGGCCAGCCGTGCGCGAAGATCACGATCCCCGGATCGCGCCGACGCGCGGCGTCCGCGAGGTGCGACAACACCGCCTCGCGGTTGCCCAGGGCCGCCGCCAGCGCCGCCAGATACGCGGGGGCCACGTGCTCGCGGGCGGAGCGTGCGGTCAACTCGTCGTAGATGGACTCTGCAGCGGGAAGATCCCCGTTCGCATGATACGACAGCCCCAGAAACACCGCGGGAAGTGCCATCCCCCCCGAGCCATCAAGTGCGAGCTTCCCTGTCGCGATCGCGTCGTCCCATTCGCCCAGCGACATCTGCGCCAGCTGCCGGAGCCAGACCGTGAGGAATGCACCGGGATCGAGGTCTTCGGCACGCCGACACCAGTCGAGCACCTCACGGTCACGGAAGAAGGTGCACAGACCGATGCCCACGACGGCAGCAGCGTACCCCGACAGGGGGTCTCTCGCCCAGCATTCCCTCAGGCCGCGGAGCACGGCTTCGGACCGCCCGCACAGGAATCCCCAATAGAACAGGTGGTACCACCCCGCGCCCTGGATGTAGCCCGGGTTGATCTCCAGCGCCCGCTCGAACTCCCGCTTCGATTCCTCCCAGTTCCACTCGAACAGCAGCGCGAACAGCCCGCGCGACGTATGCGACTCGGCGAGGTCCGGCGCCAACCGCAGGGCCTCGGCCGACGCCTCGCCCGCCTTCTCCCGCGCCACCTCCGGCGGCATCATCGCGTAGTAGCCGAGCAGGCTGTACGTGTCGGCCAGCCCCGACCATGCCAGGCCGTACTCGGGATCGAGCGCGAGCGCCTTCTCCATCAGCTCCATCCCCTCGCGGATGGACTGCCCGCGCCGGTACAGCAGCGCCCGTCCCTTCAGGTAGGCCTCGTACGCCTCGATGCTCGCGGCCGCGCGCTGGGCCTTCGCCGCTGCCCCTATGTTCAGCGCCGTCTTCATCTTCGCAGCGATGGCCGTCGCGATCTCGTCCTGCACCGCGAAGACGTCCTCGATCTCCCGGTCGTACTTTTCGGACCACATGTGATAGCCGTCGGTCGCGTCGACGAGCTGCGCCGTGATCCGCACCCGCTTCCCCGCCCGCCGCACCGACCCGCCGAGCACGTGCCGCACGTGCAGCTGCTCGCCGATCACCTTCAGGTCCTGGTTCTTCCCCTTGAGCGAGAACGACGACATCCTCCCCGCGACGCGCAGCTCCGCCACGTGCGACAGGGCGTTGAGGATCTCCTCCGTGACGCCGTCGGCGAAGAACTCGTTCTCCGGGTCGCTGCTCAGGTTCGCGAAGGGCAGCACCGCGATGGACTTCTCCGGTACGGCCTCCACCGCCGTCGGCTCCGGCATGTCCAGCTCCGCGAGCGCCGCAGCGAATTGCGTCCCCGTCTCGAACCGGTCGATGGGCGTGCGCGCCAGCGCCTTCTGCACCGACCGCGCCACCGGGCGCGGCACGCCTTCGCGCAGCGCCGTGATATCTGGCGGCGTCTGGATGAACCGCTTGGCGATCACGACCTGCACCGTGGGTCCGGTGAACGGCTGCTCGCCCACCAGCATCTCGTACAGCACGCAGCCCAGCGCGTAGAGGTCGCTCCTACCGTCGACGGCCTCGCCCGCCGCTTGCTCCGGGCTCATGTACGCGGGCGTGCCCACCGTGGCGCCGGTCTGGGTGAGGGTCTGGGCATCCGCGCCGCCGACGGCCTTGCCGATCCCGAAGTCCGCCACCAGGGCGTGCCCCTCGTGGAGCATGATGTTGTCGGGCTTGATGTCGCGGTGCACCACGCCGTGGCGGTGGGCGTAGTCCAGCGCCTCAGCGACCTCTCGGGCGATGCGCACCGCCACGTCCACCGAAAGGGGACCTCCACGGTCCAGAAGGTCACGCACGGACCGTCCCGCGACGTTGGGCATGACGTAGAACAGGAGCCCGGCCACCTCCCCCGAGTCGAACACCGGCAGGATGTTCGGGTGGGACAGGCCCGCGGCCAGGCGGATCTCCTGGAGGAACCGCTCCGCTCCGATGCTCTGCGCCACATCCTGGCGCAGCACCTTGATGGCCACGTCCCGTTCGTGCTTCAGGTCCTCGGCCAGGTAGACCGTGGCCATGCCCCCTGCGCCGAGCTCGCGCTCGATGCGGTAGCGATCGGCCAGGGCGGCGGTCAGGCGGGAGGGCAGATCGGACATTGGCGTCAACATGCGGCGCGGCCGCGGATCAGACCAGGATCCTGGAAAGTCCCCACCCGTGGGCTCGGCACGATAGGGACCGGCTCATCGGTTGGCCTCGTCCACCGCACGCTCCATCTGCGCCACCCAGTTCGGGATGACCCGGAGGTAGGTAGCCTGCGTGGCCGGAGGCCCCTGCAGGTAGATGATGCCGCCGTGCCAATCCGGACGTTGAGACCAGCCGAAGGTGTCGGCGAAGCGCCGGTCGGCCCCCCAGTCCGACGCCGGCCCCTCCGGCTCCCCGGTGGCCGGGTCGATGCGCACCACCTTCCACATGAACGCGGCCCGGTAGAGCAGCTCCGAGCTGGAAAGCCAGAGCGGCTCTACGGCGCTGGAGGCGATCTGGCGTTCCCACGGGCCGGGAGGCGCGGCGGTGACGACGATACGACTGCCCGCCGCCCGGCTCAACACGAGGTGGCGCCCGTCCGGGGATGTCATGGCGAATTGCCCTTCACTCGCAATGGTGTCGAACCGCGCGACGCGGGCGAGGGGATCGAATCGGATGAGTTGGTAGCCACTTCCGGCCAACCCGATCACCTGGTGCGGGCTGGACCAATCCATCAGCCGCAGAACCGCGGCGGCGTCATCCGCTGCGAAGACGGTGTCGGGCTCCGCGGCGGACGAGGGGACGCCGCGCAGGATGGCGGCACCCGCGGAGTCCTGCACGCCCAGGAGCAGTGTGTTGTCGCCGTTTGGGCTCCACAACGGCTGATCGACGTACGTCGCACGCAACCAGGTGAACGACTGAGCGCCCTGAAGGTCGAAGATCCGCAATTCCTGGTAGCCCGGCCCCCCCACCACCGCGGCGAGCCAGCGCCCGTCCCGGCTCAGGTCCCAGCGTTGGTACGCGCCCTCGGGGACGGGCAGCGGCGTCGGGGTGCCGCCGGCCGAAAGCCTCACGATTCGTCCGATCTGCGCGTTGCCGCCAGGGGCGAAGACCAGCGTGCCCGTCGCCGAGATGTCGTAGTCCGCCGAGCCGATCGACGTGACCCTGATGCCCGTGAGCAGCGACGCAGATCGTCCCACGGTGTGGGAGGATGGGTCGAACGGCGCGGCGCGCAACTCTCCTTGCGGCGACTCGTAGACGACGTACCGGCCGCCGACGAGCCGGACCGCGGTACCGGCCAGCGGCGTCGAGGGCTGTCCGCCGTCTGTCCGCGTCTTCAGAGGCCAGACGTCCCCGGTGGCCGGATCGACGACCGACCCCATCCCACGGGCATTGCAGAGCACCTGCTGCACGTCGGAGATCCAGCGGCCGTCGAAGCAGTACGGCGCGGACCGGCTGTCGAGCGTCCCCGCGTCCGTATCGATCCGCCGGAACCGGTACCCCCCCTGATCCACCACGATCAGCGTGGTGGGCGCGATCCAGTTGACCGTATAGGGATCGCCATCGACATCGGCGACGGCGCGCGGCTGCCCGCCCGCCATGGATACGGTCATGAGGCTCCCGTGGGCGACGAACGCCAACTGGGACCCGTCGGGGGAAATGGACGGGGTGCTGCCGCCCTCGCTACCCGGGATGGGCGCCGCGCTCGTGTCACGGAGGCTGCGGCGCCACAGCATGGTGGAGCTCCCCCGCGCGACGGCATACACCGCCACGCTTCCGTCCGGAGCGATCGACGGACCCTGGAACGGAGAGCCGTATGGCGTGCTCGCAGTGACGCCCGTGAAGTCCATGGCGGCGCTGTCGGGCAGGGCGACGTCATAGATCTCGGGACCTGTCTCGGCGCCGCCCCGCGTTAGTGCCCATGCCAGAGAGCCGAGCGATAGGACGCCGACGGTCGCGAGCGTTACGGTGCGGCCATCCCGCATCCAGCGCCATGCACGGGGCGGGGCTGCGGCCTCCCGCGCCCCTCCCTCGCTTCCGTGCCGGAACCCTGGGTCCACCAGCGCGTCGGCGAATGCCTTCGCGCTGTCGAACCGGTCCGCCGGCAGCTTCTCCAGCGCCTTCGTGAGCGCGGCCGCCACGTTGGCCGGCACCGACTTCCGCACCTCCCCCACCGGCCGCGCTTCGTCGGCGATGATCTTCACGATGATCTGCTGAGCCGAGCTCCCCGTGTGCGGCGGGTCCCCCGTGAGCATCTCGTAGAGCGCGCTCGCCAGCGAGTAGACGTCGCTCCGCCCGGTGATCTCCTTGTCCGCCGTCGCCTGCTCCGGCGACATGTAGTGCGGCGTTCCCAGCGACATGCCGGTTTCCGTCATCCGGCCGCCTGCAGCCGCGCTCACAGCCAGGGCGATGCCGAAGTCCGCCACCATCGGCCGGCCGTCGTGGAGCAGGATGTTCTCCGGCTTGATGTCTCGGTGGATCACCCCGTGCCGGTGCGCATAGTCCAGCGCATCCGCCACCTCCCGCGTGATGCGTACGGCTTCGTCCACCCCCAGCTGCGTCTCGCGGTTGAGCTTGTCCCGGAGCGTCTCCCCCTCGATGTACGGCATCACGTAGAACAGGAAGCCGTCGGCGGTGCCGGAGTCGAAAAGCGGAAGAATATGTGGGTGTTGGAGTTGTGCCGTTGTGGTGATCTCCTGGATGAAGCGCTCGGCGCCCAGTACCGCGGCCAATTCAGGCTTGAGCACCTTGATAGCCACCTGGCGCTGGTGCTTCAGGTCCTCCGCCAGGTACACGGTGGCCATCCCCCCCGCCCCGAGCTCGCGCTCGATGCGGTAGCGGTCGGAGAGGGCGGCGGAGAGGCGGTCCGCGACGTCAGCCATGAGAGAGCCTCTCGGTGGCGAGTCGGTCGAGGGCATTCATCGGGCGCCCTCCACGACGAAGAGCCTGGAGGTGAGCAGCTCCTCCCCGAATGCGTACGCGCGGGCGTCGTCGCTGACCGACGTCAGTACGGCGCTGCGGAGACCGGAGCCCGACGGGAGGTCGATCCGCGTCAACGACGAGCGCCGTCCCGAGGCGGGGTCGACAGCCTCCACGTCGAACGCACCCGGCTCCGACCGGTAGACCCAGAGGGCGCGTCCGTCGGGGCTCCACCGGAGGAGCGCATCGTCCGGTGTCACGCCCTGAGCCACATGCCGCTCGCCGGTATCCACGGAAAAGACGAAGACGCTGTCGACGACCCGCGCCGCGACGCGACGTGCGTCGGAAGTCATCACCGCCGCCCCCGTACCCTCCGGCGTCACCGGCCGGGGCGGCCCCGCGCCGTCCACGGTGCCGATGAAGCAGCTCGCGGCGTGGCCCTCGATACTGCCGCAGAAGAGGTAGTGCTTGCCGTCGGCGGACAGGCGCGAGGCCCCACTCGAGTACGAGAGCGACAGCGAAGCGACCTGCCCGGGGTCCAGTTGCTTGGGCTCGCCGGGACCGGTGGGATAGAGCACCAGGCGGGGCGGAGTGCTCGCCACCTGCGCGAGAACCCACCGTCCGTCCGAGGAGAACCCCACGGGGACGCCGTCACCGAGCCGTACGGCCGGTGAGCCGTCGGTCCTGCGCAGCATCACCGTGTAGTCGGGCCCGCCCGTTACGCTTTCGTCGATGAAGGCCAGCCACGAGCCGTCGGCGCTGAGGACGCCCATGGCGGACAGATCCAGCCAGCCCATGTCCCGGGCTTGGCTCGCACCGGAGCCGCGGGCCAAGACGGCAGTCCGGACGTTGTCCTCGGTCGCCAGCCAGCGACCGTCCTTCGCGACGTCGTGGATCGTGATGCCGCCCGCCGACCGGAGCCGGAGCCGCTCGTGTCCGCCGCGGTCGAGGGAAAAAGCCGCAAAGGTCGAAAACGAACCCGTCTGCGTCGAACCGGAGTACAGCAGCGCACGCCCGTCGGGCAGCCAGGCCAGGCCTTCGGCGGCCCAGTGGACGGGTGAGCGGGCGAGGACGTGGCCGGTGCGGTCGAGGATCTCCGCGGCCCCCCGGTCGTCGTACGCATCGTGATGGTCGAAGAGGCCGATCTCGGCCCCGGAGGGTGAGACACGGAGGTCGGAGAAGTACCCGCTCGTGGTCGCGATCACCGTCCCCAGGGGGTACTCGAGGCGGTCGATGCCGTCCACCCGGTGGATGATCGCCATGGATTTCCCATCGGGCGCCCAGTCGGCCTCGCGCACGTCGGCCATCAACTCCCGGGGCGCGCCGCCGCCCAGCGGCATCGTGGCCAGCGTCCCGTCGAAGAGACGGTGGTGCATGAAGACCGAGTGGGTGAGGACGGCGAGCTCCCCGCTCGACGAGATCGCCAGCAGGCGCGTGGAGTCCGCACCCAGGACCTGAGCCTCGGGATACTCCGGCCGGATGACGAAGAGACGCGACGTGGTCCCGCCCTCGCCCAAGGGGGTGCCGCTGAAGACCAGCGTCTTCCCGTCGGGCGCGAAGCGCGCCGAGAAGATGGCCTGCGTCCGGAACGTCTTCTCGGTGTAGATGATGTCGGGCGGGCGCATCGTCGCGCGCTCGGCGAGAAGACCTGCGGCGAGGAGGACCACAGCCGCCGTCGCCGCCCACGACCAGGGGCTGCGGATCCACCACCGGAGACCGCGCACGGCGGCCGGTGCCGCGCCGCCCACGGCGTCCCCGCTCCGCGTGGTGAAGTGGGGATCCGCCAGGGCGTCGGCGAAGGTCTTCGCGCTCTCGAACCGGTCCGCCGGCAGCTTCTCCAGGGCCTTCGTCAAAGCCGCCGCGACGTTCGCCGGCACAGACTTCCGAACCTCCCCCACCGGCCGCGCTTCGTCGGCGATGATCTTCACGATGATCTGCTGCGCCGAGCTGCCCGTGTGCGGTGGGTCGCCCGTGAGCATCTCGTACAGAACGCTCGCCAGGGAGTAGACGTCCGAGCGGCCGGTGATCTCCTTGTCCGCCGTCGCCTGCTCCGGGCTCATGTAGTGCGGCGTGCCCAGGCTCATCCCTGTCTCGGTCATGCGCCCGCCCGCCGCCGCGCTCACCGCCAGCGCGATCCCGAAGTCGGCCACCATCGGCCGGCCGTCGTGGAGCAGGATGTTCTCCGGCTTGATGTCCCGGTGGATCACCCCGTGGCGATGCGCATAGTCCAGCGCGTCCGCCACCTCCCGGGTGATCCGGACGGCTTCCTCGACGCCGAGCTGCGTCTCCCGGCTCAGCTTGTCCCGCAGCGTCTCCCCTTCGATGTACGGCATCACGTAGAACAGGAACCCGTCGGCGGTGCCGGAGTCGAAGAGCGGAAGGATGTGCGGGTGCTGGAGCTGCGCGGTGGTGGTGATCTCCTGGACGAAGCGCTCGGCGCCCAGGACGGCGGCCAGCTCCGGCTTCAGCACCTTGATGGCCACCTGGCGCTGATGCTTCAGATCCTCGGCCAGATAGACTGTAGCCATGCCGCCCGCGCCGAGCTCGCGCTCGATGCGGTAGCGGTCCGAGAGGGCGGCGCTGAGGCGGGGGGCGGGCGTCTCGGTCACGAGCCCCCCTGCCCCACGAGCTTCGCCGGCCAGCTCTGGACGAGCACCGCATCCTTCGTCGACGCAGTCTGCCGGACAATGAAGCGCTGGCCGTCGGGGCTTACGTCGTACGGTGTGCCGGAATCGAAGAAGAGGGAGCGGGTCCAACCCGGCGCGTGGAAGAGGAGCCGCGGCGAGAAGGGCGGCTGGAAGTCGGAGCCGGGCGTCACGCTCACGACCATGACGCCGCCGTCCGGCGCCTCGAAGTAGAGCTGACGGCCATCCCTCGTCCAACGGGGTGCCCTGCCTCCCTGGCGTGACACCCGCACGGATCGGCCCCCGCCGGGGAAGGGCCGGACGTACACCTCCGGCGTCCCGGCCTCGTCGGACGTGTACGCGATCCACCGCATGTCGGGTGAAAGCGCACCTTCGCTGGCGTTCCCGGGCACGTTGAACCGGATGGTGCGCCCCTGCGCCAGATCGAGCGCGGCGACGGAGGTGTGACCCTGCGGCGTCGCCGCCGTATCCTGGGCGCTCCGCGTGCCGGGCGACGGGATGTCGGTGAAGACGAGGTAGCGTCCGTCGGACGACCAGTCGGTCGCCCTGCGGCATTCCGTCGATCGCGGGGCGATACGGCGGACGGAGAGGTCCGCGACCCGCACGACGGACAGATGACACCATCCGAACGCCACCGCGGAATCCGAAGGCGCCCACACCGGAAAGGCGCGAATGACGTCCATGCCGGGATCCCGCGGAACGAGAGGGGTCGCCAGGCCCTGCTCGAGGTTGTACAGCCAGATCGTCCTCGCATCTCCGAGGGCGACCCAGGGATGGCTGTGAGCGTAGCGGTGTGTCCAGGTGTTGTCGACGCGCACGGTATCAACGACCTCGCCCGTCCTGTCCACGATGGGCTTCACACGATCCCCGAGGCCGGGGAGGTACAGGAGCGCGCGCTCCGACGCCGCGTACGAGAAGACGAGGTTGGAGGTGCGCACCGGTCCCGTGAGCGTCGTGGCTTCTCCCTCGACCGCGGAGCCGTCGGCACGGATGCGTTGGGCGTAGAGAGCCGAGTTGCCTTCCTCGTTGAAGCGCCCGTACACGACGTACCCGGGCGATACCCAGGTGGGGGCGGCCGCACCCGGGATGATGGAGGTCGTCGTGCCCGACTCGAGGTCGCCCGCTATCACTTGCGAGCCTAACCCCTCCACACTCTCGAACAGGATCCTCCCGCCGCCCGGCAGGAACGACGGGTGACGATAGGACGCCGCGCTGGAGTCCAGGGGGATCGCGACCGTGCACGGGCCCCCCGCGGCGTCCACACGCTCGAGGCCCCGTCCCGTGGCAAAGACGATCACACCGTTGTCGCCCCACGTGCCCGACTCTTCGGGCGTGGCCGGGCACAAGGTCCGCGGGGCCCCCCCCGGCACGTCCACGCGCATCAGGGCATCGTGCGCGAAGTACGCCACCGACCGTCCGTCCGGGGACCAGAACGGCGCCTCCGCACCCTCGGTACCGTGGACCATCTGGGCGGCGAGGGTGTCCAGCCGCCGTACCCAGAGGTTTCGCTCCCCGTCCGAAGCGATGGCGACGAAGGCAAAGGCCCGGCCGTCCGGCGAAAGCGCCCCGAAGGAAGCCCGCTCGCTGAAGTCCTCGTCCGGCGGTGGCTGAAGCGACGAGACGACGAGGGGGCCCTGTGACGAGGTCGGCCCACGCACGGCCAACACCACGGCCGCGGCGGTGGCGACGACCGCCAGGGCCGAAACCAGGACGAGGGCACCTCGCTGCCGCCCCGAGGATGGCCCCGAGCCCGCGGAAGCAGCCGTGACCGCCGTCGAGAAATGCGGATCCGCCAGCGCGTCGGCAAACGCCTTGGCGCCATCGAACCGGTCCGCAGGCAGCTTCTCCAGCGCTTTGGCCAGCGCGGCCGCCACGTTGGCCGGCACGGACTTGCGCACCTCTCCCACCGGCCGCGCCTCGTCGGCGATGATCTTCACGATGATCTGCTGCGCCGACGACCCCACGTGCGGGGGATCGCCCGTCAGCATCTCGTACAGGACGCTCGCCAGCGAGTAGACGTCGCTCCGCCCGGTGATCTCCTTGTCCGCCGTCGCCTGCTCCGGGCTCATGTAGTGCGGCGTACCGAGCGACATACCGGTCTCGGTCATGCGCCCGCCCGCCGCCGCCGACACCGCCAGCGCGATCCCGAAGTCCGCCACCATCGGCCGGCCGTCGTGCAGCAGGATGTTCTCGGGCTTGATGTCCCGGTGGATCACCCCGTGCCGGTGCGCGTAGTCCAGCGCGTCGGCCACCTCACGGGTGATCTTCAGCGCTTCCTCGACGCCGAGCTGCGTCTCCCGGTTCAGCTTGTCCCGCAGCGTCTCCCCTTCGATATACGGCATGACATAGAACAGGAAGCCGTCGGCGGTCCCCGAGTCGAAGAGTGGAAGAATATGTGGGTGCTGCAGTTGCGCCGTTGTGGTGATCTCCTGGATGAACCGCTCCGCGCCCAGGACGGCGGCCAGCTCCGGCTTCAGCACCTTGATGGCCACCTGGCGCTGGTGCTTCAGATCCTCGGCCAGGTAGACCGTGGCCATGCCCCCCGCCCCGAGCTCGCGCTCGATGCGGTAGCGGTCGGAAAGGGCGGCGGTGAGGCGAGGGGCAGGAGTCTCGGTCATCGCGTGAAACTCAGGGGAGAAGAACGGCCCGGTTGAACATGGGTGCGCTCCAGCAAATGCGCGACTCTCCAAGATGTCCTGACTGGAGCTGACGGAGCGCTAGTTGTACATTGTACACATGAAACGCGTGACGGCCAGCGAAGCCCGTAAGAACTGGTTTCGGCTCCTCGACGAGGTGGCCGGGGGTGCGGTGGTGTGCATCGAGCGCGGCGGACGGCGCATCGTGCTCCGCCGCGAGACGGACCCCGCCGAAGAGGCCAGCGTGCCTGACTACGCGTCTCTCGTGCGCGTTCCCGCCTTGAACGAGGCGGATCGCTGGGGGTGGACGTGGTCCGAGGACACCGGCTCGCTGGAGCCCGAGGGGTGAGACTCCTCCTCGACACGCACTTCCTCCTCTGGACGGCGCTCGACGCGGGCCGCCTGGCGGAGTTCCCCTGGCTGGACGCGTACCGCCCCTGGGGCGTCTCCCCCGTATCCTTTCTCGAGATCCAGTTCCTCCACGAGGTCGGTCGTCTCGCGCTCCTCGAGCCAGGCTTCGCGCAGGCCGTGGCCTCCGATCGCCGCTTCTCCGTGGACGAGGTGCCCCTGGTGACCCTCGTGGAGAAGGCTCTTCCCCTCTCGTGGACGCGCGACCCCTTCGACAGGCTCCTGGCTGCGCACAGCGAGGCCCGGCGGGTGCCCCTGTGCACACTGGACCGGCACGTGCGGGCATCGCACCGGCTCCTCGTCGAGGAGCTGGGCCGGTGAGGAGCGACCCTCCGGCCGCAGCGGTCCGCCAGGGCGACCGTGAGACACTCCAGGGCGCCACTCATCGGCCTCGGCTCCAGGCGTCGATCTTCCCCAGGATCCGCTTCCGGGTGCGCGCGGGCAGCTTCTCGACCGCACCCAGGCGATCACGCAGGGTGTCGGCGTCGACCAGGCCGCGGTCCATGAGGGCACGGCCGAACTCGAGGTCCTTGGGCCGGCCGGCGATCATCTTGGAGATCCAGAGATCGTGGGGCTCCAGGCAGAGGGCCGTGACCCCCGCGGTCGCCCGGGAGCGGAACGGAACGAGGCGCTGGCGCCACCCCTCCGGCACGATCGCCGTGCCCGGGACCACCCCCTGCGCATAGTAGCCGAAGGTGGCGTGGAACATCGACGCCTCGCCGATGGAGCCGTCGAGGAGATCGGCCTGCCGGCCGTCGGAGTCGCCGAGGACGGCGACATCCACCTCTACCGAGCGCTCCGCCTCTTCCGGGAGAGAACGCTTCACGGACCCGTGCAGCGCCTGGCTTCCGATGACCAACACCTCGTCGACGCCGAGGACGGCTCCCGCGGCGCGGATGGCGTGCTCGAATTCCCGCCGTTTCACCTCTTCCGCTCCTCGGCCTCGAAGGAGCGATATGCCTCGGCTCGCTCCGCTGCGGTGAGGACACCGGCGAAGGGGGTCACCTGACGCAGGTCCCGCCCTCGGGGGCTCGGATCGGTGAGGGCCGGGATGAGCTCCTCCACCGGCCGCTCGAGGAGGACCTTCCACTCGCGCAGAAGGGCCCCCGCCTCGGGATGCCGCTTCCGCATGAGCGCGAGGGTCCGACGCGCCTGTCGCAGGGTCTCGTCAGGGTGATCCGCGAGGTGACGGGCAATGGCCTGGTGCAGATGGAGGCTTCGGCGTTCCTCCCGCACCATTGGAGGGTGGAACGTCACGGCCACCTCGAGCCCGGCGGCGTCGGCGAGGCGCTGGAGCGTGGCCAGCGTCGGGCTCTTGGCCCCGGCCTCGTACGCTGCGATGGTGGGCTGTGAAGTCCCCGCCGCAGCGGCCAGGTCCGCCTGCGTCAGCTTGGCGAGAGTTCGGAGATCATGGACGACGGTCATGCCCGATTATATCCGATGGGATATAAGGACCGCAAGACAGGACCGTCCCCTCGAAGCTCGCGAGCTCCGGGCGCGCCCGTGCGCACGTCGGATGCGCTGCACCTGGCGTCGCTGAGCTTCCTGCGGGAGAGAGAGCGGGACGTGAGGCTTGCGACCTACGACGAGCGCATGGCCGGCGCGGCGCGGAGCATGGGGATCCCCCTTCAGACGCTGTAGCGGCGCCCTCGCTGGGGCACAACGCGTCGTCTACACCTCAGCGCCTGGGTGCGGCTCCTGCACGGCACATCCATGGACCGGCCCCGAACGGAAGTCGCCTGTCAGCCCCGTGCACGAAAACGTGGGCACGTGCCACCCCGGTGCGCTATTGTGGCGGAACTGCCCAAACGCACGGAGGTGGGGTTGAGGCCGTCGCGTGAAGTCGATTCGTCGGATCAGGTCCTCTGGTCGCTGCGTGCCCTCGGGGGCGAAGCCACGCTCGGCGACCTTCTCAGCGTCACCGGCCTCCCGCGAAGCAGCGTGGAGCGGTCGCTGGACGCGCTCATCGCCACCGACCGAGGACATGTCCGGGTCCTCGAGGGCGGCCACCTCACCTACCACGTCGGGAAGGCGCCTCCACTCGAGCCGGAGCCGGCTCGCCGACCGGAGGGCCTCCTGGCTCCGCGCCCGTGGGGCCGGACACCCTCCGCCTGGCTCGTCCGAGCGCGGCGGGCGGCCTTCGACCGGAAGACCCTGCGGCTCATCCGGGCGCGGGGAGGCGTGCTGAGCCTCGCGGAGCTGGTGGAGCAGACGGGCCTGCCCCTGCGGGCGGCCAAGCGGGAGATGCAGCGCCTAGCGGAGAGCTGGGGGGGCGAAGCCCACCTGGGGCTGGACGGCCACACCGTCTTCGCCTTCCCGCTCCTCATGGACTCCGTGCACGGGCGCTTCGCCGCTCGGGAGCCACGACCGGCCTGGGTGAGAAGCGAGGATCCCATGGACCACGCGCGGCTCGGACGCCGACGGGCGCGCATGGGCGTTGCAGCCGTCTGCGCCGGCGCCGCAGCCCTGGTCGGCGCCGCGGTGACCGTCGCCGCCGGAGCCGGAGCGCTCGCGGTGGCGTCGGCGGCGCTCGGCGGTGTGCTCGCGGCGACGGGCGTCTGTACCGTTCTCCGTCACCACCCCCGGTTCCGTTTCACGCAGCGGGGTACGTTGCGCCGTTACGCCCTGGGCCACGTGGTGCAGACGGCGCTCGCGGGAAAAGGTGTCGTCTCGCTCGAACGGACGGTCCGCTTCATCCAGCGCCGAGCCGGAAGGCGGCGGGTGAACCGCAAGGCCGTCGAAGCGGCCCTCCGGGATCTCGCCGAGGAGTTCGACGCGCCCATCACCACCGAGGGAGGCGACGTCTTCTTCGGCTTCCGGAGCGTGAAGCGCCAGTTCCTGGCCAGCTACCTGGTGCGCCGGGAGCTCGCGCTGGGGAGAAGGGTCGCAGGCGAGACGATCTACGACACCGAGGACGCCCCCGCCGCGGCCGCGGCTCGGGAGCTGGCCCTCTTCGACCGGGAGCTGAGGTCTCGTCTTACCGACGCTCCCGCGCCTTGATCTCCTCGAACACGTTGCCCCCCGCCCCGAGCTTGCCCTCGATCTCGTAGCGGCCGGCCAGGGCAGCATCCAGGCGGTTCGGTGTGTCCGTCGGTCATGGCGGCCTCAGCGCCCTCCCTGCCCCGCGAGACGCTCCCGCACCTCCCGGAAGACGTCCTGCACGATCACGGGAAGGGCTGAGACCGTGGCCGAGTCCTGCCCCGCGTTCGAGCCCACGGAGATGGCCAGGATCCGCCCGTCCTTGCCCACGTCGTAGGCCGGGGAGGTGGGACCTCGCAGGCTGAAGTTGTGGAGCGGATCTCCGGGAACGTCCTTCCGGTCCGTGACACGGACGCCCTGGGAAACGTCGAGGTGGGCCTGGACGAGCGAGGTAGGGGACAGGTAGTAGAGCTCAGCCGACGTGGCTCCCCAAACGGGGTCCGAGCCCTGCTCGAGGCTCACCGGGTACGGAGGCCCTCCGCCGGGGTAGCGGCGCACATAGACCTGCGCCTGCCCCGACTCCCCCGATGCGTACGCGACCCAGTGGCCGTCCGGGGAGATCGCCGGCCGGCCCACCGGGAACCGTGTGGTCAGGAAGGGGCGAGGCTTGGCCCCGGGCGTGGGATCCACCAGGAAGAAGCCGCCGCCGTCCGGCAGGTCCGACCCCCGGAGGCCGACGATCATGGGGGCGCCGGGCACCGGGCTTGCGTCCCACCCTCCCGCGAAGGTCTCCGGGCTCGGCCGGAAGAGGAGCGTCTCCTCCGCGCTCCGGTCGAAGGGCTTCACCCAGAGCGCCGTGGCCGCGGAGTCCTGGTTGGACTGGAACACGATCCGTCCGTCGGGCAGCCAGGCCGGATGGAAATTGAGGTCTCCCTCGAAGGTGAGCTGTTGCCAGCTCTTCTGCCGGGCGTCGTAGACCACGATCCGCACGTCGCTGTCCCCACCGCCATTCCCGCCCCGGGACACAGTAAGAGCCAGGTGCGCCCCATCGGGCGAGATCGCCGCCGTGACGACTTCAGGGAAGGCGTCGGTCAATCGGGCGTCCACCGCTTGCTGGCGGCCGGTGTCGTCCATCCAGACCAACGACGTCACACTCTGCTGGTCCCCTGTCGTGTAGACGAGGCTGCCGGTCTGGGAGACGGCGAAGCCCTCGTCCGCCACGCCCTGGGCCAGGGTCACCGGCGGACTGGCCAGCTTCTCGCCCCGGACATCGAAGCGGGCCGCCACCAGGGCATGATCGCCGGTGACCCAGAACAGATAGTCGCCGGCCGCCGCCACGTACGTCGCCGCATCCAGCCCCTTCACCGGACGGAACGCCCCGTTGCCCACGTCCAGGATGCCGTACCCGGACCCCCGGTCCCGAGCCAGGATGCGGTCCGTGACCCCCGGGATCGTCGCGGGCTCGGTGTACTCCTCCTTGGCAGGAATCCGCTCGGCGGCGCCCCCCTGGGAGGAGGCCCGGTAGATGCCCGGGTTGCTCCCTCCGTCCTCGTAGTAGTACACGAAGTCGTCGTCACCCCAGGATGCCTGGGCATTCACCGGGTCGCCGCGTGTACCCACCGAGATGGGCGACCCTCCCGACAGCGCCACGGTGTGCCAGGAGTCGGGTGACCCCTGGTTGAACGCGACGGACAGGCCGTTGGGCGAGAACGCGGGTCCCCGGGCACCCTCCGTGCCGGGGATGGCCTGGCTCTGAAGGGACCCCAGGGATCGGAGCATCAGCTGGGGCGTCTCCCCGCCGGCCCGGTACACGATCCGGGTGCCGTCGGGGGAAAGGGCGAAATCGGGTCCGTTGGCGGGCGCGAGCTGGATGTCCAGCCGGGCCTGGAGCCTGGGCACCTCGGGCGCAGGCCTCAGCCAGCCCCAGACACCCGCCGCGGTGGCCAGGATCAGGAGCGCCGCGAGGACGGTCACAGTCCGCCGGGAGGTACTTGGCACGGTCGCCCCGGCGACCACCGCCGGCCGTGGTCCCGTGTCCGCCGCAGGCGTGTACGTGAACCCCGCGTCCTCCAGCGCCGCGGCGAACGCCGCCGCGCTCTCGAAGCGGTCCGCCGGCACCTTCGCCAGGGCCCGCGCCACCGCCGCCGCCACGTTCGGGGGGACCGTCTCCCGGAAGTCCGTGAGCGACCGCGGCCGGTCGGTGAGGATTCGCGCCAGCACCGCCTGCGCCGTGCTCCCCGTGTGCGGCGGGTCTCCCGCGATCATCTCGTAGAGCACGCACGCCAGGGAGTACACGTCGCTGGCCGGACCGGGATCGCGATCCGCCGTGGCCTGCTCCGGGCTCATGTAGTACGGAGTCCCCAGGCTGAGCCCCGTCTCCGTGAGGCGTCCGCCTCCCGCCGCGCTCACCGCCAGCGCGATGCCGAAGTCCGCCACCACCGGCTGCCCGTCCTGAAGCAGGATATTCGCCGGTTTGATGTCCCGGTGGATCACCCCCTGGCGGTGCGCGTAGTCCAGCGCCCCCGCCACCGCCCGCGCGATGCGCACCGCCTCCGGGATGGGCAGCTGCTTGTCCCGGTCGAGGCGCTCCCGCAGCGACTCGCCCTGCACGTACGGCATCACGTAGTACAGGAAGGAGTCCGCCTCGCCGGAGTCGAAGAGGGGCAGGATGTGCGGGTGCTGGAGGTTCGCTGTGGTGCGCACCTCCGCCAGGAAGCGGTCGGCACCCATGACCGCGGCCAGCTCCGGGCGCAGCACCTTCAGGGCCACCGGCCGGTCGTGGCGGGCGTCGTGGGCCAGGTACACCGTGGCCATCCCGCCCGCCCCGAGCTCGCGCTCGATGCGGTAGCGGTCGGCCAAGGCGGCCTTCAGGCGGGAGGGCAGGTCGGGCATGGGGGCCAAAGATGGTGCGCAACGACCATAGAGGCCAGGACTCCGTGTGCTCGTGGCCTCTCGGGCCCCGGAAGTGCCTCGCACCACATCCTTGCCAGACCCCCACTTTCGGTTTATGTTCGGTTGTGCCCGGGGTGGAGGGGTCGAGGTGAGGGTGGTGACCCGTCTTCCCGCGGGTCGGCTGAAACCCCGGGAGGCCCCGCTTGAAGATCCCCTACGTCGAGCTCCACTGTCACTCGGGCTTCTCCTTCCTGGACGGCGCCTCCCACCCGGAGGAGCTGGTCCTCCGGGCGAAGGAGCTCGGCTACCCCGCCCTGGCCCTCACCGACCACAATGGCCTCTACGGCTCCATGGAGTTCGCCCACGCCGCCCGAGAGGCGGGCATCCAGCCCATCACTGGCGCAGAGGTGACCCTCCGGGATTGCTTCCCCGGCGCTCGTCGTAGCACGACGTCCGGTGCTGGCCACGGCTCGACTCCCATCACCGGCTCCAAAGCGTCTTCCGGCCCCGCTTCCGACTCGTTCGAGCCCCCGGGCGGCTACCACGTCACGCTCCTCGCGGAGACCCCCGCAGGATACGCGAACCTGTGCCGCCTCCTCACCGAGGCGCACATGGGCTCGCCCCGGGAAGACCCCCGCCTCCCCCTGCCCTCCCTGCTGGAGCTCTCGGAGGGGCTCATCCTCCTCACGGGGTGCCGAAGGAGCCCCGTGTGGGCGGCGCTGGAATCCTCGACGGCCGACGGCGAGGCCTTCACACGGACACTGGTGCGGGCGTTCGGCCCCGGAAGCGTCTTCGTGGAGCTCCAGGACAACGCCGTGAAGGGCGACGCCCAGCGCAACAAGGCCCTGGCGCGGCTGGCCGGGCGCATGGGCCTCGGCGTGGTGGCCACCGGCGACGTCCACTACCACCGTCCGGAGCGCGCCCGACTCCAGGATGTGCTCGTTTCCATCAGGAACCGCACGACGCTGGACGGCGCCCACGCCATGCGCCGCGCCAACCGCCTCTTCCATCTCCCGGAGCCGTGGGAGATGCAGCACCGCTTCCGGACTCGGCCGGAGGCGCTGGCCAACTCGGTGCTCATCGCCGAGCGGTGCGCCTCCTTCGATCTCACCGAGGACCTGGGCTACGAGTTCCCGGACTTCGAGGGATCGGCGCGGGGGGGAGCCCTGGAGACGCTGGCGGCCATCTGCCTGGCGGAGATCTCGAAGAAGTACGAACCCGGGAGCACCGCCGAGCGCGATGCCGAGGAGCGCCTGCACACCGAGCTGCGCCTGGTGGACCTCCACGGGCTGGCGGGCTTCTTCCTGGTCTACAGGGACATCATGGACCTCGCCCGGGACGTGGCCCGGGAGGTGCGGGGCGACGCCCCCCGGGCACACTCGGGACTCCCGCCGGGGCGCGGGCGGGGCTCGTCGGTGTCATCCATCATCTGCTACCTCATCGGCCTCTCCCACATCGACCCGGTGAAGAACGATCTCTTCCTGGGACGATTCCTCAACGAGGCGCTGCGCTCCGTCCCCGACATCGACCTGGATTTCCCGCGGGAGATCCGCGAACAGCTCATCCTCCGCGTCTACGAGAAGTACGGCCACGAGCACACGGGGCTGGTGTGCACCTTCCCCACGTACCACCTGCGCTCGGCGGTGCGGGAGATCGGCAAGGCGTTGGACCTTCCCCTGGGGGAGCTGGAGAAGCTGGCCAAGCTCGCCGAGCATCGCTCGGCGTCGGGGCTCGCCGAGGAGATCGCCGCGCTGCCGGAATTCAAGGAGCGCGCCGACGCGTCGCTCTGGAAGATGCTGGGAGAGTTGGCCGAGGACGTCGCCGGGCTCCCCCGGCACATCTCCCAACACGTGGGAGGAATGATCATCTCCAGCCGTCCCCTGGTGGAGATCGTCCCCCTGGAGCCGGCGGCCTGGGAGGGGCGCGTGCTCTGCCAGTGGGACAAGGACTCCTGCGAGGACGCGGGCTTCATCAAGATCGACTTCCTCGCCCTGGGGATGCTCTCCCTGGTGGAGGAGGCGGTGGACCTCATCTCCGTGCGCACCGGCGAGCCCCCGGACCTGTCCCGCATCGACTTCCAGGACGATGTGGTCTACGACCGCATCTGCTCCGGGGACAATGTGGGGCTCTTCCAGGTGGAGAGCCGGGCGCAGATCCAGATGATCCGGCGCACCCGACCCAGGAACCTCGAGGAGCTGGCCATCCAGGTGGCCATCGTGAGGCCGGGGCCCATCGTGGGCGGCGCGGTGAATCCGTACGTGCGCCGCCGGGAGATGCTCCGCGACAACCCCGACTACCGGGTCCCCTATCCCCACCCTCTCCTGGAGAAGCCTCTGGCGGAGACGCTGGGCGTCATCATCTACCAGGACCAGGTGCTCACGGTGTGCCAGGCGCTAGCGGGCTTCTCTGACGGTCAGGCCGAGTCCCTGCGCCGGGCCATGAGCCGCAAGCGCTCGAAGGAAGCCCTGATGGCACACTGGGAGGCGTTCCGGGAGGGGGCCCTGGCCAACGGCGTGGACGACACCACCGCCCGGGAGGTCTTCCAGCAGGTGACGGCATTCAGCGAGTTCGGCTTCCCCAAGTCCCACGCCGCCGCCTTCGGGCTCCTTGCCTACCAGTCGGCGTGGCTGCGCCACTACCATCCGCTGGAGTACTACGTGGCGCTCTTCAACAACCAGCCCATGGGCTTCTACTCCCTGGACGCCCTGGGACGCGACGCCCGCAGGAACGGGATTCGCACGCTCCTGCCCGACGTGAACCGGAGCGGCGTGCCCTGCACCGCCGAGGGCGACGACCTGCGCATCGGGCTGGGCTTCGTCCGGGGGTGGGGAGCGGACATCGCCGAAGCGGTGGTGGCGGAGCGGGAGCGGCGGGGGCCGTTCGCCTCCCTGGTCGACTTCCTCCGGCGCACACCGGCGGCCCTCAAACGCCCCGCGGTGGAGAACCTCATCTGGGTGGGGGGCTTCGAGGCGTTCGGTCTCACCCGGAGGGAGCTCCTCTGGCAAGCCGGCCTGTGGCTGGGACCGGAGAACGACGACGAGCGCTCGGGAGGGCGGGACGACCACGCCCAGACCGAGCTGGACCTGGCCGACCCGTATGCGGGAATCGCTTTTCCGGACCTGGGGCCCACCGACCGCATGGTGGCGGAATACCGCATGCTCCACTTCTCCGCGGCGCTGCATCCGCTGTCCCTGCTCAAGGGCCAGCTCCCCGAGGGGACGGTCACATCGGACCGGCTGCCCCTCCTCCGTCAGCACGCCACAGTTCGGGTCGCGGGCCTGGTGACGGCCCGGCAAAGACCTGGAACCGCAAAGGGCTATGTGTTTGTCCTTATGGAAGACGAGGCCGGTGCCGTGAACGTGATCGTGAAGCCGGATATCTACCAGCGGGATCGTTTTGCGGTGCGCATGGAGCCCTTCCTGGCCGTGCGTGGTCGCCTGCAGAAGGACGGGGACACGCTCAACGTCATCGCCTACGAGGTACAGGCTTTGAGGGTGCCGGGGGCGCCTGTGCGGCGGTCGGGGCTTTCCCGATCCGCGGGTACGGAATCCGACGACTGGGGCTCCTTCGCCGATATATCCGACGCCATGCCCGCCACCGCAGCGAGGAACGGCGCTCCAGGAGTGTCCGACGGCCGTGACGTCGGAAACCTCCACGCCGCACTCCCCGGTACCCTGGAGTACTGGGCGGACGGTAATCGATCGGGGCCCACACCCTTCCGCTACCTTACCGCTCTACGCCAGAGTCCACCGGGCGTGAAGAGCTTCGGCTGATGACGGCGCCGTCCACCGACGTACTCACGACCGTCCGTTGATACCGCCACCCGGTGGAGCACCGAAGTCCACCGCCACGTCGACCCTCCAACACTGGACCGAGGTCCCATGAAGAAGCTGACCCCCATCATGACCGTCGAGGCCATCGAGCCGGGCCTCCCCGTCTGGACGGAGCGCCTGGGCTACGAGGTCACCGCCACCGTGCCCCACGGCGATGCCATGGGCTTCGCCATGCTGCAGAAGGGCGCCGTCGAGTTGATGTACCAGAGCCGCGCCAGCATCGT
>JAJDNI010000073.1 GCA_022340755.1 Gemmatimonadota bacterium
AACTTCTTCCTCATTGTGGCGCCTCCCCTGGAGGTCTCCAACCAGTACCTCCCGGTGCTGGGCAAGATCGCCCAGTTCGCCAAGGACCCGGACGTCCCCGAGGAGCTTCTGGACATCGAAGCGCCCGAGGAGTTCCTGGCGCTTCTGGACCAGAAAGCTCCGTAAGAGCTTCCGGCGCCACCGATTGATCGAAAGACAGCAGAGGGGCACCCGACCGTCCGCGTCGGGTGCCCCTCTCGGCGTCTTGATACGGGTCGCGACGCTATTTCAAGACGTACATCTTCCGGGTTTGGCTCACGCCGTTCACGGTCAGCTGCATGAAGTAGATGCCCGACGCGACCTGATGGCCCGATTGATCCGTCCCGTCCCAGTAGGCCTCGTACCGTCCCGGCTGGTAGTACTCGAGCTGATTCAGCTGGACGCCCTCGCCCGAGGGGTGTCCGAGCGCCACGGGAATCGCCACCACCTGCTGCAGCAGGTTGAAGATCCGTAGGGTGACGACAACAGGCCGCCCGTCGGCGAAGAGCTCCTCTCCCAACACGAAGGGGATCTTCGTCTCCGGATTGAACGGGTTCGGATAATTCTGTTCCAGCTGGAACCCACTCGTCCGCCCCGGCGGCGTGGGTTTCCCCGGCTCCTGAGCAGAGAGGGGCACCGACGCACCGAACACCAAGAGGAGGGCGGACAAGACGCGGACCATGCGCCTCATCAGGGCCTCCGCACAGCTTGGACTGTGCCGTAGCAAATGATCGATCGCGCTCCAGGAAGTACACCGCACCAAGCGCCGCGCGCTCCCCTCATGATACTCCGGGGATGGCGCGGGGGTCAATGGAGAAGTGCGCATCACAGGCGATCTTCGCACTTCTTTCACAATAGGATGCCGGAGGGGGCCGTTTCGTTGCCCGTGCGTCACGACCTCGCCACGCCATCCCCGTCGGGCGGAGCCACGTCTCTTCCCTCCCCCCGCCGGATCGTAACGCCCACCCCGTCCAGGTATTGGAGGAGGGGGATGAGGTGCTTCCGGGTCACCGGGAGCACCTCCCGGAAGTCCGCGGGTCCCAGCCCCGAACGGCCCCCGAGCGCCCGGGGGACGGCTTCCGTGGCTTCCGCGAGAGCGCCCGCGTCGATGAACAGGCCCTCCGCGAGGGTGCGGACGACGCCCCGGAGCTCGAGATAGCGCAGGAGCTCCTGAAGGTCCTCCCGAGTGCGCAGAGGGTCCGGAAGCTCCGCCATGGTGGGCGGAGCGAGCCCGGCTTCCGCGTAGATGGCCTCCAGCTGGCGGCACGCGTGGGCCTGATCGGGATCGAGAGAGGGTTCGAATCCGGGAAGGCGGGCCCCTCCCTCCGCGAGCTCGATGGTCCCGTCCGCAGCCATCCGCTCCAGGACCGCCCCCGCCAACCCTGGGTGGGCCCATTTGGGCAGCGCCGTCCTCAGCCGGTCCAGCCCCACGACGGGCCGTAGCGCCTCCTTCGCGTGAGCGGCAGCCAAGGCCGTGGAGAGGCGCCCTTCCGCGTCGGCCACGACCCTCGCGGCGAATGCCCGCCCGCCGGAGGTCATCGCCCCCGTGTCCACGAGCGAGGCCAGGCCCGCTTCGGCATCCAACGGCGTAACACCGCACCGCACCGGGATCTCCGGCAGGGGAGCACCCTCCCACCCCGCCAGCTCCAGGACGCCTTCCACCCCGCTCGTGGGATCACCGTCCAGGATGCGCTCGAGGGCCTCAATCTCGGTGGGCGCCAGGGACCTGCGCTTGGGCGGAGCCGGCTCCGCCACCTCTCCTCCCCCCAAGGTGATCAGCGGCGAGTAGGACCGGATCACCAGCCGGTCGCGACCCCTGGCCACGGCCGGCTCTTCCAGGCGAAGCTGGATCCACCCCGACTCCCCCGGCGACACGGGTCCCTCCTGGAGAAGGGCGCAACGGGCCAGCACCTCGCTGGTGCCGAGGTGAACGCGGACCCGCTGGTTGTGCTCGATTCCTCGGGGGGCCCGTTCGAGGACCCGCGCACGAACCGTGAGCATCCAAGTCTCGTTCCACCCCGGTGTGTTGACGACGGTGAGGCCGCGCTGGGCGACGCTGCGGTCCAGGCCCGCCAGCGCGAGGGCGGCGCGGGCGCCGGCCTCGGCGCGCGCGACGTCCCGGCCGTGCACCTGCACCCCGCGGATCCTCGCGGCGGAGCCACCCGGCAGCAGGCTCACCCGTTCCCCCGCCGCCACGGAGCCCGACCAGAGGGTGCCGGTGACGACGGTACCGGTGCCCTGCACCGTGAACACGCGATCCACCGGAAGACGGGCCAGGTCGTCCGTCTTGCGGCGCTGCGCCCGGGTGGCCGCGGCGTCGAGCTCTCCCAGGAGGGCTTCCAGCCCCTCGCCGGAGGCCGCGGACGTTGCGACGACGGGCGCGGTGCTGTAGGGGGTCTCCGCGAGCAGAATCCGAACATCGTCATCGACCATCTGCAGCCACTCGTCGTCCACCACGTCGCTCTTCGTGAGCGCGACGACGAGCTCGGGCACGTCGAGGAGCATGACGATGTCCAGGTGCTCCACGGTCTGCGGCATGATGCCCTCGTCCGCAGCCACAACGAGCAGCACGATGTCCATGCCGGTGGCTCCGGCCACCATGGTGCGTACGAAAGCCTCGTGGCCCGGGACGTCCACGACGCCGAGTCGCGTGTGTCCGTCACGCGTCAGCTCGGCGAAGCCCAATTCGATGGTGATGCCGCGCGCGCGCTCCTCCGGCAGCCGGTCGGTGTCCACCCCGGTGAGAGCTCGGATCAGGGCCGTCTTGCCGTGGTCGATGTGACCCGCCGTTCCCAGGATCGCCCGCGCCATTTGCTCAGGCCTCCGGCTCGGGCGGCAGCGCCTCACCCAGGAAGCGAAGAGACCGCAGAGGCCGGTTCGCCACGTGGTACGCGACGAAATCCGACACGAGGGCGAGGTGTCGGCGGGCATGGCCGACGGGATCGCTCACGCGGCTTTCGAGCAGAGCCTGGATCTGACCGCGCGCCAGAGGTCCCACGCGTGGTCCCGGCGAGCCCTCGGCGCACCGGGCACACAGCACCCCTCCCGCAGCGAGGTCGAAGCGCCCGATCTCCTCAGCGTCGAGCGGCTCGCCGCACCGGATGCACGTCACGAGCTCCGGCGCGAAGCCGAAGGACCCCACGATCCCCCAGAGCCCCGCAAGGGCGGCGGTAAATGCCAGCTCCTCGGGGACGGTCTCCAGGCGATCCAGGGCGCTTTCCATCGCCCGGTAGAGTCCGGGGTGGGGCTCCGTCTCCACGTGGGCGAGGACGAGCTCGGAGATGGACGAGGCCCCGCCGAAGCGGATCACGCTGCTGGCCAGGCCTCCCCGGAGTCGCGTGCACGCGAAGTCCTGCATGGTGTGCAGATCACGGCCGGGCCTGACGTACACGGTGAGGATGCCGGAGGCGAACGTCGACAACGCCGTAGCCCCCTTCCCGCCCCTTCCGCGAACACCCTTGGCCATGACGCCGAGGAGCCCCTGGTCCTCGGTGAGGAAGCGGAGGACGCGGCTGGTCTCTCCATAGGGGTGCGCGCGGAGAAGGATCGCCTTCGTGCTCACGGGTGCCATCGGAAGCCGCGGTCCTACCCGAGGAGACGCAGACGCCGCAGCAGCTCTCTGCGACCAGCCTCGTAGGCCTTTCGCTCCTCCACGGACGGATCGCCGCGGGCCGCAAAAGCCTCGTCGAGCTGCGCGATCTCGACCAGCAGGGCGTGACGGCTGTCAACACCACGCGCCGGTCGTGGAAGCACCGGCACGGCTCCCTTGCGGAACGCCCAGAGGCCTGCCCCGGCCAGGATCATGGAAAGCACCACGGCATACCAGCGGACCGGTGGGGAGCGCGGCGGCGTTCCCTGGGTGAGCTTGACGGCTCCATCCCGGATCTGCGTCGCTGCGTAGCGACGGTAGGTCGTGCCCGGCTCGAGCTGAATGCGGTCCATCGCGGTGAAGCCGGGCACGTCCAGCGGCGGCGCAGGCTCGCGGACGAGGATGTCCAGATGCTCCGTGATTCCCGGTAGGCGCAAGTTGAGGTACGGGTCGGGCACGTCGTACTGGATGGCGAAGAGCCGCTTCCCGGGCGACAGCGGAGCCCGGATCACGAGATCGCCGTTCTCGAAGGCCATGGCGTCGGAGGCCACGTCGCCGGTGGGGGCCACCTCCGCGTTGGTCGCTCCGGCCGCCAGGGGATAGCGCCACACGATGCCCCCCGGGGCCGCCACCAGGGTGCGCTTGCCGTCGTTGCGAAGTTGGAAGAGGTCCGTGATTCGCCAGGTACCGGTGGAGTCCTGCTCAAGGAAGATGTTTCGCACCTCGATGGTGAGGGGTGTCCCTTCCTTGGCTACGACGGTGGTGTCCCACGTGCGGATCTCGTACGTGGAGTCCAGTTGGATCGGCACGGTCAGCGCCGGCCCGAAATAGAGGATGCCGTCGTGACGCACGGAGGCGAAGTAGATCTCGTGGTGGGTCGAATCCGGCATCGAGGGGAGCTGCACGGAGAACGTGCCGTCTCGTCGAATGCGCGTCGAGTCTACCTGCCCCTGGCTCTCGGACGAGACGTGATGGACGACCACACGGCCCTCGCGGAGCACCGAGTCGCCGAGGAGGACGCGTCCCTGCAGGACGGGCTGGGCGAGCGCCTGAGCCTGTGTTCCGGGCACGCCCAAGAAGAGTATTCCCGCGACGGCCAGGGCCGCAGGCAGGAGGCGTCGTCGCACGGAGCGACCCTCAGGGAGTGAAGCGTCCAAAGTCCTCGGGGTTGAGCCGCCGGAGGTGCTCCTGGAGCTCCTCGGGGCCCATCACCTTCGAGGATTCCTCGTCACCGGGCAGCGACGCCGATTCGTCCTCCGCGATCTGGATGGAGCTGTGCTGCAGCAGCTCGTCCTGAGCGAAGATGCGCGCGTCGACCCGGAGGGCCACGGCGATGGAGTCCGAGGGCCGGGCGTCCAGCGACAAGACCTCACCGTTTCTCTTGACGATGAGCTCGGCATAGTACGTCTGCTTCTCCACGCGCGTGATAACGACCTTCTGCAGGACGCCTCCCAGGCCGTTGAGCACGGACACCACGAGGTCGTGCGTAAGGGGACGCGAGAACTCCATCTTCGCCAGGTGCATGGCGATGGCGCTGGCCTCGCTCGGCCCGATCCAGATGGGCAGGACCCGCTCACCGTCGAGCTCTTGAAGGATCACCACGGGCGTGTCCGACGAGCGGTCCAGCCCGAGGCTCTGCACCTTGACCTCGACCAGCACCTGAGCAGACCTCCGACGCGGGGAACGAGCGGGAAGGGGCCACCCCTTCCCGGCAATCCTCCACCAATACTCCGGAGGACCGCCGTGGGTTCTTCCCGCCGCCTGCGTTGCCCGGCTCAGCCGCCCAGAGCGGTGCGAAGGTCCTCCACCCTGTCGGATCGCTCCCACGGGAAGAGCCATACGTCCTCGCCCCCGTCGACGACCGCACGCCGCTCCGGTTGGCGGCCGAAGTGACCGTACGCCGCCGTCGGCGTGAAGATCGGCTGCCGTAGCCCCAGGCGCTCGATGATCGCGAGCGGACGGAAGTCGAAGACCTCTTGAAGTGCCCGCACGAGGTCGATGTCGCTCACGCCGCTGGCGGTGCCGAACGTGTCGACGTGGATGGACACCGGATGCTCCACTCCGATGGCGTAGGCGAGTTGGATCTCGCAGCGGCGGGCGAAGCCCGCCGCCACGACGTTCTTCGCGGCCCACCGGGCAGCGTACGCGGCCGAGCGATCCACTTTCGTGGAGTCCTTGCCGCTGAACGCGCCACCGCCGTGCCGACCCATGCCGCCGTAGGTGTCGACGATGATCTTCCGCCCCGTGAGCCCCGCGTCACCGTGGGGCCCGCCGATGACGAATCGGCCGGTGGGATTGATGTGCAGCGTCGCGTTCGAGAGGTCGTAGAGCTCTGCCGGCAGGACCGGCGCCACGACGTGCGTGCGCACCCCCTCCTCGAGGTCTGCCAGAGAGATATCCTCGTCGTGCTGAGTGCTCACCACCACCGTGTCGATCCGGGCCGGTCGATCACCTTCGTACTCGACGGTGACCTGGGCCTTGCCGTCGGGGCGGAGCCAGGGCAGCAGACCTTCCTTGCGTACCTCGGCGAGGCGTCGCGTGAGACGGTGCGCGAAGAGGATCGGCGCCGGCATCAGCTCCTCGGTCTCGTCGGAGGCATAGCCGAACATCATGCCCTGGTCCCCGGCGCCGCCGGTGTCCACGCCCATGGCGATGTCCGGCGATTGCCGATCGAGGCTGGTGAGCACGGCGCACGTGGCGGAGTCGATGCCGTAGCTCGCGTTCGTGTAGCCGATACGGTGGAGCGTGCCCCTCACCACGTCCGGGATGTCGACGTAGGCCTCGGTGGTCACTTCCCCGGCCACGACCGCGACGCCCGTGGTGACCAGCGTCTCGCACGCCACCCGGGACAGCGGGTCTTTCGCCAGCAGGTGATCCAGCACGGCGTCCGAAATCTGATCGGCGATCTTGTCGGGGTGGCCTTCGGTGACGGACTCAGAAGTGAACAGCGTGCGGCTCAAGGGAAGCTCTCGATGTGTCGAGGATCTGAAGGACGGTTGCCGGCCCGGCGGGTGAAACGCTACCCAATCACCGGGGGAGCGACAAGCTCCACCGGCCCGAGAACACGGTGAGGTCCACGGAGTCCCCGATTCCGTCGAGGAGGCAGCGGACGACGTCCTGGCTGGTAGGCGCCGCCAGGGCTTTGCGCGCCGCGCTGCGGGCGTCGGCGATGCGGATGTCCCTCACGACCTTCTTGATCTCGGGGAGGGACGGCCACGCCATGGACAAGGCATGGATGTCCAGTCCGAGGAGCAGGAAAGTCCCCAGGGGATTGGCCGCCAGCTCGCCACACAGGCTGACTTCGATACCGGCAGCCCGAGAAACGCGTGCGACCTGGTGGAGGAGACGCACCACGGAGGGATGGAACGGGTTGTAGAGCTTGGCGAGCCTCGTGTTCGTGCGGTCCACCGCGAGCGTGTACTGGACGAGGTCGTTGGTGCCGATGGAGAAGAAATCGCAATGGCGCGCGAGCTCCGCGGCATCGAGAGCGGCCGCAGGGGTCTCGATCATCACCCCGAGCTTGTAGCCGGAGTTGAACGGGATGCCGTCGCGGCGGAGCGCCTCTTCCTCCTCCTCCAGAAGCGCTCTCACCTGGCGCACTTCTTCGACGTCGTTGACGAGGGGGACCATGATACGCACGTCACCGTGAGCCGTGGCGCGCAGGATCGCCCTGAGCTGCGTGCGGAACAACTCCGGCTCATCCAGGCACACCCGAATCGCCCTCCACCCCAGGAACGGATTTTCCTCGTGGGGCATGTGCAGGAACATCGGGAACTTGTCCCCCCCCAGATCGAAGGTGCGGATATAGACCGCGCCCTCGGGAAAGGCCTCTGCCACGCTCCGGTAGGCTTCGTACTGCTCCTGTTCTCTCGGCATGGTGCTGCGGCCGACCACGAGGAACTCGGTGCGGAAGAGGCCGATGCCTTCGGCGCCGTGTGAGCGGGCGTGCTCTGCCTCCACCGGGAGGTCCACGTTCGCCCGCAGGGCCACGGGCTGGCCGTCGAGCGTCACCGACTCCTGCTCGGCGATGACCGCGATCTCCCCTTCCCAGCCCTTGAGACGTGCTTGGCGTTTCCTGAATGCGTTGCGATCGCTCTCGCTGGGGTCCAGAATCACGCGCCCGACGCGGCCGTCGAGGATCGCCTCCTGCTCCTCATGGGCATGCTGTGTGACACTTCCCAGGCCCACCACCGCGGGGATCTCGAGGGAACGCGCCAGGATCGCCCAATGCGTCGTGCGCGTTCCCAGATCCGTCGCGATTCCCAGGACGTGCTCGGGGTCCAGGTGGACGGTGAGGCTGGGAGTCAGATTGCGCGCCACGACGATGACGCTGCTGGGCTCCCTGGCGAGGTCCGACGGATCATGGTGGCCCAGCAACCGGTGAAGTACCCGAATCATCAGGTCTTCCAGGTCGTTGAGGCGATCGAGAACCATCGGCTGCGACGTCCGACTCCACATCGCCTGGAGCTCGAGCATGCGCCACTCGAAGGAGCGCTGCGCGGTGAGGTAGTTCTCGCGTATGTACCGGATGGTGCCGTCCACCACGGAGGGATCGTCGAGCATGAGGAGCTGCGGCTCGAAGATCTGGGCCTCCACCTGACCGAGGCGCTGCTTGGTCACCTCCTGCACCTCCCGGATACGGGCCTTCGCCCATTGGCGTGCTTCGTGGAACCGCTCGATCTCGGCGTCCACGATGGAGGGGTCCACCGTTTCGTGGGGAACCGCCGGAACGCCCCAGTGGAGGAGAAAAACCTTTCCCGAGACGATGCCTTCCGAAGCCGCCGCTCCGTCCAGTACGATCGACATCAGCGTTGCGCTCCCGAGGTTGGCCGCGAACGGAGCATTCCAGGTGACATTCTAATACGCCTCTTCGAAGCCGCCGTTCACGAGGGTGGCCAGGGCTTCCAGGGCCTGAAGGGCGTCCACGCCCTGGGCGGTGAGGCGCAGGAGGCTGCCCTGCTCGGCGGCGAGCATGAGGACGCCCATGATGCTCTTGCCGTTCACCTCGAGGCCGTCCTTCTCCACCGTGATGTCGGCGTTGAAACGCCCCGCGATCTTCACGAACTCCGCCGCGGGCCGGGCGTGCATGCCGGCTCGGTTGACGATGCGTACCTGGCGTTCTGCGCGCTGGGTCTCCGTCATGTCATCAGACCCCAGGTCGCGAGGAATGCCACCGCCGCCACCAGCACCACGGCGGTGGGGCGCCACAGCCGTGGTCCGATCACCAACCCTCCGAGGAAGGCCAGTATCGCGACGACGCCCCAGCTCGGACCGGCGGCACCGAGGCCGCCTCGACCGGCCAGCACCGCGCCCACCAAGAGGCCGAGGAGCGCGGCGGAAACGGCCCGCACACGTGCGGTCAGATTCCCCAATGAGGCCCTGGAGAGCCGCTGGCCGACCGCGCTTCCCTCTTGCAGGCCGGCGTGGAACCCCCAGGCTCGCAGACCGATGTGACCAGCGTTGTAGATCACGAGGAACGCCAGCACCGCGACCCATCCGGGCGCACCCAACCAGAGCAGCGAAAGGCCGGCCAGCGACACCGCGGGCAGCCACGCGGCCCAGACGAGGGCATCACCCAGACCACCCAGGGGACCACGCACGGCAGTCTTGAAGCGGCGTACGGTGTCTCCGTCCTCACCCTCGGCCTCCAGCCGAAGAGCCGCGCCCAAGGCAACGTTGGAGAGGTAGGGATGGGCGTTGAAGTGCTCCAGGTGCCTGCGCACCGAGTCGCGCATGGCCTCCGGGTCTTCGGCGAAAAGGCGCCGCAGCGCCGGAAGCATAGCGAAGGCGAACCCCGATCCGAGCATCGTCTGGTAGTTCCACGATCCCTGAATCATGAACGACCGGGCGAAAGCCGAGGCGAGGGTCCGTCGGGAAAGGGAGGCCATCACAGGAAGCGTGCTCCGAGAATCCCCAGTGCGACGCCCCCCATGAAGAGAAGTCGCCGACGCCGGAAGCCCCCGAGGCTTCGGAGGAAGATCCCCGCCGACACCGCTCCGCCCACCAGGAGGAGCCCCATGGAGCCCCTCGCACCGAGAGGCCATGCCCTCACGACCGCGGCCACGGCGACACGACCGAGAACGATCCCCGAGGCAGTCACCGCCACTCCCCTGAGGAAGTCCAGACCGACGGCACCGAGATGCGCCCACGTCACGGCTTCCGGGTGAGGGCCGTCCGGAACCGGGACGAGGCGCCCGTTGAGCCGCCTCAGCCACGTGATGGTGAAGCCGCCTAGCTGGCCCCACACGAGTCCCAGGGCAACCGCGAGAGGGACGGCCCCCACCCCGTCCGTCGCCGCCGCGGTGGCCACCGCCACCACCGTGGCGGTGGCGCCCTCGGGGAACCGCGCCCCCCCTGTCGGGAAGGACACCAGGAGGTAGAGCTCGAGGAGCGCCCCGATGAGGAGACCGAGGGGGGGGTCGCCGCTCACCCAGCCCGCGAGGAGCCCTGCCACCAGTGGACGGGAGATCATGAACTGCCCAACGGATGTCGCGTCCAGGGCCAGCAGGCCGCCCACCAGAGAGAGTCGCAGTACTTCCATCATTCACCCGGCTCGTGGATCCATGAGCGCTGTCCGTCCAACTGACGCATCGATCCTCTCTCCTCGTCGCGGCGGTGCCGCCGCGACTGGCGGTCTTCCATCGCCTGCACCCGCGCGCCAGCCCGCGCGTGTGAGACACACCTATAGATGTGCAGAGCTTCCCTACGGCAGCAAGGTTCTGAGGGGTACCTTGTGTGCGTCCGGGAGGTCCCTGGCCGACACCTCCACACCTTCTTCCTCCAGCGCCCGGAGCCCGGAGACATCATCCTCCGTGAGGTGCAGGTAGGTCAGGACCTGCAGGCGCCCTGGGCCGTGGTGGATCCCCCCGAGGTTGACCTTCTCGCCCCGGAGCAGCCCGCCGCGGGCGAGCCGGAGCATGGACGCAATGTCACGGGTCAGAAGGATGGAGCGGGCTGCGTCCGCGCGCCACTCCGGAAGGACGAGCCTTGCGGCGTCCACCGTAGCGAACACGAGCTCGGCGTCGGCCGTGCCCAGGCGGTAGAGGTCCTGCTCCCACTCGCTGGCCGCCAGGTCGTCGTCGACGACGAGGTAGCGGTGCGGAAGGAGCTGGCTCCCCCAACCCAGCACGACCTGCCCGTGGACCAGCCGTTCGTCGACACGGTAGAGGACGATGCTCACGTGCCCCCTCCCTTACTCTGCGGAAGTGCCCGGATTCCGTCGCGTCCCTTCTCCACGAGCCTCGGGATCAACTCTTCCATGGGCAGGTCCCGGTGGAACACGAAGTCGAGGAGCACGGGAAGATTCACCCCGCAGACCACCGCCCCCTGCTCCGCGTCGCGACAGCTCGCGAACGCCGCCATGCCGCAGCTTCCGGACAGCAGGTCGGCGAAGACGACGACGGGCCCCTGCCCGGCGAGATCCTGCAAGGCGCTTTTCAGCTCTTGAGGGCTGCGCCCCTCGTTGGAGATCGGCAACAGCGAGTCGGCTGCCCCGCCGGCGATGCGACGCACGGCATCGATGAGGCCGTCGGCCATGGTGCCGTGGGCCACGACGACTCCTCGCACACTATTGTCGGGGCTCGTCGCGAATCCGTTTCTGGAGTCAACCACGGGCTCCCCTGGCCGCCCCTCACTCATAGTCCTGCTCGAGATACTCGCGGATGGGCTTCATCTGCTCCAGCAGGCGCTGGTGAAAGGCCTCCGCGGAGTTGATTCCCGAGTACTTGAGGAGGTGGTTCATGGCCACGACCTCTGAGATGACGGTGATGTTCTTGCCGGGGTTTAGAGGCACCGTGACGCGCGGGATGCTTACTCCGAGGATCGAGACCTCATCCGCGTCGAGGCCCGTACGGCTGTATGAGCGGTCCTGGTTCCAGATCTCGAGCTGGACCACGACTTCGATGCGTTTCTGCTGCCGCGTCGCACGCACGCCGAAGAGCGCCGAGATGTCGATGATCCCGACTCCGCGGATCTCCATATGGTGGCGCTGGAGCTCGTGTCCTCTACCGATGAGAACGTCGTTTCCCCGGCGGGTGACGAGGACCAGGTCGTCGGCCACCAGCCGATGGCCCCGCTCCACCAGGTCGAGCACGCACTCGCTCTTGCCCACGCCGCTTTCTCCGACGAAGAGCAGCCCGACCCCGTAGACGTCCGCGAGGGAGCCGTGAAGGGCGGCACTCGGGGCGAGCACCTCCTCCAGATACGGCTTGATCCGTTGGTAGAGATCCTTGGTGGTGATGTGGCTCAGGACCACCGGGACTCCGTGCCGCTGGGCCACGCTGAGGAAGAAATCTGGAACCACCTGCCCCTTGGAGACGAAAAGCGCGGGACACTTGAACGCGAGGAGCTTCTCCAGCTGCGCCTGCCCCTGCTCCACCGGAAGCGTGGCGAGATACGTCATCTCGGTCTCGCCGAAAACCCACATGCGGCCCTCCGGCACCCGCGCGGTGTACCCCGCGAGAGCCAGCCCCGGGGCGGACACGTCGGGGTCCGCGACCCGACGGTCCAGGGGGATCTGGGGGGTCAGCAGCTCCAGCTTCAGAGTTTCCCGCTTGGCGTCCAGGAGCTCCTGGATGGTGATGGTCTTGCCAGCAACCGGGTCGGAGCGGGGCGTTTCCTGGCTCACGTTACGAGAGGCCTTGGTTGCGGCCTATTCGCTGGTCACGCCCTCGGCCAGGCGAGGGCCTTGGTGATCGATCTTCTGGGCCCGCTGTCGGCGGAGAATGCGACCCAGACGGTCCACTACCTTGTCCAGAGCGGTCCGGAACGCCTCTCCCTCACCACGAGCAATGACGGGGTCCGCACCATGGATGGAAACGATGACCTCGACCCTCCGGACCTTCTTCACCTCTTCGAATACGACGTCCGCCGAAGCGACTCGCGGATGGTACTTCGCCAGGCGGCCGATTTGCTCCTCTGTTCGGGTGCGCACGGAATCAGGGATCTCGCAGTGACGTGCTACCACTTGGACTCTCAAGCTGCGCCTCCAGCGTGAACGGAACCGTACGTACTATCAAAGTTAGCCGAGGGGGGAATCGTCGACCACCCGGCTCAGAAACCTCTCCATGGCCGTCGCGGAGGCGTCCCATGAGTGCTCTTCCGCGAAGGTCCGTGCCTCACGGCCCAGTCGGTTCCGGAGTTCCGGGTTCTCCAGGACACGTCCGAGGGCGGAGGCCAGGGCCGCCACGTCGCCGTGCCGGACAAGGAAGCCGGTTCGGCCGTCGACCACGGAATCACGCAGACCAGGGGCATCACTTGCCACCGTGCACGTTCCACAAGCGGCGGCCTCCATGTTGGCGATGCCCCAACCCTCCTTGGGGGACGTCAGAGCATGCACCCACGCCTGCCGGAACAGGCTGGCCTTTTCCGCATCCGAAACGAAGCCAAGGAACTCGACGTGGTGCTCCAGGCCGAGCTTCGATACCAGAGCCTTCAGCGTGTCTACGTGGTCCCCCTTTCCAGCGATCAGGAGTCGGAGGTCCTTGCCTTGTCGCACGAGGAGCTCCACCGCCCGGATCACGAGATCGACCCGCTTGTAGCGTTTTACCCTTCCCAGGTACAAAACGGTCGGGCGGGGGAAGCGCTCACCGCCAGGGTCGGGCGCGTAGGCCTCGAGATCGACACCGTTGCGCACGACGTCCATCCGTTCGGCGGACATCCCACGGGCGACGAGATCGTCCCTCGTGCTCTCCGACACCACGGCGACAGGCGCCTCGTGGAACACCCGCGGCACGGGGCGCTCGAGGAGCCACGTGGCCAGAGCCACCGGGAACGAGGCCTCCTGGAAGGCCGTGGCTCCGAAAAGGTGGTGCACGACGAGTGCCACGGGCGCGGAGGTCCACCAGGGCGTGAACAGGGGCACCTTGTTCAGGTCCTCCACGACGACGTCGCACGGCATCGTCGACAGGTGGCGCCGGAAGTATCGCGGGGCCGCCAGGGAAAACGTGTGCCTGCCTCCCGTACGATGAACGTCCAGCCCATCCAGCGACACCCGGGGCGTACATCCCGGCCATCCGGAAACGAGGAGCGTGACCTGATGACCGCGATCCGCCAGGCGCCCGAAGATCTCGTGCAGGTGCGTCTCGGCGCCTCCGGAAAGGGGATTCTCCCGATCCTGCCAGTTGACGACCAGGATCCGCAGGGAGCGGATCCCACGGTGGCCAGCGGCGCGCCTCGTCACTCCGTTCTACCGGCCTGCGCCTTATAGAGCGCGTCCAGGACCCCGTTCACGAACCGCGGCGACTCGGGGCCACCGTAGGTCTCCGCCAGGCGGATCGCTTCCTGGATGGAGACCTTCGGCGGCACGTCGTCCACGAGCAGGATCTCCGCCGCGGCGATCCGGACGATGGCGCGGTCGATGGTGGACAGGCGCTCGAGCCGCCAGTTTTCCAACGCCGTATGCAGGGCCCGGTCCACCGCGTCACCATGTTCGTCGAGGAGGGCGAGCACCTCGCGCACGTAGGGCAACCGGCGAGGCGAGATCCTCCGAGTAGCTTCCGTCGCGATCAGAGCATCGCGCAGGGTCCCCTCCCGGGCGCCGGCTTCCCACCGGTAGTGGACCTGGAGCATCCACGCCCGGGCCTGGCTACGATCGATGCGCTCGCGCCTTCCGAGTCCCTGATGGTCCTTCACCGAGACCCTAGACCTCTGTAGAGCGCCACCATCTGCAGCACGCTGAGGGCGGCGTCGTATCCCTTGTTGCCGTGGCTCGTGTCCCCTGCTCCCGCTCGAGCCAGGGCCTGCGCGTGATCCTCGGTGGTGAGCACGCCGAAGGCCACAGGTACACTGGAGCCGCGCGCCACGGCCCCCAGACCGCGATTGGCCTCGTCGCAGACGTATTCGAAATGGGGTGTCTCGCCGCGGATTACGCACCCGAGGGCCACGAGTGCGTCGTGCGCGCCGAGCTCGAGGATCCGGGCCGCGGCCTGGGGGAGCTCCCAGGCACCGGGCACGTGGAAGACGGCCACATCGGCCTCGGCCGCGCCGTGCTCCCGGAGACACTCCAGGGCACCAGCGAGAAGGCGCTCCGTGATGTCACTGTTGAAGCGGGCCACCAGCAACGCCACGCGAACACCGGCCGCGCTCACGGAGCCGCGGGACGAGTCGGTGTGCGTTCCCTCGGTGCTCACAGGATGTGCCCCAGCTTGGTCTTCTTCGTGGCCAGGTACTTGTGGTTGTGCTCTCCCGGCTCGACGGTCAGAGGCTCACGACCGGTGATCTCGATGTCGTATCCGTCGAGGCCCACGATCTTCCTGGGGTTGTTCGTGAGGAGCCGGATGGAATGCAGCCCCAGATCCAGGAGGATCTGCGCGCCGATCCCGTAGTCTCTCAAGTCGGGCTTGAACCCCAGGCGCTCGTTGGCCTCCACCGTGTCCATCCCTTCGTCCTGGAGGGAGTAGGCCTTCAGCTTGTTGCCGAGGCCGATACCCCTTCCTTCCTGGCGAAGGTACACCACGGCACCGACGCCTTCCTCGTCGATGCGGCGCATGGCAGCCGCCAGTTGCTCCCCACAGTCGCACCGCAGGGAGCCGAAGATGTCCCCCGTCATGCACTCGGAGTGCATGCGTACCAGGACGTTCGTCTTTCCCGTAACGTCGCCCTTCACGAGAGCCAGATGCTCCCGCTGGTCGACGATGCTCTCGTACCCGATCACCTTGAAGTCGCCCAGCTTGGTGGGCAGATCCGCCTCGGCCACTCGGCGCACCAGACGGGTCTTCGTGAGGCGATACGAGACCAGCTGGGCCACCGTGATGAATCGCAGCCCGTGCTCCTTGGCGAACTCCTCCAGCTGGGGTCGGCGCGCCATGGTGCCGTCGGCGTTCAGGATCTCGCAGATGACTCCCATGGGGGCAAGTCCAGCCAGACGTGCCAGGTCCACGCTGGCTTCCGTCTGGCCCACACGGCGAAGGACCCCCCCGGGCTTCGCCCGCAGAGCCATCATATGCCCCGGCCGACGAAGATCGATGGGCTTGGTCCGAGGGTCCAGCACGACCTGGATGGTCTTCGCCCGATCGTGCGCGCTGATCCCCGTGGTGACACCGAAGCGACGGTGAGCGTCGACAGAGATGGTGAACGCCGTACCCTGCGGGTCGGTGTTCGCCTCGGTCATGAGGGGGAGGTCGAGCTCGTCCGCGCGTTCCTCGGTGAGCGTCACGCAGATGAGGCCCCGGCCGTACTTCGTCATGAAGTTGATGTGGTCGGGCGTAACCTCGGCGGCCGCCATGACGAGGTCGCCCTCGTTCTCGCGGTCCTCGTCGTCGGCGACGATGACCATCCGCCCCTGGCGGATGTCCTCGATGGCGTCTTCGACACGGTCGAAGGGCATGGCTATGGTCCTCAGGATGGGCGGACGGAGAGGATCCTACCCACGTACTTTCCGATGAGGTCCGCCTCCACGTTCACCGGATCCCCCACCTCGAGGGAGCCGAGGTCCGTGTGGTGGTAGGTGAATGGGATGATGCCGATCTGAACTCCCGATTCCCCCACGAAGTCGCTCACGGTGAGGCTGACTCCGTTCAGGGTGATGGACCCGTGGAGGATGGTGGTCTCAAGGACGTCCTCGGGCACCCGGAAGTCCATGAGCCAGAACTCGCCGTCCTGTTGAACCTGCGTGAGGTGCCCGACGCCATCTACATGTCCTTGAACGATATGGCCGTCGAGCCTCTCCCCTATCTTCATCGCCCTTTCCAGATTCACCGGGGTACCCGGTGCATAGCGCCCGGCGATGGTACGCTCGAGCGTGGTGCCGATGACGTCCACGCTGAAGCCCTCCGCTCCGGCCTCGATGACGGTGAGGCAGGCTCCGTCGACGGCCACGGAATCACCCGCGACCAGCTCGTTTCCGAACGCGGGGGCCTCGATCACGAAGCGACGCGTGGTTTCCAGATCCGTGGTCCGGGCGACACGGCCCAGAGCTTCGATGATCCCCGTGAACATCAGGGTTCCTCCTCCCTGTCCAGAATCAGCAAGGTGTCCCGACCGTGGAGCACGGGCGGGTGGGGGGGCAGGAAATCCCTCCAAGAAAACGCATCTGCGTCGGGGGGGAAGGCCCGCACCGCCCCCGCTCCCAGGGTGAATGGCGCGATGAACAGGTAGAGGCGGTGCACCCGGCGCTCTCCCAGGAGGGAGGCCGCCAACCGAGCGCCACCCTCGCAGAGGATGGAGCCGATGCCCAGGGCCCCGCACACGTCGAGCACCGCCGGCACGTCCAGGGCACCCGCGCCCCGCCCCCTCCCGGCAACCGGGTGGACGTGGGCGCCGGCGGCCTCGAGACGTTCGAGCTCACCCTCAGGAGCGTTCCTCCGGGTGAACACGTGCACGGGGACGTCCGCGGCGTCCTGAAAGAGCGCCGCGCTGGACGGCACGCTCCCCTCCGGATCGAGGACGATCCGTCTGGGCGAAACACGACCCGGCGGTACCAGACGCACGGTCAGGCGCGGGTCGTCGACCCGGGCCGTGCCGGCGCCCACCATGATGGCGTCGAAGCCCGAGCGGAGTCGGTGCACCTCCCGGTCCGCCTCCTCCCCCGTTATCCGGGTTCGGATCCCCGGCGCCGCCGCCAGGCACCCATCCAGGGTGGTCGCCAGCTTGAGCGCCACGAACGGCTCGTCGGAGCGGGCAGCGTGGAAGAAGGCCGGATTTTCGGCACGAGCCTCCGAGTCGCTCCAGACGGGGCCCAGGACCTCCACCCCGCCGTGGCGGAGCGTCTCGGCTCCCCCGGCGGACACGGTTCCGGGGTCCGCGGCGCCGTAGACCACCCGCGCCACGCCGGCATCCAGGAGCGCCTGAGCGCACGGGGGGGTCTTCCCGTGGTGGTTGCAGGGCTCGAGGGAGACATAGGCGGTGGCGCCGCGGGCCAGGTCGCGCGCGGCCTCCAGCGCCACCACTTCGGCGTGAGGCCCCCCGAACTCCTGGTGATGCCCCTCGGCCACGACTCTACCTTCTCTCACGAGCACGCAGCCCACCATCGGGTTGGGGTGCACGTAGCCCCACCCCAGCCGTGCGAGCTCTCGCGCCCGATCGAGATAGCGGAAGTCTTCCCTGGAGACGTCTGCGCTCATC
>JAJDNI010000087.1 GCA_022340755.1 Gemmatimonadota bacterium
GATGAGCACCTTGGCGATCCGGGTGGCCCGTCCACCCGCAACATTCACGTCCACGTCCGCCTCCAGAATCTGGGCGAGCTTATCGCTATACGGCAAAGTTTTATCGTAAAACGATAAATGTCAAGCCCACGGCAGGAGTGTTCGCACCTTGCCGAAAGCCCCCTCCCGGTCCATCAAGAGCAAGGATGGTCCACGGAGGGTGGTCATCGGCGCGAGATCGCGGACGCGCGCGAACGGGGGGACAGTGGCAGCTCCGGCATCAAGACGCCGACGATTGTGGGTGGGCCTCGTATGGATGGCCCTGGTCTGTGCCGGCTGCGGCGACGTGCGAGAGGGTCACGTGCTCCAGCTTCCCCGTCGGCCCCTCATTGCTCCCGGTGGCGCGGAAGTCGCCGCGGAGATTCGCTCCCTCGATCTCGAGGCCCGGGAAGACCGCATCTATGCTGAGGTCGCTCGCGGCAATGTGCCTGACTGGTTGCGGCGCCTCAGGCCGGTGGTGGTCACGGGCAGGGTCGAGGGCCACGAGCACTCGGTGACGTTCTGGGTCGCGCCCGACTATCTGGCGGTGGGCTCCGACAGTGACTCCTTCGTGATCCCTCTGTCGGCGAGGACGGGCCAACGCATCGCCGATCTCGTGGGTGGCTCCCTGCCAACACCCCGGATGGTGGACGCAGTCTGGTCATCCGCGGAGGCGCGTCTGGCCCCGATCCGGTTGGAGCCGGGCGACTCGATGGCGACGGTGCGGTACTTCGAGCGACACGACCGCCTGGTGGAGGCGCAGCGGGCCCTGTACGGGGTCTCACCGGAGGCCTTCGTCGCAGGGGACAAGCTGGATGTCGTGGTCACGCCGACGGTGTTCACGAATCCCGGGAAGGTGGCGCTGTACGGGTGGCACCGTCCGGATGGTCGCCCGATCCGGGCTCTGTTCACGGAGCACAGGGACGATCGTGTGGTCTTCAGCCATGGACTTCGCCTGGTGGATCGTCGGGTGACCGTCGACGGGCGGAGGAGGGACCTGTGGGAGGTTCTCCGGGACCCGTCGGTCGCACCACTTCTCAGCCGGCGCGGGGTGGTCTCGGAGCCACGCTACGCGATCGGGAGCCAGGGTCGATGAACGTGAACGCTCCTGGGGATCGAATCCCGCCGGCCTGATGCCCCTACGTTCGAATGGCTTCCACCGGATCGGTGCGGGCGGCGCTTCGCCCGGGGATGACGCACGCGAGGATGCCGACGGCGATCAGGGTGCCGACGACGATGAGGTACACCGCAGGATCGCCCAGTCGAACGCCGAACGTCACTACGGATAGGGGTCGCGCCATCAGCATGCCCAATCCGAGTCCGAGGAGCAGCCCCAGGCCCACCTGCCCGGCTCCTCGCCGTAGCACCATGTGCATGATCTCGCGAGGGCCGGCGCCCAGGGCCATGCGGACGCCAACCTCATGACGTCGCTGGTTGACGCTGAAGGCCATGACCCCATAAAGCCCCACGGCGGCCATGAAGAGCGCCGCGATGCCGAAGATCGCGAAGAGCGACCCGAACAGCCCGAAGAACCACGTGGCGCTCTCGATGGCGCGGGGCATGGACTCGAGGCCGTACACCGGAAGGTTGGGGTCCAACGAGGATACCACGGCCCGAAGGCGGGGAGCCATGGCGTCGGGGGCCCCCCGGGTGCGCACCGCCGCGGCCATGCTCTGCACGTCGTAGGCCGCCGGCGGCAGGTAGATCTCCTCGGGTGGCACACGGTCGTCACCGATTCCCCCCACGCCGCCACCGATGTGGATGTCCGGCACGATTCCCACGATGCGTACCCAGGGGAAGGAAGACGCGCTTCCCCCGAGGCGCACACGTCTTCCCAGGGGATCACGACCGCCGAATATCTTGCGGGCGCAGCTCTGGTTCACGATGGCCACGGGATCCGACGGATCCCACACTTCACCGGGCTGGAAGTCGCGGCCTCGAAGAACGCTCACCTTCATGGTGCGGAAGAACCCGTCGGTGACCACCGCTCCGTTGGCGATGGGGTGGTCCCGCTCCTGGGGATAGCTCTCCCCTTCGACACTCAGGGCCCACCGAGACGCCCCCAGAGACGGCAAGGTCGAGGCCAACGTCGAGGACTCTACGCCGGGCTCCGCCTGGAGACGGTCTTCGAGCTCGCGGAAGAACCGCCGGCGATCGGCGGCCGTGGGGTAATCGGCCCGGGGAAGGGTGACGCGCCCGGTCAGGACACCCTGGGGCTCGAAGCCGAGGTCGACCTTCCGGAGGTTGGTGAGGCTCTTCACCATGAGCCCGGCCGCCAGCAGGAGCCCGCCGGAGACGGCGATCTGTCCCACCACGAGAGCGGCGGAGATCCGACTCACCCGAAGCGACGATGACCCGCGGCCCTCGTCCTTCAGGAGCTCTCCGACCTGCATCCCCGAAGCGCGGATCGCCGGTATCGTGCCCGCGGCGACGCTGGCCAGGAGCGTCATGCCGATGGCGAAGGCCAGGGCGGTCCCATCCATGCGCACCATGATCCAGTACGGCTTCTCGATATCCACGATGGCGCGGTCCATGGCGACAGCGCCCACCCAGGCCAGGACGCCTCCGAGGACGCCTCCGAGGATGGCCAGAACCAGGGCCTCGGAGAAGAGCTGGCGGACGACCCGGACCCGGTTGGCCCCCAGGGCCGTGCGGACCGCGACCTCGCGAGAGCGGACGGTGGCCCGCGCGAGGAGGAGGTTCGCGACGTTGGCGCACGCGATGAGGAGGACGCCGAAGGTCGCGGCGAGCATGAGGAAGAGCACGTCGGCGATCTGGCGTGGCATGTAGCGTTCGGCGTACGGCTCGGTGAAGAAGGTCGAGGGCTGGGCGTCGGTGGGGTACGTGTTCCCCATCCACCGTGCGACCTCCTCGAGATCCGAGCTCACGGCCTTTGGCGTGACTCCTCCCCGGACCTTTGCGAAGACGTCGACCCGCCACGCGTCGCGGCTCATGGTGGCGGGATCGAGGCGCAGGGTCATCCAGGCGTCTTCGTCGAAGGGGAATCGAAAACCTTCGGGCATGACACCGATGATCTCGGTGGCCTCGCCGTTCACCCGGATGGTCTTGCCCACCACCGCCGGATCGCCGGCGAACCGGTTCTTCCAGAGCCGATGTGACAGCACGATGCGGGGTGGCGCGTCCGTGGCGTCCTCACCTTGCCGGAACACGCGCCCCATGAGGGGGGGCACACCTATCAGCGCGAGTGCGTTCGCGCTCTCCACATCACCGCGCACACGCTCGGGAGGAGCGCCCTCACCGGCCAGGTTGAAGGAGCTCTCGTAACCAGCGGCGACATCCTCGAAGACCGTCTGTTGGCGGCGGAGGTCGAGGAAGACCCGCAGGGGCATCTGATCGTTGGTGCGGTCCAGGCTCGGAATGCGCTCGTTCACGTGCACGAGGCGGTCTGCGCCGGGCACGTTCAGGCCCCGGATCACGCTTCCATCGACTGTACTGTACGTTTGTGTGACGAGGCCGACGCCCAGGGCGATGGTGAGAATGGCCGCTGCCGACAACCCCGGGGTCTTGCGAGTCAACCGGAGGCCCAGGCGCAGGTCCGAGATCACCGTGGCGAACATGCAGTCACCTCCACCCATCCTCGAGTCGGACATGGACAGGGGCCGAGGCACCGTGGCCACGGCACGCCGACGCTACAGGACCCATACGAAAGGGTTCCCTGTGCGGTTCCGCAAACCTGGACGGCGAAACGAGACGTCTCCGATTGCGTAGATTATCCGGTGCCGTTCCCGGACGGCCCCACGACCCTCCTCACGCTCGGAGGATTTCGTGCAGGTCCACAAGTCGGTCGCAGCGGCGGTCCTTGCAGCGAGCTGCTTCCTTGGAGGGCACGCGGCGTTCCGGCCCGTCGCCGCCCAGGTGGTTCGCGGCCAGGTCGTGGACGGCGCCACCCAGGCCCCCATCGCCGGCGCCTTCATCCTGCTCCTGGACGACACCGGCACCCGTCGGGCGGGGGTCCTGAGCGGGAACACGGGAGACTTCGTCCTGAAGGCGCCCCACGCGGGGCGTTATACGCTACGGGCGGACCGCATCGGCTACGCAAGCGCCATGTCCGACACCCTGGACCTGCTCGAAGGCCAGGCCCTCGTGTACCGGTTCGTCGTGAACATCGAACCCATCGACCTCGAGGGCATCGAGGTGACGGGCAAGGGGCGGTGCCGGGTGTCCAGGGACATGGGTGCCCAGACGAGCGTGCTCTGGGAGGAGATCAGGAAGGCGCTCGCCATCTCGGCCTGGGGAGACGAGCAGCGTGGGGTGGCGTTCCAGTCGGCGCTCTGGTCCCGGGCGCGGAGCCTCACGTCCCTGGAGATTGAACACGATACGCTTCGCCTGAAATCGGGCTACGGGCGTACGCCGTTCGCCAGCGAGTCGGCGGAGAGTTTGGGGACGTTGGGGTTCATTCGGCCGCTGGAAGACGGGGGGTACGTGTTCTACGGACTGGACGCCAAGACCCTCCTCTCCGACGAGTTCCTTTCGCGGCACTGCTTCCGCGTGGAGAAGGCCGGTCGCGGGCAGAGTGGTCTCATCGGCCTGGGATTCGAGCCCCTCGACCGGAGGGGTCCCACCGACATCGAGGGGACCCTCTGGGTTGATCGTGCGACCGACGAGCTTCGCTATCTGGAGTTCAAGTACGACAGGCTGCCCATGCCCGGCAATCTCCCCACCGAGCCGTTTGGAGGACGCATGGATTTCCGCCGCCTGGACAACGGCGACTGGGTGGTCCAGCACTGGTGGCTGCGTATGCCCGAATCCATCGCGTACGTCGTAGAAGGAACGGGTGGAATGCGCCCGGGGATACCGGCAACGCCTCAAGAGACGCGGGCGATGGCCTCGAGGCGCGGCCTCCGGATCCACGAGCAGGGGGGCGAGATCCGCTTCATCGGCTCGTCGAGCAGCGGTGCGGACGAGGGGCCCCTGGATCTCACCGGTACGGTCTACGACAGCACGCGCATGGAGCCTTTGAGCCGGGCGACCGTGTTTCTCACCGACGTGAACGTATCCGCCGCCTCGGACATCTTCGGGCGATTCCGGCTCCGAGGGGTGAGCGAGGGGGTGCACGAGATCGCGTTCACCCACGAGCGTGCGGACCTGCTTGGACTGCCGGTGACCCCAGTGCCAGTCGAGGTGAAGGCAGGGACCTATACGTCCGTGGATCTTGCGATCCCTGCCGGGGCGGGGTGCGGGAGGACGCGATCGACCGGCGGCGTCGTGGGGTTTGTCGAGGACCGCGAGGACGGGGCGCCCATTCCCGGCGTCGAGGTACGGGCGGCCTGGTGGGTACGGGGTGTCGACACGGAGCTCCCAACCCGGGACCGGAACGTGGAGGCCACGGTCAACGCGGATGCCTCCGGGCGGTATCTCCTCTGTGATGTGCCGCTGGACGTGGACATCGAGATCGCGCCGGCCGGTGGTCGTACCGAGAAGGTGAAGCTCACATACGCGGGCATGGTTCCCCTGACGCTTCTCGCACGGAGACAGGGAGGCTGAGAGGCCGGGGCGGCAGCCTTCGGACAGGTGGGTTTGTAGGGCAGGGTGCCTGCGAGCACACACGTGGGTGCATCTGGGACGTGGTTGTGCTGGGACGAAGGTCGGCGCATGGTACTTCCCTTGATGCGAAACGAGCGCGAGCGACACATCGGACGGAGGTGAGATGCGCTCCAGGATTTGGGCCCTGGTAGTGGGGGGGGCTGCGGTTACAGTTGGCCTCGCTGGGTGCGGGGCGGAGGCTCCAGGGGCCACCGCGGTCACGCGGGACTCGGCGGGCATCGCCATCGTGGAGAATACGGCCACCGACGTGCCATTGGCGTGGACCTTCCAGACCGACCTCACCCTGGGTGGGAAAGACTCGGGCCCGGAGGCCTGGACGTACGTGGGCGCCTCGACCGTGGGGACCGACGAGTTGGGACACCTGTACGTATTGGACATGGACGCCAGAGATGTCCTCGTCTACGACGGCAAGGGGACGCTCGTGCGGACGGTCGGGGGAGAGGGTGGAGGACCCGGTGAGCTTCAGATGGCCGGGGAGATGGCGGTGGGACCCGACGGCACAGTGTGGGTCTTGGACTATGGGAAGGGCGCGTACGTGCGCTACGGCCCCGACGGCTCGGTGCTGCCGGAACGGCGACCGCTGATCCCTACCATGCCGAATCGCCAGCGCTCCTTCGCCGTGGGCGCCGAGGACCTCGTGGTCAGCACGATGGCAGCTCGGACCGATGGGGAGTTGGGGTACTGGAACCTCCTCAGGGTGTTCTCCGGGTCGGACAGCACGGACATCAGGACCCTGGAGACCCCTCCGGCCCACGAAGTCCGGATGCTGGACTGCGGCGGGATCGTCCGGTTGCCGCCCCTCTTCGCTCCCGAGATGGTCTGGGATCGACGGGGAGGAACCTTGGCGGTGAGCAGCACCGCCGAGTACGTGGTCGACCTCTACGACGGCGGGGCGCTCGTCCGCTCCGTGCGTCGAGAGCTACCGGTGCGCGAGGCCACGAAGGACATGGCGCTGAAGGAGGTGGGGGAAGGGATGCGGGTACGCTTCGGCGATGGCCCGTCCTGCCTCTTCCCAGCGTCAAAGGTGGTCGAGCAGCAGGGATTCGCGCCGCATGTTCCATGGGTGGCCTCCATTGCCTTGGCGCCGGATGGTCGGCTGTGGGTGGAGCGGCGGGCCGTGGGCCAGAATGCCCGCGGGCCCATCGACATCTTCGGCCCGGAAGGTGCGTACGAGGGCACACTCCCCGACGGCACACCGTTCCCGGCCGCGTTTCTCTCGGACGGACGCATCGCCGTGGTGCAGAAGGACTCCATGGATGTGCCCATGATCCTGGTTCAGCGCGTGGAGGGTTCATGACGGTGCTTCCTCTCTTCCTGGGCCTCGCGTTGACGGCGGGCGCCTCCGGCCACGCCGGAAGTCCGCCTGCGCCGGAGGTGCGGGCGTCGACGACACAGGCGGACTCGACAGACGCCATCAAGCGCGTACGGCTGCTGCTCCACAACCGATATCGGTACGGAGGGCTTTCGGCGTATCAGGGCGTCCCCAGGCAGGTGGACGCCCTCGAGATGTTCTGCGACGGCGCCCGCGGCTTCCTCTGCACCGGTGGAGATCCGGACGCAGGTCCATGTGCTCTGGGTGTGATGTGCCACCTTCCCGAGGGGCACCTCGTCGACGTTCTCAAAGAAGAGGCGGGGGCGTATCCCGAGTCGGGATTCCTCGCGGGTCAGGCGGTCTACGCGCTCGTGAAGTTCGCGCGCGACGTGGAAGCCATGGCCGTGGCGGACGCTTGCCGCGCGGATGAGTGGTTCTGCGAGGCACTGAAGGGCTACGTGTTGGATTCCGATGGCCGCACGCGGGAAGCGGAGCCGCATCTTCTCGCCGCCATGCGGGAGGCACCCGACTCCGTGCGATGCGCTTACACCGACGCCACCTGGCTCGTCGGCACCTGGGACCAGCGCAACGCTTCTCTGGCCCCCCCTAAGGTGCGGAGAGATGTACGGAAGTGGGACTGCGCCCGCATCGAGGCGGTGTCCGACACCCTGTGGTGGCTGTCGGACCCGCTGTATGACGTCCCAGGCAACGAGCGCTGGGCGGCGCACGTGGTGCGCTCCCTTTCGGCGCGCTTCGCCGCGGAGATCCGTACCTCGTCTCCGCCCGAGCGGGCTCCGCGGGACTATCCGGCGTACCTCTGGGCCCGACGCGTACGGCGGGGGCAGTGGGACTCATGGGAACGTCTGCGCAGCCCTCGGGGATACGACCGCTCCATCGGCACCCTCGTCTGGACCAGTGATCTCAGGGCCCGCTACCACTTCGTTCCCGATGTCGGGTTGGGCGACCTCGCCCATCCCACATGGAGTCTCGAAGCCCACTTGGACGACGAGGGATACACCCCGGACCGCGGCGTATTCGACGTCATGCCCGTTCAGCTCGCCCGGTTCCGCTCCGGGGACTCGCTGACGGTCGCCGGAGCCGGCTCGCTTTCGGGGACGAGTGTGGCGGGGGCGCTCGACCAGTCCAGCCGGCTCG
>JAJDNI010000088.1 GCA_022340755.1 Gemmatimonadota bacterium
ACTCTTCCTTCGCCGTCCACCTTCACGTCCAGGACCTTGCCCCGCTGGGTCGCGGGCGTCACGCCGTTCATCCGTGCCTCGCGCCGACCCTGTGACGTGAGCACGGTGACCACCACGTCCACGGGCTCGGAGGACGGGAGCCCGACGTGGACCGGCAGGTCCGACTGCGCGTCGTAGCCCGAGCCCGTGTCCACCAGGCCGGTGCCCAGGAGGCGGCTAGTGCCCGCCGCGTACACGTGGACTTCCGACCCCGTGCGGGTGGCGTGGCCCAGAGCATCGAGTACGCGGACCTCGACGGCGTCGGCGTCGAGGTCGGGTGAGAGCAGGTTCTCCAGGAGGTGGTGCATGCCGTCGGCGGTAGCTCCGGTCAGCGCCAGGTCGAGATCTCCGTCCCGGTCGTAGTCCACCCAGGTGGCGCCATGATCCGCCGCCACGTCCAGCACCGCCATGGGCGTCACGTCCACGAACGAACTCTTCACGCCGTCCTCCCGTCGGAGCAGCCAGTCGCGGTACTGCACGCCGCCGCTGATGGTGCCGTTCACGTAGAGGTCCTGCGTCCCATCGTTGTCGAAGTCTCCCCAGAGGCAGCTGTCGTAGTGGCTGTCACCGGCGAGCCCCTCGGCTTCGGCCACGTTGGTCCAGCGACCGCCGTCGCCGGGGTTCTGGAAGAGTCCGTTGGGGCCGTAGTTCGCCGTGAAGAGGTCGAAGTCGCCGTCGTTGTCGTAGTCCACGGCGCAGGGTCGCACGGTGCCCTGGGTCGAATCGGCCAGGGCCCTGCCTCCGTCGGCGAGCCCCCATTTGTCCGCCACGTCGGTGAAGCGACCGTGATCGTTGATCCACATGCCGTTGGCGTCACCGTCCATGTTGCCCACGTAGACATCGAGGTCGCCGTCGCCGTCGACGTCCAGCCAGACCGCCCCCACCGAGCGCCGCGGGTCGCCCAGGCCGCTCTCCTCCGTGACCTCCGTGAACGTCCCGCCGTCGTTCCTCCAAAGCCGGTTCGGGCCGTCTCTCATGGCGAGGAAGAGGTCGAGATCGCCGTCGTCGTCGTAGTCGATCCACGACGCCTGCCGTGTCACGCCCGCGTCGAGCGCGACACCGACGTCCCCCGCCACGTCGTGAAAGCCCTGCGGACCGTCGTTGCGCCAGAGCGCGGTCACGCCGGCGGAAGCGGTATCCGCCACATAGCCCAGGAAGAGGTCGGGGTCCCCGTCACCGTCGAAATCGCCCCAGGCTGCAGTGCGTACCTTACGCGCTACGATGAGCCCCGAAGTCGTTGCGACGTCGGTGAAGACCCCTGAGCCCTCGTTCCTATAGAGTCGGCTGGGCGCACCGTTGAAGCCGACGAAGCGGTCGGGAGCTCCGTCACCGTCGAAGTCCGCCCATGCGTCGGTGAGCGTTCCGCCGTCGTTGAAGGCCGGCACCGGAAGCGCGGCGAAGTCCACAGGTGTGGGATGGTGCAGCAGCTCGAAGCGCACGAGGAACCATACTCCGAACGCCACCACGACCACGGCCAGAACGGCCCGCGGGGATTTCATCGGAATGCCCTCAGCCACCTTGCACCACCTTGTTGCGGAGGACGCCGACGCCCTCGACCTCCACCTCGACGACGTCCCCGGGGTTCATGGCCTTCGTCGAGCCCGGCGTTCCCGTGAAGATCAGGTCGCCGGGCTCAAGGGTGACGTACCGGCTCACGTAGCTGACGATGGTGGGTACGTCGAAGATCAGGTTGGAGGTGCGCGCGTGCTGGCGCACCTCGCCGTTGACCCTGGTCTCCACCTGGACGTCGTCGGGATCGAGTCCCGTGGCAATGGTGGGGCCCACCGGACCGAACGTGTCGGACGCCTTGGCGCGGAACCACTGGAGGTCGTTCGCCTGCCAGTCACGCTCGGAGACGTCGTTCCCGGCCGTGATGCCGAACACGCAGGCCATGGCAAGGACGCGCGTGACCTGGTGGCAGGTCTTGCCGATGACGAGGACCATCTCGCCCTCGTAGTGGAGGTTCTTCGAGTCCGGGGGGCGGACGATGTCCGCCCCCGAGCCCACGAGGGACGTGGGATACTTGGCGAAAAGCCCCGGATAGGTCGCCGACTCGCGCTGGCCGAGATGGCTCTGATAGTTCAGGCCCACGGCGATGATCTTTCGCGCCGGGGTGACCTGAAGGAGCTTCACGGAGTCCAGGGCCACCCAGCGATCGGTGTCGCTATGGGTTCCGAGGAGGTCGCCGTCGATCTCCCGGATGCGCTCTCCTTGAAGTACGCCGTACGACACCCGTCCCTGGTGCTCGTAGCGTACGTAGTTGACGACGTTCGGCTGACCCCCGGAAGCCTCCTGGGCCGGAAGGCCTGAAGCCGTCGCGGCGCCGACGAAGGTGCAGGCGATGAGAGCGAGAGTGCGCATGAGCTTCTCCGAATGGTTCGGGTGCTCGGGGATGCTGGGGAGCGAAAGGGGTCGGGGCAAGGCTCACCGAGGGCTGCGCGGGGTGGGAGGGACGCGCCGAACGCCACCGTCGGCCGTACATTACCGCATGGCATCGACATTCGACGCCGTCCTCATCGGCGGCGGCATCATGGGGAACGCCACGGCCTTCGAGCTCGCCCGACGCGGCATGAAGGTGGCGCTGCTGGAGAAGGGCGCCCTGGCGGCGGGCTCCACGGGCCGGTCCTCGGCCATCGTGCGCCAGCACTACTCCAACGAGGTCACTGCGCGCATGGCGCGGTGGGGGCTGGACGTGTTCCGGGACTTCGACGAGCGCGTGGGCGGCGAGAGCGGGTTCGTCAACGCCGGGTTCCTGGTGCTGGTTCCCGCCGAGGACATCGAGGGCCTGAGGGCCAACGTCGCTCTCCAGCAGAGCGTGGGGATCGACACGCGCATCCTGTCCACCGAGGAGATCCCCGAGGTGATGCCGGGTGTGGCTTCCGCGGACCTGGTGGCGGCGGCCTACGAGCCCGCGGCCGGGTACGCCGATCCCCACCTCACCACGACGGGGTTCTGTGAGGCCGCCAAGAGGCACGGAGCCAGGTTCTTCTTCAACCGTGAGGTGACCGGCATCCGTTTCGCCGGGGAGAGGGTGGTGGGGGTGGACACCACCGCCGGCCCCGTGGATGCCGGCGCCGTGGTCAACTGCGCCGGGCCCTGGGGCGCTCGGGTGGCCGCCATGGCCGGGCTGGATGTCCCGGTGTCTTCGTGCCGGGCTCAGGTAGCGGTGTTCCACCGGCCCGAAGCCTCGCGCGGACCGCATCCCGTGGTGCTGGATTTCGTGCACGCGTCGTACTTCCGGCCGGAGACGGGAGACCTGATGCTCGTGGGTCTCATCGACCCGTCGGAGGCCGAAGACGTCGTCGACCCGGATCGGTACCCGGAGCACACGGACGACGCGTTCGAACAGCTCGTAGGGGAGCGCTGGATCCGCCGGTGTCCCGCGATGGAAGCCGCGGAGCGCCGGCGGGGATACGCGGGCCTGTACGCCATCACGCCGGACTGGCATCCCGTCATCGACGAGGTCCCGGCGGGGAGCGGGCATTTCGTGTGCACGGGATTCAGCGGGCACGGGTTCAAGCTGGGGCCGGCAGTGGGCCGTCTGACAGCGGATCTCGTGACGGGTGAGCCGCCCCTGTTCGACGCGCACCCGTTCCGGCTGGCGCGGTATGCGGAGGGGGATCCCGTCCGAGGCCGCTACGAGTACAGCATCACCGGGTGAGCTCGCGCCCGGAGGAGCACCATTTGTCGCCATCGGAGGTGCGTGTGGGCAGCGTGGTCTTCACGGATCGTGAGCTGGACGTCATGACCGTCCTGTGGGAGGACGGTCCCTCCACCGTGGCGGACGTGAAGGACCGCCTGGCCGATCCCCTGGCTTATACCACGGTGCTCACCGTGCTTCGCACCCTCGAGGAGAAGGGGCACGTGGTGCACGAGGAGGAGGGGCGCGCGTTCCGCTATCGTGCCCTCGTGGCTCGGAACGAGGCCCGCGTGAGCGCGCTGGAGCGACTGCGCCGTACCCTCTTCGACGGCTCCGCCAAGCTCCTCGTATCCCACCTCGTGCGGGATCGCGCGCTGTCGGAGGAGGAGCTGGAAGGCATCCGGAAGCTCCTGGACGAGCGCCTCGACGACGAGAAGTAGTCACCCGTCGGCACGCGATTGCGGGTGGCGCCGCTCCTGCCGACCTTGAGCGTCGTGTCGCGGCGATCGTCATTCCGGCGCACGCCCAGGACCCTTGCCGGGAGAGATGGCATGGCCCGCCTCCTCCGATGCTCCCCTCTCGCTGTCGCAGCCTTCCTCGCGGGGCTCGCTCCCTCGCCGGCGGCCGGCCAGATCCCGACCTCCGTGGACCCGCTGGGCCTGACGCGCCTCCGGGATTTCGAGGCGTTCCGCTCCTCGAGCGACAACCCCGACCCGGCGAGCAACGACGACAGCAAGCGGCCCATCGCCGGAGAGACCACCGTGCTGGCCGATCTCCAGGGGCCGGGGGTGGTCACCCACATGTGGATCACCGTGGCGGACAACGAGTACGCCTGGCCGCGCCTCCTCAGGCTCCGCATCTACTACGACGGCAGCCCCATCCCCAGCGTGGACGTACCGCTCGGCGACTTCTTCGGAGTCGGCCACGGCATGGAGCGCAACCTCACCTCCCTCATGGTGCGCGACGCCTCCTCGGGGAGGGCACGCAACGAATACTGGCCCATGCCCTTCAAGAGATCGGTGAAGATCACCGTGACGAACGAGGGCAGACGCCGGGTGCAGAACCTGTACTATCACGTCGACTGGGCGAAGTACGAGTCGTTGCCGGACAGCGTCCCCTATTTCCACGCGAGGTACCGCCAGGCCCTGCCCACACATATCGGCGAGCCGTACGAGATCCTCCACGTGCACGGCCGCGGCCACTACGTGGGGACTGTGCTCAGCGTGGTACAGAACCAACCGGGATGGTTCGGCGAGGGGGACGACCACTTCTACGTCGACGGGAAGGTCGTGCCGAACATCGAAGGCACCGGCACCGAGGACTACTTCAACGACGCTTGGTCGTTGCGCGTGGCGAATGGACCCTACACGGGCGTCACCGTTGCGGACGGGACGGGGCTGGGGTCCCGGATGACGGCGTATCGGTGGCATGTGCAGGATCCCATCCCCTTCCGGACGGAGCTGCGCTTCGACATGGAGCACGCCGGGTGGACGTTCGAGGCCAACGGCGCGGTGCGCAGCGCCTTCGAGGAGCGCGAGGACCTCTTCAGCTCCGTGGCCTTCTGGTACCAGGAAGGAATCGCCACGGACCAGCCGGAGCCGCCCTACGGATACGCACGGCTCCCCCACGGCAACGCCACGCAGATCGAGGTGGAACGCAGGGCGGGCGACGCCACCGTGGACGGCGGGACGCTCGAGGTGCAGAAGGAGGTCTTCTGGGGCAAGGACATCCTCTTCTTCCGCGCGGACGGGCCGGGCGCACGGGTGAGCGTGCCCTTCGACGTGGCGGCTCCGGGCCGCTACGAGCTCGTCGCGTCCATGGGGCAGGCCCCGGACTATGGCACCTACACGGTGCTCGTGGACGGGCGGGCTCCAGGTGCCGGCACCGGGCTGGAGCACGAGCCCGGGGCCAACACAGGTACCGGCCCGACCTTCGACAACTACCACACCGAGCTCTACGTGGGGGAGGACCGGGTCGTGGGGTGGCCCACGCTCATGGTCGGGCGCCACACCGTCACGTTCGTATGCACCGGCAAGAACACCGCATCCACCGGGTACAACCTCGGCCTCGACGCGCTCGTGCTTGCACGGGTGGCCAGCGAGATGGGAGGGTCGCTCCGGGATTCGGCCTCCGCTTCCGTGCCGGCGGATCACCTGAGGACCATCGGCGCTCTCGGCCCCTACGGCGAGACCTACCTGGGCGAGGTCACGACGGCATTGGCACGCGGCGGGCAGGACGAGCGGGAGGCGGCCGCCTGGGCGCTCACGCAGATGGAGAAGGCGGCCGGTCCGGCCCAGCCTGACATGGTACGGGCCCTCTCGGACGACGACTACGTGGTGCGGGGCCTCGTCGCCCTGGGGCTGCGGGACTCCGGCCCTCTCAACGACGACGCCATCGACGCGCTGGCCGACCACCTGACCGATGTGGAGGACGGCGTGCGCATGGTGGCGGCCTGGGCCATCGCCGCGCAGGGCCCGAGGGCGCTCAGGGTGCTTCCTCAGCTCACGAGAGCCGGACGGGCCCAGCCGCAGGATCCCCAGGTGCAGCGGGCGGTAGCCGACGCCATTGGTGCCATCGGGTCCGAAGCCCTGCACGCCCTACCGGTGCTGGAGGACCTGGCACGCATACCCCGCGTACGGTGGAATGCCGAAGCGGCCATCAAGCGGGTGAAGGCAGGGGGAGGCTGACGCGCGTTCCCGGGTTGTGTCCCGAGGGTCCAGTGCGCCGCGGCGTCGATTTTCGAGGAACACCGGAGCACCAGGCGTAGCACGTCCGATACGGAAGGGGAATTGCCGTCCGCGCGAGCCCTACCGAGTTTGCGTGGCTACCCACTACGTGATGTTCGCGATATCCGAGGCACTCATGCGTCGTACGACCCTCGCCTTCGTCGCCGGGCTCGGCCTGGCCGCCTGCGGCACACCCGCCCCCCGTTCTCCTGGAACCTCCGGGCCCGGCCAGGAGCCGCTGATCGAGACCATCGGTCGGCT
>JAJDNI010000091.1 GCA_022340755.1 Gemmatimonadota bacterium
TCCCTGGTGGTTCGACGGACGTGGGTGGGGTGACCTCTTCGTCGGTACGCCCTTGCAGTTCCCGGCTCCCTGCAAGGAGCTCCAGGTGCTGCAGATCCTGCCGTGCTACACCTTCGGCGGCGCCGGCGGCGAGATGGCTGCACCCGTCAGCACCTACCACTTCCCGGACGAGGGCTAGTCTGACCTGACTCACGGGACGTCCTCGATGCTCCGAGGACGCAACTGAACAGGGGGCGTGGTCTCCGGACCACGCCCCCCGTTCGTTCTTCGGCGCGGCGCGTCATATGGCGTCCCGGCGGCGGGTTGGCCACCTTCCAGCACGTTCGTGTAAAGTCCGCCTCGTCGGAGGTCATATCGTGATGTCCCGCATCTTCCGGGTGGCGAGCGCGGTGGCCGCAATCGTTGCCGTCGCCGCGTGCTCCCAGACCGAAAAGTCCGCTTCCACCAACGCGCCCGCCATGCAGTCTCTCGTAGACCAGTACGCGACCGTCCGCCTCACGTCCGACCTCTCCCACCTGTCCGACAACGACAAGCAGGTGGTGCGCCTGCTCATCGAGGCGGTCCAGCAGATGGACCCCATCTTCTGGGAGGAGACGTACGGCAGCGAGTCCGATGCCCTCGCCCTCGCCAACGGTGATGAAGCGACCCGCCGCTATATCGAGATCAACTTCGGACCATGGGACCGCCTGCGGGACAACGAACCGTTCGTCGCCGGAGTGGGCCCGAAGCCGGCGGGCGCCAATCAATATCCCAAGGACATGACCAAAGAGGAGTTCGAAGCCGCGGCGGCGAGCAACCCGGATCTGAAGAGCCTTTACACGCTCGTGCGACGGGCCGACGACGGTAGCCTCACTACCGTGCCCTATCACGTGGCGTTCGCCGAGGAACATCAGGCTGCCGCCGCCAAGCTACGTGAGGCCGCCAAGCTCTCCAGCGATCCCGACTTCGCAACGTACCTCGAGCTCCGTGCCGATGCCCTGCAGAACGACGAGTACCAGGCCAGCGACTTCGCGTGGATGGACATGAAGAACAACCCCATCGACGTGGTCATCGGCCCCATCGAGACCTACGAGGATCAGCTCTTCGGGTACAAGGCCGGGCACGAGGGCTACGTGCTCATCAAGGACCAGGACTGGAGCGCGCGCCTGGCCCGCTTCGCGGCGTTCCTTCCCGACCTGCAGAAGGGGCTTCCCGTGGATCCGCAGTACAAGGCGGAGACGCCGGGAACGGACGCCGACCTCAACGCATACGACGTCGTCTATTACGCCGGTGAGGCGAACACGGGCGGAAAGACCATCGCCATCAACTTGCCCAACGACGAGGAGGTGCAGCTCGAGAAAGGCACCCGCCGCCTGGAGCTGGAGAATGCCATACGCGCCAAGTTCGACAAGATCATGGTACCCATCGCGGATGCCCTCGTCGCCGACGATCAGCTTAGCCACGTGGGCTTCGACGCCTTCTTCCAGAACACCATGTTCCACGAGGTCGCCCACGGTCTGGGCATCAAGAACACGCTCGATGGAAAGGGCACGGTGCGCGAGGCTCTCAAGGAGAACGCTTCGGCGCTCGAGGAGGAGAAGGCGGACGTGGTGGGGCTGTATATGATCAAGCAGCTCTACGACCGCGGGGAGCTCACGGGAGGCTCCATCGAGGACAACTACACGACCTTCCTCGCGGGCCTCTTCCGCTCGGTGCGCTTCGGCGCCGCCGACGCCCACGGCAAGGCGAACATGATCACGTTCAACTTCCTGCGGGACCGGGGCGCATTCGCGCGTGACGACGCCACCGGCAAGTACAGCGTGGACTACGCGGCCATGGGCGACGCGGTCAATGCCCTCGCAGCGACCATCCTGAAGCTCCAGGGTGACGGCGACTACGCCGGCGTCAGCCAACTCATGGCCGAGAAGGGCGTCGTGCCTGCGGACCTCCAGGCCGAGCTGGACAAGCTGGACGGGCTGGGAATCCCCCGGGACATCGTCTTCGAGCAGGGGGAGAGCGTCCTCTTCCCCGAAGACTGACTCGAAGCTCCCGCCACCTTCCTGGCCCCCGTCCGCGTGTCGGGCGGGGGCCTTCGCTCGCTACGGTGCTACCTCCCCGTGGAACCGGGCACGTGGACGCCGAACGCCTGAAGGATGAGCACGGCCCCCAGGTAGACGAGAATCACGACGAGGAGCCTCACGACGGTAGTACTGTGCGTCCGTCGCGCCACCACTGCCCCGAGTCGGGATCCGATTTGAATGCCGAGGACCGCGGGCACGGCGACGGACAGGTCCACGAGGTCGTGCACGTAGTACACGTACGCGCTGGCCGACACCGTGATGCCGACCATGAACACGCTCGTGGCGGCGGCGGCCTTCACGGGCACCCGCATGACGGCGTGCAAGAGCGGCATCTTCACCACCCCTCCGCCGATGCCCAGCATGCCGGAAAGCACACCCGCCAGGGAGCTCAGCGTGAGGCCGAAGGGGATGCGCTGTGGGATGTACGCGACGTCGGTCCCCGCGGCACCGTCCCGGAAGACCCGGCGCAGCTTCAGGCGATCCGGGCCGGTGTCCAGTGACCCGACCTCACGCGGGCGGAGCAGCATGACGAGGGCCAGGGCGACGAGACTGACACCGAATACCCCACGGAGCACGTCCGGGGCGATGGCCACGACGATGAGTCCCCCGATCACCGCGCCGAAGGCCGTGCTCATCTCCATGACCAGCGCCAGCCGCACGTTGGTCATGCGGTCCTTGAGGTAGGCCGACGTTCCCCCCAACGAGTTCACCACGACCGAGATGGCACTGGCGGCGATGGCGAGCTTCAGCGGCACGCCGAAGAACACGGAGAGGATGGGCACGACGAACACCCCACCCCCGAGCCCGAGCGTCACCCCCAGGGACCCCGCCAGAGCCCCAGCCACGAGCACGCCCGCCTCGGGAAGCACTTCGAGGTGCGGAAGATAGGTCTCCATGGGCGCGGGGTGGGCCAGCCAGGCCATGGCCAGGCCGGACATCACCAGAGCGAAGACCGCGCCGGCGACGAGGGCGAAGACCCGATCGCCTCTGCGGTGGAAGGTCACCCCGAGGTATGCGACCGCGGTGGGCGGTGTCGCCAGGAAGACGAGGACGCCCAAGGTGCCCCAGGCCGCCGCATCGAGGGTGACGAGCCCCAGAGGCAACGCACCGATGGACACCGCCGCCGTGGGAAGCCTCCCCTCCTTGAGGACCCCCAGCACGCCTGCGCCCAACACCAGGATGACGCCCACCCCGAGAAGCAGGCGGATGAGCACCGCCAGTCCGGCGCTCAGGTCGTCCCGGGAGTCGTGAGGTGAGGCCGTGGCTCCCGGTTGATCGGGGGATGTCGCTCCGTCCGTGTCGTCGGACGATGGCACCCCGCCGGTGTCGTCCCGTCCTGTGTCTTGCATGGCTCCTGCGGAGACAGTCCAAACGATGGAGGCGGCATCGGCCGTGCCGAAGGCCCCGGGGAAGCTAATCTCGCCCTACGCTACGCCAAGCCGTGACCCGGGTTCCCGGTTCCCCGAAGCCTGGCGCTCCGACAGGCAGAACGGCACACTGAATCTCTCCGACCCGGGAATCCTCGAGCTCGACAGAGGCAACAACCGTGAAGCCCACGCTCGCCCTCCGTGCCCTCGCCGCCGTCCTTCCGGCCCTGGTGATACTCCTCGACAGTGGCTCGGCCACCGCCCAGGGAAAGCCTGTCACCTATCCGACGCTCCCCTCGGAAACACCCGCATCCGTCACGGCCGCCACCGGTGACTTCGACTATGAGCGCCGGGACGTCATGATCCCCATGCGGGACGGCGTACGGCTGCACACGGTGGTCCTCGTGCCCAAAGGAGCGCACCGCGCGCCCATCTTGCTCACGCGGACGCCCTACGACGCCACGGCGCTCACCACCCACAGCCACAGCGTGCACCTCGGCCCCATTCTGCAGGGATACGACAACGCCACGGACGTGATCGTGGATGGCGGATATATCCGCGTGGTACAGGATGTCCGCGGCAAGTATGGATCCGAGGGCGACTACGTCATGAATCGCCCGCTGCGGGGGCCCCAGAACCCCACACCGGTGGACAACGCCACGGACACGTGGGACACCGTCGATTGGCTCGTCCACAACATTCCCGAGACCAACGGCAAGGTCGGTATCCTCGGCATCAGCTACGACGGATTCCTGCCCCTCATGCCGTTGGTGGACCCACATCCGGCGCTCAAGGTGTCGGTGCCCATGAACCCGATGGTCGACGGCTGGATGGGCGACGACTGGTTCCACAATGGGGCGTTCCGCGAGCAGATGATGCCATACATCTACGAGCAGGACGTGACCCGCGACAACAGCGCGTGGTGGCCCATCACCGACTTCGACGACTACGACACATACATGCGGGCCGGCTCCGCCGGGGAGTTGGCGCGCCAGCGCGGCCTCGACCAGGCCGGCTTCTGGCGGAAGATCGTGGCACATCCTTCCTACGACGCCTTCTGGAGCGACCAGGCCGTGGACAAGGTCCTGGCGCAGCACCCGCTGAAGATCCCGGTGATGCTCGTGCACAGCCTCTGGGACCAGGAGGACATCTACGGCGCTCCGGCGGTGTACCGGGCCCTGGAGCCCAAGGACACCGACAACGACATGGTTTATCTGGTGCTGGGTCCGTGGCACCACGGTCAGGAGATCGGGGACGGGAGCACGCTCGGGGCGCTGCACTTCGGCATGGATACGAGCCTGTGGTTCCGCCAGCACGTCCTCGCCCCCTTCCTGGCCCACTACTTGAAGGACGACGCGCCCCCCATGGACATCGCCCCGGTCACCGCCTTCGAGACGGGGACCAACCGATGGGAGCACCTGAGCTCGTGGCCGTCCGGGTGCGCGAGCGGGTGCACGGTGAAGGCCACGCCGCTGTACATGGAGCCGGGGTTGAAGCTGGGCTTTGAGGCCCCCACATCCGGGACCGCAGCCTACGACGAGTACGTATCCGATCCGTCCAGGCCGGTCCCCTACCGGCAGCGTCCCATCCAATCGGTTTCATTCGTCGGGAATCGCACGTGGCCGTTCTGGCTGGTGGACGACCAGCGCGAGGCGTCCGGACGCACCGACGTGCTCACGTTCGTCTCGGACGTGCTCACCGCGCCGGTCAAGATCAGCGGTCAGCCCGTGGCCAACCTCGTCGCATCCACGAGCGGGACCGACTCCGATTGGGTGGTCAAGCTCATCGATGTCTACCCGCAGGAAGTGGCGGCCAACCGGGAGATGGGTGGCTACCAGCTCATGGTCGCCGCGGACATCTTCAGGGGGCGCTACCGGGAAAGCCTGGAGATACCCAAGGCGCTGACTCCGAATGCACCTCTCCTGTACCGGTTCGCGCTTCCCAATGCCAACCACGTCTTCCGGCCCGGGCATCGCATCATGGTACAGGTGCAGTCGAGCTGGTTCCCCCTGTACGACCGCAATCCGCAGACCTTCGTGCCCAACATCTTCCTGGCGAAGCCAGATGACTACGTGAAGGCCACCCAGCGGGTCTACCACGCCCCGGGGAACGCGAGCTTCGTGGAGCTACCTCTGGTGACGGGAGGGTGAGCTGTGAGGCCCCCCCCACAGTGGTCGGAACGACCGTTCAAGCGTCGATGCGCCCGCTGTCCGTGAGACGGAAGATCCGCATCGGGTGGTATCGCCCCAGGACGACCATGCTGTTGACCGGGACGTCCTGCCACTCGGGGTCGTCGGTGAGGCGCTCGGACGAAACCACGACGGCCTCTCCCTCGTCGCCGGCCCGACGCTGAGGGAAACGTCGCCCCGTGGGTTCGTACAACTCCTCCATGAGGTAGTGAAGCGACTCGGGCTTCTCCGTGGGATGGTTGGTGAATCGGGAGACCGCGGCATGATGTCCGTCCGCCACCGCCACGTTGAGGAAGCTGGGGGCACCATCGGCGAATTCCCGCACCAGCGAGAGCACCCGGGCCAAGGCGTTGGAGAGCCGACGGGCCAGCTCCAGGGCCGCATCCGGAGCGTCGTCGTCCGTAGGTCGGCTACCGTTGCCGTGCTTCGGGTCCACCGGACACCCGTTGCGGACGAGCTCGTCCACGAACACCGCGAACAGATGCTCGGTGTCGGTGCTCCCTCTCACCATCCCGAAGGCTTCGTCGGTGAGCTCGTCGAGGAGTTGTCGGCGCACCTTGGTGAAGCCGCCGATACTGCCGTTGTGCATGAGCAGGTAGGACCCGTACTGGAACGGGTGGCAGTTGGCGAGGTCCACTTCCATCCCGGGGGTCGCCGCCCGCACGTGCGCCAGGATGCACGGACTGGCGACGGCCTGCGAGATGCTCGCGAGGTTGCGGTTGTTCCACGCGGGCGTGATGGCGTGGAAGACGGCTGGCTCGTGAGACAGCCGTGGAGCGTACCACCCCACTCCGAATCCGTCCCCGTTCAAGGGCTCCGCGCGCTCCTCGGACCGATACGATTGCAGGATGAGCGAATGTCGCGGCTCGATGAGGAGCCCCGAGAGCCGGACCGCCGGCCCCAGGTACAGCGTGAAGCGGCACATGGACTCTCCCTAGAAGAACGCTGCGGCACCGAAGCCCAAGTTAGGGACCAGGCGGCCGGCAGGGCCATGGCTCCCTTCCGTCCCCTGGCGCGGTGCCTCGGGATTGGATTGCATATATGCGTCCGTTCATCTCCACGAGGACGCACCCCACCATGCTCTCCAGTCTCCTCGCCGGTCCCGCCGGCCCCATCGTCATCTTCTTCCTGCGCATCACCGACGTGTCGCTGGCGACGACGCGCATGCTCCTCATGGTGCGCAACAACAAGCTTCTGGTCCCCATCCTCGCTTTCTTCGAGGTGTCCATCTGGGTCTTCGCGGTCGCCACCGTAGTGCAGCACCTGTCGAGCCCATGGCACCTCCTCGGGTACGCCGGCGGATATGCTACTGGGAATGTGGTCGGAATGCTCATCGAGGAACGTCTGGCCATCGGGCTGGCCACGGTGAGAACGATGGTGAAGGAGGGGGGCGCGACCCTCGCCGCCAACTTGCGTGAAAGCGGGTTCGCGGTGACGGAGATGACCGGCAGAGGGCGTGACGGAGCCGTCGAGGTACTCTACTCGGTGGTTCGTCGTCGACGCGTGGCGCCCTACGTGCGCATGGTGAACGCGAGCGCGCCGGACTCGTTCGTGGTGGTGGACGAGCCGCGGGCCATCCACCGGGGATGGCTGTTCCCGTTGAGGAAGAAGTAAAGCGGTGGGGCTGAGGCGATGGCCCCCGGCCCCGGGAGGTGCCCGGGACCGACGGCCACCGTCGAGAGCGTGCTACTTCACCGTGAACGCCACCGTCCCCTGCGTATCGCCCCAGGCCAGGGTGATGGTCCCGGCCCGGGCGCCCGTGGGCGTCACCGTGATAGTGAATTGCTCCAGGGGCTCGGTGAGCTTGGACACGGTGAGGGGGATGCGTGCGAAGTCCTGGGCGGCGTCGTGCTCCGTCCCCCACTGGCCATACTGCTTGTTGACGATGAGCGACCAGTCGGACTCCGTCGCCTCGGACCAGAGCGAATACGTGCCCGCCGGGATGGGAGTGCCACCGATCACCAGGTCCCGATCGGTGATGAGCTGCGTCGCCGCGTTGGCGCCCGTGCGCCACACGGCGTTGAACGGGATGAGCCCTCCATACACCGTGCGGCCGCGAGCGGAAGGACGACCGTAGTCGATGACGACGTGGGCACTGCCTACGTCGGCGCTGGCGGTGTCACGCGGAGAGAGCGCACCGGGTTGAGGCCGTTCGCCCCAGGCGGCGGCCGTCGCCTTGGTGTCCACCATGGGCACGTTCGTGACCATGTACTTGCTCGTGGTCGGCGTCATGTCGAGGCGGTCCAGGTGGCCGTCGGTGCCGAACGTCGCGTGTGCCATCCCCCACCCGGAAAAGCCGAAGTCCTCCTCCGACGCGCCGGTACGGAGCACCGTGACCGGCACCGCCTGGGATCCCCAGAGCATGCCGAGGGTGGTGGAGTCCGTTGCCGACGAATGCACTCCCTCCAGGGCGATCCCCCAGAAGGCGAACAGGTCCTCGAAGAACGGGAGGGGCCTCTCGCCGCTCGTGGCCACGGCGAATCTTCGGCTCAACGTGTCTCGCTGGGTCTGCACGACGACGCTGTCCCCCGTGTAGCTGAAGTCCGTCGTGGTCACCGTCTCTGCTCCGGGAGCTCCGCTGGTCAGGTGAATGTGTGAGACCTCACCGCCCGGAGCGAAGTGGACCGTGTACGAGCGCACCATCGCCCTTGGATATGCCGCCACGTTGGTTCCCGCGAGGCTGTCCGCCCATCGCGTGTAGCTCTCCACGGCGACGGTGTCGTTCGGGCCAAGCATGGCCACGAAGGAGCTCGTGACGGGCTTCTGGGCGCAGGCCGCGCCCGCGCTCACCAGCACCAGCGTCGTCGTCGTTCGGATCTTCCTGCGCATGCTCGATGTCATCGTCTCTCCTCCCCTCTTCATGATGCCAGGATCGTTCGTCGGGCGGCCTACGCGGGTCCGCGACCGTCGCCCTCCCGGGCCTACGCGATCCCGCCTCCACTCAGCGACTTCACCAGCCGGTAAAGGAACTCCTGGCCCTCGTAGTAGCTCTTGATCTCGATGCGCTCGTCCTTGCCGTGGGCGCGCGCGTCATCCATGTCGCCGAAGAGCCCGCTCACGCCGTACACAGGGATACCCGCCCGACGCAAATAAAGACCGTCGGTCGCACCGGTGCTCATGATCGGCAACACGGGAACTCCGGGCCACATCTCCCGGGTGATGCTCTCGACGGCCTGGAGAACCTCCCCGGAAAGGGGCGACGGCGGGCTCGGTCGCGCGGTGCCCATCGGCGTGACCTTCACGCCGAACGGCTCCGCCAGCGCCTGCAGCCGATTCCCGATGTCCTCGGGGTCGTCGTCCGGCAGAAGCCGACAGTTCACCGTGGCCACCGCGCTCTGCGGAAGAGCGTTCTGGGCATGGCCCCCCTGGAGCATCGTCGCGACGCACGTGGTACGCAGGCGGGCATTGTAGTTGGGTTCCGGCGCCAGCACCGCCACCGCTGCCGAGTCGTCTGGGTTCGCCACCACCCGGCGCATCGCGTCACCTACGTCCCCGCCCAGTATGTCCGCCGAGCGGGAGAAGTACGCGGTGGTCACTTCGTTGAGCCGTACCGGGAAGTCGTACTTCTGGAGGGCCAGGAGCGCCTGCGACAGATCGTAGATGGCGTTCTTCTTCCGGGGCAGAGACGAGTGTCCTCCGGGGTTGGTGGCCTCGAACCTGAAGGAGAGGTACTTCTTCTCGCTCGCCTGGACGTTGTTGGAGACCTTTTCGCCGTTCCGCTCCATGCCGCCCCCGCCCTCGTTGAAGGCGAAGGCCGCGTCGCCGATGAGATCGCGGTGCTCGGTGAGCAGGAAGTCCACCCCGTTGCGGGGCCCGCCCTCCTCGTCCGACGTGAGCGCCACGATGATGTCCCGATCCGGGACGAAGCCCTCCTTCTTCATGCGGATGAGGTTGGCCGCATAGATGGATGCCTCGTCCTTGTTGTCCGTGGTTCCCCGCCCGTACCAGTAGCCGTCCCGCTCCATGAACGTGAACGGCTTGATGTCGGGGCTCCAGTCCGATGGCAGGGCCTGCACAACGTCGATGTGCGCCAGGAGCAGGACGGCCTTCTTCCCCGTGTTCCGGCCGCGCAGCCGCGCCACCAGGTTGCCCTTGGTGGGATGGTCCGCGGGGATCACCACGTGGACGTCCTCCGGCGGGAAGCCCGCGTCGAGAAAACGCTTCGCCACGGCCTGTACCGCGGTGGTGTTGTTGCCGAGCTCGGAGTCCGTGGTGTTGATCTCCACCAGCTCTCCGAAGATGGAGCTGGAGAGCTGCTGGTATTCCTCGGGCGGCATGGTCTGGGCAGCGACGTGCCCCGAGCCCAACACAGTGACGGCGAGAGAGAGGTTCAGGAACGTCAGCGGGCGGCGATGCATGGCGGCCTCTGGCGATGGGCGAACGGTCGACAGCCGTAGAAATGAGCCCGAGGGGAGCGGTCACGCAAACCCCCTCGAGGTGCTCTTACCTCATGTGCCCCTACGCGCCGTTCCCCCGCTCCCCGTCCACCCGACCGTCCACGATCCTCACCAGTCGCCGGGCCCGCTCCATCACTCGTGGATCGTGGGTGGAGAAGATGAACGTGACGCCGCGCTCCGAGTTGAGCTTCTCCATGATGTCCAGGAGCTTCTCGGCGGTCTCGGAGTCCACGTTGGCCGTGGGCTCGTCGGCGAGGACCACCGCGGGCCCGGCGGCGATGGCCCGGGCGATGGCGACACGCTGCTGCTGACCACCGGACAGCTCGTCGGGACGCCGGTCCTCCATCCCCTCGAGCCCCATCTCGGCGAAGAGCTCGCCGATGCGGGCGCGGCGGGCGGGAGCGGGCACCCCCTGTAGAGCCATCACCGTCTCGGCGTTCTCGTACGCGGTGAGCACGGGAATGAGGTTGTAGGCCTGGAACACGAAGCCGATGCGGTCACGCCTCAGATGGCTGAGCTCACGCCGACTGAGGGTGCCGAGGTCCCGGCCCTCGATGAGCACACGTCCCGCCGTGGGGTGGTCCAACGCCCCCACGACGTTCAGAAGGGTGGTCTTCCCGGAGCCCGAGGGCCCGTACAAAGCGGTCAGCTCACCGGCGCGCACCTCAAGGTCGAGCCCGCGCAGAGCGTGTACCGCCACCCGCCCCTGCTGATACGTCTTGGTGACGTTCTCGACGGAAACGACGACATCCGAGGGGCTCATCTCTGGGACCTCGCTCGAAGGGTCATGAGGCATCACACCAGCCGGATGGTTTCCACCGGCGCTACCCGGCCCGCTCTCCACGCCGGATAGACGCCGGCGGCCAGGGTGGCCACCAGCGCCGCAACGCCGATGAACACGGCGTTCCCGGGGAAGATCTCCACCTTGAAGATCGGAGACACGCCGACGCCCGCGACCTCGGCGCCCCCCTGCCCCACCATGGCGGACATGTCGATGCCGTGGGCGTGCAGGTACACGTAGGGCCCGAGGGTGACGAGGGCGCCCACGACCAGGCCCACGAACCCCATCCACAGGCTCTCCATCATGACCAGGGCGTGGATCTCGCGGGGGCTGTACCCGATGGCGAGCATGATGCCGAACTCCCGCATCCGCTCCGTGACGCTCACGAACAGGGTGTTGAAGATCCCCGCGGCGATGAGCACCGCGATGAGGATCTTCATGAAGTTCGCTCCTCCCACCTTCATGGCGATGAAGCCGGCCAGCTCCGGTTGGCTCTCGTGCCAGGGAAGGGCCACCGTGCCGGAATCCAGCGTCGCGCCGAGGCGGGCCGCAACCTCGTCGCTCTTTCGCTGGTCGCCGATGAATACGGCCACCTCCGTGGCCTCGTCGGGGGCGTAGCCCAGCACGTCCCGCATCGTGTTCAGGGGCAACAAGCAGAGACCGCCGTCGACCCCCGGAGACCCGGTGTGGACGATCCCCGACACCCGGGCCAGCCCGGCCACGATCTCCCCGTTCCGGTCCGTCATGTTGTAGACGACCTTCTTGCCCAGGGTCACCCCGAGGTTCTCGGCCAGCCGGGACCCGAGGACGATGCCTTGGCCCTCCGCCGAGGGGAACATGGCCCCCTCGGAGAAGGTGTTGATGACGGCGAGAGTCGTGGAGTCCTCCGCCGCCGGGTCGATGCCCACGAAGCCCGCACCACGGCTCTTGGTGGCCGTGGACAGCAAGGTCTGGCCCACGATGCGCACGACGACCCGCTGGACCTCGGGGTCCTTCCTCGCGGTGGCGGCGATGGCGTCGGCGCCCCGCACGGTCTTGTCCAGCGTCGGCGCATCCAGGAAGTCCGCGTTCTCGACGGTGACGTGACCGCCGCCGAGGCGCGCGGCCAGATCGATCATGTCGGCCCAGTTCCGGTCCTGCATGGCGGTGAGGAGGACGGCCAGCAGGATCCCGAACGCGATGGACGCCAGGGTGAGCACCGTACGGCGGCGGTTCCGCCAGAGGTTGCGCCAGGCCATTCGCAGCATCAGCACCGGGCCCATGTGCCCCTCACCGATGCTGGATGGCGCGGATCGGGCTGATCCACGCGGCTCTGGCCGCCGGGTACGACGCGGCGACCGCGACGATGATCACCAGGGTCATCAAAGGCATCGTGAAGACGTCCGGCGCGATGAGACCCCGCCACGTCGGGTCCAGCACCACGCCCATCATCGCCATGCCCCCGAGCTTGCCCATGTTGATGCCGACGTGGGCGAGGTACCAGAGCCCGGGCACCGCCAGGGCGAGGCCCACGAGAATGGCGAGCCCCGTCTGGATGGCGCACTCGCCGAAGATCACCAGCAGCACCTGTCTCGGCTCGAAGCCGATGGCCTTGAGGACGCCGAACTCCCGGATGCGCTCGAAGACGGCCATGAGCATGGCGTTGAGGATGAGGATGCCGATGGCCACGTAGACGATGAGGAAGACCATCACCATGAGCCCCCGGGCCGACTCGAACAGCGACGCCAGCGTCGGCTGAAGCTCGCGCCACGTCTCCACCCGCTCGCCGGGTGCCAGGTCACGCACCGCGGCCGCGAACGCGTCGAGACTCATGTCCGCCGGACGTCGCAGCATGATCTCGTGGGCGCCGGTGGGAAAGCTGAAGAACTGGCGGAAGGCCTCCTCGGTCATGAAGACCCCCGCCCGATCCACGCCCTCGCTCACCCCGAGGAGTACGCCACGGACCGTGTAAACGTCGTTGGCCATGCTCCCGTCGCTGGCCTGGCTGAGGAGGATGATCTCGTCACCGGGCTTCACCACCAGGGTACGCGCGAGCTTCGAGCCTACCACGACCCCCTTCGGGGCGTCGGGATCGAGCCAACTGCCCGCTCTCACGCGCTCGTCGATGCGGCTGACGCGCCTGTCCCTGGCCACGTCGATTCCCTGGATCTGCACGCCCGCCGAAGCGTCGGCGGCGGCGGCCAGACCGAAGCCGAGGAGGCGCGCCGACGCCGGATATCCCCGGGCATCGAAGCGCGCGAGGAGCTCTGAGGCGTCATCGATGCTGGAGTACAGCGACGGGTCGTCCTGATACCTCGGGTCGTGAATCTGGACATCCCCCAGCTCGAGATCCAGGAGGTTCCGCTCCATGGTGCGCAGGTAGCCCTGCACCAGGCTGGAGTACAGGATCATGACGGTGAAGGCCAGCGTGGTGGCCGCGACCGTCACCAGGGAGCGGCGGCGGTTGCGCCACACGTTGCGCCACGCCATGCGCAGTATGCTCACGGATGCGCCTTCGGCTGCCGGAATGGAGTGCCGGGGAGGGGCGGGCACGACCTTAGAGAATAACGCTTGAGCCGCTCGTCACGAACTTCGGCAAGGATCCTGCACTAGAAGACGGTGAGGGGGGACATCTGCCCGGAGGATTCCATGAGCGGACGACCAGGATCTCCCGAGAGGGACAGCCACCACCCGATGTTCACGTCTCGCCGGCTCCAGAGAAGCCGACAGGCCCGTCGCCGCTTCACTCGCACGCTCATATTGGTCCTTGTGGTCGGTGCCACCGGTACAGGAGGATGGCTCTGGTGGCGGGCGCGGGCGGGGGCCCCTCCAACGCGAGGGGTCGCCCCTGCCGGCGACGCGGCTCAGGCCAGCCCACCATCCTCCACCGTGACCCCGGAGGGCGCCGGCCTTCCCGGCCTCGCTGCCAGCGACGCCTTCGTCCGGCCCCTGGTCTCCGCCCTCTCGTCACATCCCCAGCTGGCCGCCTGGATGGCCACCGATAACCTCGTGCACCGCTTCGTGCTGGCAGCGGTGGACGTGGCGAACGGGCGCAGCCCCGGGGGAGCCCTTGCCTTCCTGTCGCCGAAACGGCCGTTCAAGGCGGAGATGAGGGGTGGACGGCTGGTGGTGGACCCGTCCAGCTATCGCCGATACGACGCCATGACGGCGACCTTCGTTTCGCTGGACACCCAGGGAACCGCTCGTCTGTTCGCGAAGCTCGAACCCCTCATGCAGGACGCCTACCGTGAGCTGGGTCTGGGGAACGAGCCCTTCCGGCACGTCCTCGGCCGGGCCTTCGGGCGCCTCCTTGCGGTGGATTTCCCCGAGTCACCCCCGGAGCTGGCGCACCCCAGCGTGGAGTACGTCTACGCCGACCAGCGGCTGGAAGACCTGGGCCCGGCGGAGAAGGATCTCCTCCGTGTCGGCCCGGAGAACGGCCGGCGGATCCAGGCGAAGCTGCGGGAGCTGGCCGACGCCATGGCCATCACGCCGGTGGCTCCGCCGGACCGCACCACCCCGTAGAGGGGCGAGAGGCACCCGGACTTGGTGCCGGTGAAGCCCCGCGGCAGCGGCGTGTCCGGGGCGTACGGCGCATTGCACGTTCCAACACCCGACACGTTCGCCCCGTCGAACCCGTAGTGAGCATCGATGCGGGCGGCGTCGGCCGCCTGGCGGAGGGTGAGAACAGGGGAGGGCGTATGGTCGGCAGGGTCACGCGGGTTGGGATGGCCACGGTGGCGGTGGCCGCCCTTTGTGCGACGGGGGCGGCGGCCCAGGACAACCCATTCCGCTGGAACGGAAAGATGGAGGCGGGTCAGACGCTGGAGGTCAAGGGTATCTCCGGCGACATCCGCGCCGAGCTCGCCTCCGGGAGCACCGCCGAGGTGGTGGCGGAGAAGCGCGGGCGCTCGAGCGACTTCGACAGGGTCGAGGTGCGCATGGTGAAGGAGAGCGACGGCATCACCATCTGCGCCGTGTACCGGCCCGACGAGAACCCGGACGGGTGCGACATGCACGACAGCGGCCGCAGAGGGCACAACGACAACATCCGGGTCAGCGTGGACTACGTGGTGAAGCTCCCGGCGGGCGTCGACTTCGTCGGCAATACGGTGTCGGGCGACGTGGACGTGAAGGACGTTCGCTCCGACGTGCGGGCTTCGACGGTCTCGGGTAACGTGTCGGTATCCACCACTGGGAAGGGCTGGGGCTCGACGGTGAGCGGGGACATCGACGTCGAGATGGCGAGCCTCGACTGGAAGGAGATGGACTTCAAGACCGTGAGCGGGGACATCACGCTCCGACTCCCGGCGGCCTTCGCGGCGGACGTGGACTTCGAGTCGCTCTCGGGAGACATCGACTCCGACTTCGACCTCACGCTGAAGGGCCGGCAGTCGCGTCGTTGGGTGGGAGCGCACGTGCAGGCCACCATCGGTGGAGGTGGCGACCGTAGCCTCACGCTCAAGACCGTGAGCGGAGACGTGCGGCTCATCAAGATGTAGCAATTTACACGCGCAAGCGCCGCGTGTGGCGGAGGGTGCCGGGCAGCATCGCCCGGCACCCTCCCCGGGGCGGTCGTGGGGCGCTACCATGAGCGCTTCGGAACCCCACGACTCCAGCCCCCTTGTTGCCATGACGATCCGAGCCCCGGACCGACCCGATTCGTGGGCCCCGTACCTGACGTGGGCGAAGCACCATCCCCACGCCCGCTACGACCTGTGCGGCAGCAACCTGCTGCACTGCACCCTGGACGACCTCCCCGGGGCACGGGACGCGCTGGAGCTCATGGCCGATAACGATGACGGGTATGCCCCGCTGGTGGAGGCCATCGCCCGGCGGTACGGCGTCCCGGCGGAGCGGGTGACGACGGCCCCGGGCGCCGCCGGGGCCACGTTCCTGGCGCTGGGTGCGCTGATCCGCCCGGGAGACACGATCCTGGCGGAGTGGCCCGGATACGATCCTCAGAAGGGCGCGGCGCGATTCCTCGACGCTCGCATCAACACCTTCGACCGTTCCTGGGCCACGGGCTTCGCCCTGGACCCGGAGCGGATCGCCGCGGCGATGACGCCGGACACGCGGGTGGTCATGCTCACGAACCTGCACAATCCCTCGGGCGTCCACACCGACGGTCCGGCCCTCATGGCCATCGCCGCACTGGCCGACGCCGTCGGAGCCAAGGTGCTCGTGGACGAGGTGTACCTGGAGGGCGCCTCCGGCGTGGACGCCACGCCGGCGGCGCTGCGAAGCGACGTGTTCATCACCGTGAGCAGCCTCACCAAGTCTTTCGGCCTGGCGGGGCTACGGTTGGGATGGGCGCTGGCGGACCCGGGCACCATCGAGGGGATCCGGCGGGTGAGGGACGTGGTGGACGGCACGGGAGCCGTGCCCTCCGAGCGCCTTGGAGTGGTGGCGTTCCAGCACGTCGACCGGCTGCTGGAGCGGGCGCACGCCATTCTCGAGCCCCACTGGCACATGCTCGAAGGCTTCATCGAGAGCCGGCCCGAGCTGGAATGGGTACCGCCTGCCTTGGGCAGCTGCGTCGCCTTCCCGCGGCTCGTCGGTGTCGCCGATGCCGAGGGCTTCGTCGACATGGCGCGCGACGAGTTCGCCGTGGGTGTTGTGCCCGGGCGTTACTTCGGCGCCCCGGGCCACTTCCGTATCGCCATCGGAGGCGAGCGGCGAACCCTGGAGGGAGGGCTCGAAGCCCTCGGTCGGGCGCTGGACCGCGGCATCTCCTGACGGGCGGAAGGGGTATCCCGGAAGGGACACCCCCCATATCACCTGATCACCTGCCCCGCTTCCACTCCAGCGCGGACATCCGATTGATGCCGGGATACGGCACGTCGTGCCCCTTGATGACGCTCCACAGGATCCGGTTGAAGAGGTCGTCCTGACCGGAGTCCTCGAATCGAAGGTCGAGGGCCCTGGAGGCCTCGGCGTCCGGGCCCGCCGACGGGTTCTTCTGGTCCAGGGGCGTCAACGGCTTCAAGGCCGTGTACGGGCTCGTATCGGGGTGGTCCCGCCAGATGTCCCGCAGCGGCCTGCCGTAGTAGTCGAACTGGGACAGGGAGCCGAGGTCGAGAATCTCGGTCATGGTGGCGATGACGTCGGTGGTGTTCGTCCACCTGTGATGCACGCCCGGCTGCACCCACGGGGAGATCACCAGGAAGGGCGCCCGGTGGGAGTCCACGTGGTCGGGGCCGTTCTGCGAGTCGTCCTCCACGATGAAGATCACCGTGCTCTGCCAGAACTGCGTTTTCGAGAGCGCCTCGACGATGCGCCCGAGGGCGAGGTCGTTGTCGGCGAAGTACGCCTCCGGCGTCGGTGAGCCCGCGCTGCCACCCGCCGTGTGGTCGTTGGGCAGCCGCAGGATCTGCAGGGCGGGCATCGCGCCCGCCTGTACGTAGCCCTGGAGCTCCTGGATCCAGACGTCGGCACGCTTCTGGTCCTGGATCTTCAGATCGAAGCCGGGATAGGCCTTGCTCGTGTGCGACATCAGGAAGGGCTTGTCGCCCCTGTACCCCGAGGGCATGCGGTCGTCGTCGGTGGCGTATTCGGGGACGACGAACTCGCCGAAGTTGCGGAAGGTGATGCCGGCGTCCTGCGCCAGGTTCCACAGATATCCGTTGGCGGGCTCGTTGACGTCGTCGTTGCCCTCCTCCCAGGGCACGTGTCCGAAGCCCCGGTTCGTGCCCTCGTAGTCGTAGCTGCGGCCCCGCTCGGAGTAGTTGGAGGGGACCGTCTTCTGGAGATAGTCCGTCGTGTAGGCGGCCATGGACCAGTTGTGGCCGTCGGGGCTCGCCTCCGCGTTCACGAAGAAGCGGTCGAAGATCCCGAATCTCTCGGCCAGCGCGTGGTGGTTGGGGCCGATGGCGCGGGGAAAGAAGACCAGGGACGGATCACCGTCCCCCGAAGGGAGGTCGCCGAAAACCTGGTCGTACGTGCGGTTCTCCTTGATGATGTACATCACGTGCTTGATGGCCGCGGGATAGGCGCCACGTCGCTCCGTGTGATCACCCCATCCGTTTGCGCGCGCCACCCGCGCGGACAGGGTTGCGAGCGCGGCGTCAGTAGCGCGCACCAGCGGCAGCTCGCTCACCGTCCCCGTGAGCTGCCCCATGGTGTAGTTCGGCTCGCCCGGGGCCCGGCGTATCGGAGGCTGGGGAAAGTCGGGGTTGGGCTGGGTCCCCTGGCCCTTTCCGTTGGCCGCGAAGAGGGTGTCCCCCCGCACGGCCAGGGCCGTCGGATACCATTCCACGGGGATGCGACCCGCCAGCTGGTCCGCGTGGCTCATGGGGGCCTCCGTCCCGCTGTCGGCGACCCCCGCCGTGTTCGCCCCGAGGTCGAACACCGCTACGGCGTTGTTGTCCGCCTCCGCCACGAAGAGCCGGCGACCGTCGGGCGAGAGCGCCAGGGCGTTGGGCGTGCTGCCCTCGTGGGGGCCGGCGGGGGGATTGTCGTCGAGCTGCGCGACGACTTTCATGGCCTTCGTGTCCAGGACAGTCACGCGGTCCGTGCTTCCCGAGGCCACGAACAGGCGCGTCCCATCGTGGTTGAGGAGGAGCGCCGAAGGGTGCCGGCCCGCGGGCACCCGCCGGTCCACCGTCGCGGATCCGTCGTCGGCGAAGCGGAACACCGAGACGGTATGTCCACCCCATGCCGATACGTAGACCGTGCCGTCGGGCCCCACCGCCACCCCGTACGGATACCGCTCCGTGGCGTGGCGAGCGAGGACCTGTCCTGAGGCAAGGTCCACCACCGCCACCGAGTCGGCGAGGTTCTCCGCCACGTACATGAAGCGACCGTCCGGAGACAGGGCGAGCTGTGCCGGATAGCGTGTACCGGACCGGTTCGGTTGCTTCACCGCAAGCACGAGGGAATCACGGAGCGTCGCCCAGTCGTCGCTCCAGTCGTAGCGGTACACGACGTCCTGGTTGCCCCCGGAGACATAGAGCGTGCGCCCGTCGGGCGAGAAGGCCAGACCGAGAAAGGCGGCACTCAGCAGCGCGGTCTGCGTGACCTTCCCACTGGCGCGGTCCACGACCTGCACGCCCTGCTCCCGCCAGCCGTTCAGCAGCAGGACCAGCTTGCTCCCGTCGGGGGAGAGAGTCATGGCGAGAGGCAGCGAGCCCACCTTCACCGACGGCCCCGCGGGGTCCAGGTACTTGCCCGTCGGTAGCCGACCGATGGTCTCGATCAGCGGCTCCTGGCCGGGCCCGGAGGTTCCAGGAGAACGGGGGGCGGGTGTGCCGCAGGCGGCCAGGCCGAGCCCGGCGACGAAGGCGAGGGTCGTACGGCGCATGAGTGCCTCGGATATCTCGAACGTCACATGTGG
>JAJDNI010000144.1 GCA_022340755.1 Gemmatimonadota bacterium
TCCGGACTGCGCGTGGTGTCGCGGACCTCGGTCATGCGCTACCTCGGTGCGACCACGCCGGTGCCCACGATCGGCAAGGAGCTCCAGGTCGACGCGGTCATCGAGGGCTCCGTGCGTCGGGACTCCACGCACGTGCGGATCACGGTGCAGCTCATTCACGCCGCCAGCGACACGCACATCTGGACCAAGCAATACGACCGTGACCTGAAGGACGTGCTGTCGCTGGAGAGCGAGGTCGCCCAGGAGATCGCCAAGGAGGTGCGTGCGGAGGTGACCCCGGAGGAGCGGAGGAGGCTCACACGCACGGCTTCCACCAGCGTGGACCCCCGTGTCCAGGAGGCGTACCTGAGGGGACGGTACGAATACGACCGGGGCGACTATAGCTCGGCGATCCAGCACTTCCAGGGCGCTCTTTCCCAGGATTCCACCTTCGCCCCGGCCATGGCTTGGCTCGCGGGTTCTCGTTTCCTCCTGGGCTTGAGCGACCCGTCGGCGGCCGAAGCCGATCCCGACCTCGCCCAGAAGGAGGCGCAGCAAGCGGTGGCCATGGACAGCCTGTCCAGCGAAGCCCGTGAGGTCGACGCGCTGATCCAGGCGAATCTCCCGGCGGTCAAGAGCGCCCTCGCTTCCAGAGCGGCACCCGGAATCATCGCCAAGGCCCCCCCGACGGTAGTGGCGCCGGGCGTGGACAGCATCCCCGGCCTGCCCGTTCTCGACACAGCATGGGTGGTGGCGATGACGCAGCTCGGCCGCCGCATCGAGGAGCAGGTCCGGAGTCAGTCGGCAGACGCCGAGAGACAGGGTCGCATGTCCCAGGTGCTGGCGGCCCGGCAACTCACCGTGTCCGGAAACTTCAAGGAAGCCGTTGATGTCCTGCACGGGCTGGTCACTTCGAACCCGGACTTCGACCCGGGATGGGAGCTTCTGGCCCGCGCGCAGCTGGCATCCGGTGACGTGGACTCCACGGTGACGACTCTCGACAAGTGGCGAGCCGCTGGTGGGGAGGGGGCCCCCACGACGGAGGAGATCGAGGCGTTGCACGCCGCCGTGAAAGAGAACGGGGTCAAGGGATACTGGAGCTGGGCGCTGCAGCGGATGGAGCGGAAGAAGGCCCAGGGGCAGCACGTCTCCCGAGCGGAGCTGGCGGCGGCGTACACCGCCCTTGGTCGGACTGAGGACGCGTTCGCCGTCCTCCAGGATGGTGTGCAGCAAGGCGACCGCGGACTCCTGATGTTGGACGCCGACCCCGTGTTCGATCCCCTGCGCTCGGATCCCCGCTTCGCGGACATTCTGAGTGAGGTCCGGACGATCCGCTTCAGCGGATGGCGGAGGCCCCCCGGGGCTTCCGGAGGACGACTCCAGGGGGGGCCGGGCCGTGAGGGCGGACGCCGCTGACCTGCGGTAGGCGATAGCCGACCCTCATTTCCACCGACGCTTACGGGACCCCGGCTGGCTGCCGGTGTATTCCATGTGTGCCTGTATCGGGCCGCGGTCCTTCTGCCCAGACCACATAGATGAGACTCTTCCCGCTGTCGCACCGGCGACGGCTTCCCATATCACAGAGCCCCGACCGCGCCGTCGGAGGCGCGCGTCACCCCGCGCCCCCCCGGGTCGGCACCCTGGCATGGCTCTCCATGCTCGTGCTCGGCACAGCTCCATACACCGCGGTCGCACAGGCCAAGATGGTGAAGGGTCACGACCTTCCGGAAGCCGTGCGAGACCTCCCGTTGGTCGAGCTGGCTCTGCGTTCCCACCCCGGGCACCGCATGGCACTGGTCATGAGCGGCGACGGCAATTGGGCCCACTTCATCCGGGAGCTGAGCGATACGCTCGCGGACCGGGGCGTCCCCGTCGTCGGCCTCGAGTCGCGAGCATGGCTGAAGCACCGTCGCACGCCCGACGAGCTCGCGACGGACATGGAGCGCGCGCTGCGCTACTACCTGAAGGCGTGGTCCATGGACGACTTCATCATCGTCGGGTACTCGCGGGGCGCGGACTTCGCGCCGTTCCTCGCCAACCGCCTCCCACCCGACCTCAGGGCCAGGCTCAGGGGCGTCGCGCTCTTCAGTCCCACGTTGGCTGCCAGCTTCGAGTTCCATCTCGAGGACCTCGTTCGGTTCGTCGCTCGGAAGACCGACCTGCCCACCGAGCCCGAGCTCGCAAAGCTGAAGGACATCCCCGTGCTCTGCGTCTACGGCGACAAGGACAAGCAGACCCTGTGTCCGTCACTCCCGCCCGGGCGCGCCGAGGTCGTGAAGCGCGATGACGGCCACCGACTCCACGGCGCGGGCGAGCTCGCGGACCTGGTCCTCGAGCGTATGGGTGGAAGCGTGGCAGATTCCCCGGACGCGTCCGGGGTGGGGCCCGCTCGGTAGAAGGCGGGCTCCACGCCGGTCGGGGGCGTGACCGCCCCCGCCACACCCGTCCCGCTATTCCTGGCGTAGAGCCTGAACCGGATCCACCCGTGTCGCGCGGAGCGCGGGTACGAGAATGGCCAGGGCCGCGGACACGAGCAGCACGACGACAACCAGCGAATAGGTTGCCGGGTCCGTGGGCGTCACGCCGAAGAGCTGGCTCTCGAGCACGCGGGAGACGGCCAGGGATCCTGCCAGACCCAGAGCCGTGCCTACCGTGACGAGGCCCATGCCTTGCCTCAGGACTAGCGAGATCACGGCCCCCCGATCGGCACCCATGGCGATCCTCACCCCCAGCTCCCGAGTGCGCTGCCCGACCATCTGGGCCATGACGCTGTAGACGCCGGTGGAGGCCAGCGCCAGTGCCACCGCCGCGAAGACGGCGAGCAACACCAGGGAGAGACGGCGATCACCCATGGAGTCGGCAATGAGATGCTCCATGGAGGAGACCCGTGCGATGGGCAGGTTCGGGTCCAGCGTCTGCACTGCCGCCCGCAGCGCCGGGGCCAGCGCATCGGGTCGCCCGCTGGTGCGTGACACCACGAACATGCCGGCGCGCGGAAACTGCCGGTACGAGCCGTAGACCTGGACCCGGGGATCGGCGTCGAGCCCCTCGTGGGCCGCATGCCCCACGACGCCGATGACCTCGATGGGACCATCGCCGAACGAGATCTGCTTGCCGATGGGATCCTGCTTGGGCCAATACCGACGCACGAGGTCCTGGTCCACCACTGCCACCTGCGGGGTCTCCGGCCCGTCGGCGTCGGTGAAGAATCTCCCCTTCAGCAGAGGCAGGCCCAGCGCCTCCTGAAAACCGGGGCTGACGATGCGAATGTCTCCCCACGGCCCGGGCTCCTTGGGGCCCGGCTCGTACCCCACCACGGTGAAGGTCGACGTCGACCAGCCACCGCTGAACGGCAACACCGACTCCAAACCCGCCGCGGTGACTCCCCGCACGCTCCGCAGTGCCGGGAGCAGCTCATCGTAGAAGCGGCGTTGCGATGCTTCGTCGGGGTAGGAGTTGGACGGAAGCGACAGATAGAACGTCTCCACGCCCTTCGCGTCGAATCCCGGGCTTACGGCCTGGAGACGGGCCATGCTCCGCAGCAGGAGCCCGGCTCCCGCCAGAAGCGCGAGAGACAGGGCGAGCTGAGCCACCACGAACACCCGCCGCAGCCTCAGACCCGATCGGTCCTCGCCTGCGCGCGTACCGTCACGCAGTGCACTCGAGACGTTGGTGCGCCACGTGCCGATGGCGGGCATGAGGCCCACGAACACGCCGGTCCCCACGCTCACCAGGAGCGTAAAGAGGAGCACCCCACGATCCATCGACACGTCGGCGATCCCGGGAACGCTCCGGGAAGCCAGCGCTTTGAGCCCGACCAGTCCCCAGGTGCCCAGAACGAGCCCGACGGCGGCCCCGGCCAGCCCCAGGACCACACCCTCCGAGAGGAGCCGACCCACCACCTGACTCCGCCCCGCGCCCATGGCCATGCGTACCGCGATCTGGCGCCGCTGCCCCGACGCCCTCGTCAGCAGCAGGCTCGCCACGTTGGCGCAGGCGATGAGCAGCACGACGAGCACCGCACCCAGGAGGATCATCAGGGCGGGTCGCACGCTCTCGGTCGCACGCTCCTGAAGGCTCGTGACATGAATGGACCAATCCGGCGGGAACCAGTCGGGGTGGTCCGTCTTGAGCTGATCAGCAAAAGCCGCCATCTCGGTGCGGGCCGCGCCTATGCCGGTGTCGGGCGCGAGGCGGGCGACGAGGCTCAGATATTCGTTGGTGTAGCCGCGGCTGTACTGAGCCTCCGTGAGGACGAGGGGGACCCAGAGCTGCGCCTGACGGTTGAAGACGTCCCTGAACGTCTCCGGCATGACGCCGATGATCGTGTACGGATCGCCGTCGAGGTTCAGGGTCCGGCCCAGCGCGTCGGGATCGGAGCCGAAGCGGCGGGCCCAGAACCCGTGGCTCAGAACCACCACGTGGGCGTCGCCGCCCTCCACCTCCTTACCGTACGCCCGACCCAGGGCGGGCGCCACACCAAGAGTGCGGAAGTAGTCCGGAGAGGCGCTGGCCGCATTGATCCGCTCGGGATCACCCTCACCGGTGAGGTTGAGCGCTCGACCGGTCTCCACCGCCACGCTGGAAAACGCGTGGGTCCGGGTCTTGTAGTCCCGGAACCCCCTCGCCGATATCGACGCTTCCAGCCCATCGAGTGACGGGTAGTAGTGATTCAGCGTCACCAGGGCCGACGGATCCCGATACGGGAGCGGCTTCAGCAACAGGGCGCTTACGATGCTGAAGATGGCCGTGTTCCCCCCGATCCCGAGGCCCAGCGTCAGCACCGCCACGAGGGCGAAGCCCGGACGATGGGCGAAACCCCGTATCGCATGCTTCAGATTCCTCAGCACCGTCTCCATCCCCATCCCTCCCCTCCTTCTTGCTGTGGATCTCGAGCTGGGTGAGCGCGGCTCCGCGGGATCGAGTCCCAGGATCACACCGAGGCGGGCTGCACTCCCATTGAGCGCCACATCGAATACGGTGCGGAACAGGAGACGAAGAGTCGCCCCCGCTCCGCTCCGCCGCGCGTCGGTCCAGCTCGCGTGGAACATGGCCGCCATCTCGTCACCGTGGATGTGACGGATGCGCCCGGGGAAGACCCCGAGCACGAACCGATACACGCGGACGGCGAACGGCTCTCGCGGGCTCACTCGGAGCTGTCACCCCCCACCCAGCCCGCGTGCAACTCGGGCTGCGCCAGCAAATTACGGAGGCGTGACGCTTCGGCGGCGGCCAGGGCGCGTCCGAATGTCGTCACCCCGTAGTACCGTCGTCGCGGGTCGCTCTCACCCTCCTCGGCGGGGGTCGCGACCTCCTCCACGATGCCATCGTCGAGGAGCTTGGCGATGGTGCGATACAGCGACCCTGGGTCCAGGGTCACGGCGCCACCCGAGCGCTCCTCGACCGCTTGCTTGATTCGGTACCCGTGGGCCGGCGCCTTGAGGAGAGCGGCCACGATGGCGAACACCCTCGGGTTCAAAGGTAGATACCGGCTCAGCTCCGTATCTGTCATAGATCACTCTCTGCCGAAAGACTATAGGCATCTGACATAGATACGCCCAGGCGGCACGAGAGGTTTCAATGGACGCCGAGGGAGTGTCTCCGGCGACGCAGGACGGATGAGGTGCGGTGAAGGCAGGCTGCGGCTCGTAACGACGGGGGGACGGGGCCGCCGGCTCCTACTCCAGCGCTTCGAACACTCCGGTGTCGCGGTTCTTGCGCACCTCGTCCCACGGGAAGACGCGGCCGTTCATAGTGATGTAGACGCCGGCGGGGAGGACCTGCACCGCCGTGAGCGCGCCACCGAGGTTGAAGAGCCCGTCCGAGGAGCCGAACGCGATGGGGATCATCGCCCCCGTGAGCACGATGGTCTTGTCCCGGACCGTCTCCGCCAGCAGGCCAGCCGTCTCCACCATGGTGTCGGTACCGTGCGTGATGACGATGTGCCGCTCCGCGACTTCCCGGCAGTTGTGGGCGATGAGCCCCCGGTCGGCTTCGCTCATCTCCAGGGAGTCGATCATCATGAGGGTCCGTACTTTCACGTTCAGACGACAGCGCCCGAGCTGGAGCATGTCGGGAAGGTGCGTGTCCGCGAAGAAGAGACGCCCTCTGATCTCGTCGTATTCCTTGTCGAATGTTCCGCCGGTGACGAAGAGGCGGATGGGCTCGCTCATTCAGGACTCCCAGGGGCAGAAGGTCATCGGACCGCGAGGCCGCCGTGGCGCACGGTCGCGTCCGGCGGCAAAGAAGCTCCCCAGGCTCCCGCTTCCCCGCAAGCGGGTGAAGGAACCATCTTACGGTTCCGTAACGCCGGTCAGGTCGACCCTCCCATGGTCGCAGTCGAGCCGTCAACCGGAGGTCCACATGTCCGCCCGTCGTTCCGTCGTTCTCCTCGCCCTGCCCTTGATCGCCGCCTGCGCCGGCGCCGGTGAATCATCCTGGGCCGGCACCATCACCGACAGCGCCGGCATCGCCATGGTCCAGAATCCCGAGCAGGGCACATGGGCCGCCGGGAAGGGGTGGACCGTCCAGGAAGCGCTCTCCATCGGGGAGCTGGCGGGCGACGCCAACTACCAGTTCGGGCAGATCGCTGGGGTGGACGCCGATCAGGCGGGCAACGTCTACGCTCTGGATCAGCAGGGGCAGGACGTGCGCGTGTACGACACCACCGGTAAGTACCTGCGCACCATCGGAAAGCCGGGATCGGGACCCGGAGAGGTTGGGGCCAACTCGGCCGGTCTGGAGGTCATGGGCGACGAGGTCTACGTCGTCGATCTCGGGAACCAGCGTCTCAGCCGATTCTCGCTCGAAGGCGAGCCGCTTGGCGATACCCACATCGACTTCGCACAGGCGATCCCGGCTCGGTGGGACGAGATGCCGGCGGGCCGACTCGTGGCGCAGCTACGCCATCTCCAGTTCACGGGTCCCGACGTCGCGCCGACTGGCGACGCCATCCGCGCCGTGAACGCCGACGGCACGTTCGGCGACACTGTCGGCATGCTACCCGCCGGGGAGACGATCACCATGACCGGGGGACGGCCCCAGATCAAGATGTTCTCGCCCGAGCCCATCTGGGACGCCGGTGAGGGCGGCACCCTCGTGTCCGGGAGGAACAACGAGTTCCGCCTGGAGGTCCGGGACGCCACTGGAGCGGTGAAGCGGATAATCACGCGCCCCATCACGCCGAAGCCTGTCACCGATCACGACAAGCAGGTCATCCGCAGCGCACTCCGGGAGCTCGCCGCCAAGCAGGCACCGGGTGCACCCCCCGCAGCCCTCGACGCCTACATCAATTCCATTCAGTTCGCGGACGACTATCCGACGTTCGCCAGCCTGGCCCTCGGCCCGGAGGGCTCCATCTGGGCGCAGCGCCTTCGCTCCGGCGAAGAGCTCACCGGTGGCAAGGAGGGGTCCTTCGACGTGCAGGACCTTGGCTCCACGGACTGGGATGTCTTCGACGCGGAGGGACGGTACCTGGGTGTGGTGACCTTCCCCGGACGATACCAGCCAGTTCGCGTGGTGGGAGACCGCTTCTACGGCGTTGCCAGAGACGATCTGGACGTGCAGACGGTGAAGGTCTATCAGGTGATCATGGGCTGACGCTCTGGAGCGAAGAGGTAGCGGACCAGCCGGCGGGCTGGGTCCGGCCAGATCGAGCGAGCGGGGCGGGTCGCCGGTGCGGCCCGCCCCTTCTTGCGTGAGAGTTTGTCCCAGGAGCGGACACATCCCACGCGTCCCCGGGTAGGCGAAGAGCGGCCGGCTCCGGCGGGCCACCCCCTCTCTCCGACCGAACCGCGAGGACCCACCGTGAGCTTCACCGCCATCAATCCCGCCAACGGCGAGACCCTCTCCACCCGTCCCGACACTCCTGCCGACGAAGTGGACGAGATCGTCCGCCGGGCCCACGCAGCGTCGATGACCTGGCGGGACGCACCCTTCACCCGACGGGTCGAGAACCTCCAGATCCTTGCCGGTCTCCTCCGCGAGCGAAAAGAGGAGTACGGTCACCTCATGACGTCGGAGATGGGCAAGCCGTTGGCCCAGGCGATCGCCGAGGCGGAGAAGTGCGCCCTGGCCGCGGACTACTACGCCGAGAACGCCGAGGAATTCCTGAGGCCCGTGCCGGCCCCGACCGATGCGTCACGCAGCTATTGGACCTACCGGCCACTTGGCGTCGTGCTTGGCATCATGCCCTGGAACTTCCCGTTCTGGCAGGTCATCCGCTTTGCCACGCCCACCCTCGCTGCCGGGAACGCCGCCCTGCTGAAGCACGCTCCCAGCGTTCCGGGATGCGCGCTGGCTCTGGAGAAGCTCTTCCGTGATGCCGGATTCCCGGGGGATCTCTTCCGAAGCGTCTTCATCGACGTCGATGCGACCGGTGATCTCATCGAGCATCCCCTGGTGCGGGGCGTGAGCCTCACCGGCAGTGTACGCGCAGGGAAGGCCGTGGCGGCGCGGGCCGGTGGGGCCATCAAGAAGTGCGTGCTCGAGCTCGGCGGCAGTGACCCCAGCCTCGTGCTCGCCGATGCCGACCTGGACGCCGCGGTGAGCAGCTGCGTCTACGGGCGCCTTCTGAACACCGGACAGAGCTGCATCGCGGCGAAGCGATTCCTGGTCGTGGACGAGGTGCGGGAAGCCTTCGAAAGGAAGCTGCTCACGCACATGGGAGCGGCAGTGATGGGTGACCCCCTCGATGAAGCATCGGTCATCGGCCCCATGGCCCGTATCGACCTTCGGGACACCCTGCACGACCAGGTGGTACGCTCGGTGGAGGCCGGCGCAAAGCTCAGGCTGGGCGGAGAGATTCCGGATCGTCCCGGGGCGTGGTATCCACCCACCGTGCTTACCGATGTGCGATCGGGCATGGCAGCGTATGAAGAGGAGATCTTCGGGCCCGTGGCCACGGTGATCCCGGTGAAGGACACGGCCGAAGCCGTGCGCGTGGCCAACGACAGCTCGTTCGGCCTCGGGGCGTCGGTCTATACGCGGGACGACCGTCTCGGCGAGCGCATCGCCGCAGAGTTGCTCGAGGCGGGCAATTGCTTCGTGAACGGCATCGTGAAGTCCGATCCCCGCCTCCCCTTCGGAGGCGTCAAGGAGAGCGGGTACGGCCGCGAGCTGTCACCCCTCGGGATCCACGAATTCACGAACGTGAAGACAGTGTGGGTGAAGTGAAGGGGGCGCGGTCGGTCGACCGCGCCCCCTTCGTGTTGTCCGCTCAGGACATCGGGCGCGCTGGGATCATCCCCTGCTAGACGAGTCTCCTGCACCCGTTCAATGCTCGTGTGGTGGAGCGCCGACAGCCCCGGTTCGAGGGCTGTCGACGCCGAGCGACGCAGAGGCACTTTGGATTACGCCACTCCCGAAGGAGGACCGGTCTTCGGTCCCACACGCCCGCACAGTACCGAGTCTCCGTGATCCAGGTCTGACCTGAGGCGTGAGTGCGGCGCTCGGTGCAGGTACCAGGGCTGTCGGGGACTCTCCGACCGTGATCGGGCGCCTCATCCGGCCCGGCACTCAGGAAATGAACCGCCCCAATGTGCCGGGGGCGCCCTGCACCGGATAGCCGCCGCATCTTGGCCGGTATCCGCTCACGTTCCGCGCATTCAAGGCGGTGCATGCGTGGCGTCATGCGCGCGTTAGAGAACGGTCAGTGACCCGTCAGACCGCGCGCCTACCCTTGCCTCCGTATGCGGTCGGCCCTGCGGCGTCGGGTCGTTGGGCGCACCGCACGCCTGCAAGGACGCTCCATGAATCGACAGGCGTGGGTCTTCTGCCTCATCATCCTCGCTCTCAGTGTGGAATGCGTCCCACCCAGGCAGGTCGGTACGTCTCCCTTCGAGAGACGCTCGGATTCCCGGCGCCAACGGGACGCCGACCTGTTCATCGTAGTTCGGAACGAACACTGGCGGTCCATGCGTGTGTGGGTGGACTGGCCGGGCTGGCATCAGTTTCTCGGAGACGTAGCCGCGGGAGAGGTGGCCACCTTCCGATTGCCGGCTCCGCTGGCGAGGCGCCAGCCGTCGCTCCGGTTGTATGCGGACCCTACCGGCTCGAGGGACGAGGTCCGCTCCGACGCGATCGACGTTACGCGGGGCCATCGAATCGAGTGGAAGCTGCGCAAGGTGTTGGCCAACTCGCGCGCCATCGTCATGTGGGAGTGGGACCCGCCGGAGATTCAACGAGCGAGCCTGCGATCATGGCGTCAAAGGCCGGGGCGGCGTCGGCGACGTGCTTGCGCCGCCGACGCGCAAGCGCAGGTGAGACGCGAAGCCCAGCCTGCCCCACCGATTCACCGCTCGCAAGCTGCCCCAAGGCGTCGACTCCGACCAGAGTCCGCCACTTTGGCTAACAGGAGAACAGCTCGAACGCATCCATGGGCGTGTCAGGGGAGTTCGTCACGCTGGAAGCGGTGGGAAAGGCGATGGGGTTGGAGGAAGGGGACCACTTGTCGCAGATGGCAGACGTGCTGGAGCGGGTCCACCGCCTGATCCGGATCCGGGGAATCGAGAGGTCGGGGCAGAACCAGCGCACGGTATGCGTCTTCCGGCTCATCCTATTCCAGCAACTCTTGTACGAGGGCATGCAGGAGACCGAACGGACGAGGATTCACCGCCGTCTGGGAGAGGCGCTCGAATCACTCTACGGGGAAGAAAGGAGCGGGATCGCCCTCCAGCTCGCCCGGCACTTCCGGAAGGGGAACGCGAGAGAGACGGCCGTGGAGTACCTCTCCGTGGCGGTAATGCAGGCCAGGGACCGGAGCGCGTACGCGGAATGCGTGCGCCATTCGCGGGAGGCTCGTAGCCTCATCGACCAGTTGCCGGAATCGGCGTCCCGGGACCGTCTGGAGCTCGAGACCGTCTGCTTCCCTGGGTTTCTCTGGTTCGGGGGGCTGATCGAACCGGGCGAGCTGGACGGCATCCTGGACCGGACCATCCTACTCTCGACACGATTCGGGGAGGACACCCTCCTCTTCTGGGCTCTGAGCACTCGCTTCACCCAGTACCACCTGCGTGGCGAACAGGACGCCGGCCGAGAGGTCCTAGAGCAGATCGGGAACGGGGTGACCCGCTTGGGAGAGCCAGCGCTCACGGCCCAGTATCATGGCTGGATGGCCCTCAACACCCTCAATCGGGGGGTTCCCCGGAAAGCGATACTCCACGCCGACACGTTCCTCGCGACCTACGACCCGTCCCGACACGAGGTCATTCTCAGCCCCTGGCTCCGTGAGCCCCTCCCCGTCTACTGAGCCCTGAAGGCCATCGCCCTGTCTTCCATGGGCTTTCCCGAGCAGGCGGCCAGCACGATGGATTTCGCCAAAGCAGAGTTGGATGAGACGTCGGACCTGCTGTCGCGACTACACGTCCATCTCTACAGCGCCATCATCGGGTGGTACGGTCGTGACACCGGGGCAGTCCGGGAGGACGTGGTGATCCTGGGCCAGAGTGCGTTGCAGATGGGTGAGAATGCTCGGTTGGCACTCGAGGGACTATTGGGAGGTTGGTGTCTCCTTGAAGACGGTTCCTCCACTCAAGCGCTTCGGGTCCTGGAGGGGGCCATCGAAGGGCTGGACGCTTCCCACTGGACCGTCTGGCGCCCGTTCATCGATGCCACGCTTGCGGATGCTCTCACGCGAGCAGGGCGGGCCGGGGAAACCATGCTGATCCTGGACCAGGCTCTTGAGGCCATTGACCGAACAGGCGAGAGGGCACAGGAAGCGGAAGTCGACCGGATTCGCGGAGAAGCCCTCCTGGCTCCGACCTCTTCCGAACCACACCGAGGCGAGGCGGCGTTTCGCCGGGCCATGGATATCGCGCACGGCCAGGAGGCCCGCCTCTTCGAGCTTCGAGCCACCACCAGCCTGGCTGGCCTTCTGCGCTCCCACGGCAGGACCGAGGAAGCCCACTCGATCCTGCGTGGTGTCTACGACTGGTTCACGGAAGGATTCGACACCGTGGACCTGAGGGAGGCGGCAGCCCTGCTCGGGGAGTTGGAGGAAGGTCACGCGTCCTGACGCGGGATGAGCGTCTCGGCCCGCGCAGCGATGCAGAGTTGCTCGAGGCGGGTAACCTGGCGCTCGACGCCGCCCGTCGACGCCAAGCTTCCTCACCCCCGCACCGGGCTCCCCGTCTCCGCGATCCGCCGGGTCGCCGCCACCAGCTCCCGCGTGATCCCGGGCTCGTGTGAGGAGTGCCCCGCGTCGGGGACGATCACCGAATCGAGCTCCGGCCAGGCATTGCGCAGGTCGTCCAGGCCTCTCACCGGGCAGACCACGTCATAGCGCCCGTGGACGGCGAACGCCGGAATGTGACGGATGAGCTCCACACGATCGAGCAGCAACGTGTCGGGCTTGAAGCGCACGTTCCGGAAGTAGTGTGCCTCCAGGCGGGCGAGGCTCCACGCCGTGTCGGGGTCGTCGAACATGCCGGCGAACTCCTCGTTGGGCAGCAGCGTGCAGCTCGACCCTTCGTAGACGCTCCAGATCCGGGCCGCGGCCAGGGCGGCTTCCCTGTCGTCACCGGTGAAGCGGCGCCAATACGCTTCCAGAAGGTCCCCTCGCTCACCCACCGGAACGTGCTCGGCGAACACCCTCCACAGCTCGGGGTGGATGTTCCGGATGTCCTCGAGCCACCACCGGATCTCGCTGTCACGCATGAGCCAGATGCCCCTCAGCACGAGGCTGAGCACCCGTGCGGGGTATTCCTGCGCGTAGTACAGCCCCAACGTGCTGCCCCACGACCCGCCGAAAACGTGCCACCGGTCGATGCCCCGCTCTTCGCGGAGAAGCTCGAAGTCGGCCACGAGGTGGTCGGTCGTGTTGTTCGAGAGCTCCCCCTGGGGGCGTGACCGTCCGCTTCCACGCTGGTCCAGCAAGACGATGCGGAAGCGCTCGGGGTCGAAGAAGCGTCGGTCGTAGGCGGTACAACCCGCGCCCGGCCCCCCGTGCACGAAGAGGATCGGAATACCGTCGGGAGTCCCGCACTCCTCCCAGTAGAGCTCGTGGGGCTCGTCGACCCTCAGGGCCCCCGACGCGTAGGGCTCGATCTCCGGATAGAAATGCTCGTTGGCCATGGGACGCGGGTGGTGGGTAGGGTGTGATCGGGTTCCGGATGCGGCAGCAGACAGCCTGGCCGGACGATGGATGTCGAAGAGGCGATACCGGAAGATAGGTCCCCCGTGTCTTGCCGGCTCCCCCGAAGACCGCCTACCGTCCTTCTCCCTTCACCCGTTGCCGAGAGCGAGACATGAGCGACAGCACCGCCGCAGTCCAGGACTTCTACCCCGACGACGCCGCGCATTGTTACGGATGCGGGAGGCTGAACGACGCCGGGCATCAGCTGAGGACCTTCTGGGACGGTGACGAAACGGTGACGCGCTTCACACCCCTCCCCCACCACACGGCCATCCCGGGGTACGTCTACGGCGGGCTCGTGGCGTCGGTGCTGGACTGCAGTGGCACGGGCTCCGCTTCGTTGGCGATGCTCCGTCGTGAGGGGCGCGAGATCGGCGACGGTCTCTCCCCGCGCTACGTCACGGCCGCTCTCCACGTCAACTTCCTCAAGCCGACGCCACTGGGCCCGGAGTTGGTGGTCCGGGGCGTGATCCAGGAGATCACGGACCGGAAGGTGATCGTGGACGAGGAGCTTTCCGCGGATGGGGTGGTGACGGCCACGGGCTCGGTGGTCGCCGTGCGCATGCCCGACAGCATGGTGCGTTGAGGCCGCGAGGCGTCGCCGGCATCATACCCGCCGTGCCACGCGGCCCCGGCGGCCGAAGTCACCCCGGCCTCCATGGAACTACAGGGGTAGGCGAAAACCCCTCTGGCGAGCGGATCTTTTTAGTTTAAACTTGAAGCCATGCGGCCCTCCCGCCGCTCGACTTCACCCTTTGCCGGAGGCATTCCCATGAGAATGCTCGTGGACCTCGACTTTCCCCCCGAGCCCTTCAACAGCTACGTCCGTGACGGGAGCGCCGGGGCTCGCCTGGGAAAGATCATGGGAGACATCAAGCCCGAAGCCGCCTATTTCGCAACCCGCAACGGCCGGCGCGGAGGCACGCTCATCGTGGACGTGTCGTCCCCATCCGATCCCCCCCGCATCGCCGAGCCGTTCTTCATCATGTTCAATGCGGCGGTCGAGTTCGACGTCTGCATGACGCCGGAGGAGCTGGGCGCCGCGGGCCTGGAGGAGCTCGGAAAGAAGTGGGGTTGACGCGAGCCTCTACTCGAAGCTTTCAGGCACCGCCTCGTACATTTCCTTGGCTACGTCCTCGGCGGTGCGCATAGCTGACAGATCGAGCTCGAAGTCTGGATAGCCGGGGCCCTGGAGCTTCTCCCTCAGTTCGCGGACTTCGCGGGGCGAGAGGCCCAGGGCTTTCAGCTCGTCCGCTGTAGCCGATGCACCGTCCCGGGCGTGCACGCCCGTATCGTCGGCGACGAGCAGACGCGAGAGCACCGCCCGCTCACCCCGCGTGAGGGGCCGGCCCTCCAGGTCGTAGTCCACCCAGGCTTCATAGGACAACGGCGCCACGCGCTTGACCATCCCCGCGATGACGCCGGCGAACTGCCGGATCTCCCACTGCGCCCGTTCATCCACGCGGAGGGACAGGAAGTGCAGGAGGTTGTGCAGATCGATCTTCCAGTACCACTGAGTGTAGGTGGAAAGTGGAAGGTCGATCCGGGCGATCTCCCGCGCGATGTCCTCCTCGAGCATCCATCCATACGACTCTCCCGCCTGTCTGCGGATGGCTTCCCAACGCTCCACGGCCGCGCGGTACACCTCCGGTGGCGCGCCCCCTTCCCTGCCCTGATTGTTGGATCGGCTCTGTAGCTGGAAGTGCTCGAGGTCGGGCGTGTAGAAGAGCAACGGCATGAGCGAGTAGCGCGCGGACAGCTCGTTGACGGAAGCGGTTCTGTGTCGGATCCACTGCCGCGCAACGAACATGGGCATGGCACAGTGGAACTTGAGCTCCACCATCTCGCTGGGCGTCGTGTGCCGGTGCCGCCGGAGGTAGCGGATGAGCCCGCGCGTCTGGGATACCTTCCGCGTCCCCGCCCCGTAGCTGACGCGGGCCGCCCTCTCCACGTCCTCGTCGGAGCCCATGTAGTCGACCAGCGAGACGAAGCCGTGGTCGAGGACGGGGAAGTAGCCACCCAGGATCTCCTCGGCGGCGGGGATGGTGGGGCGCCTGGTTTCCATGCGGTGGCGTATCCGGTGGGGTCGCGGGGTGTGGGGCGGAGCTAGACGGGCCGAATATAGTGGCCCGAGCAAACCGGGGCAGAGACCGGCCGGATGCTCCGGCCGAGATGTCGATCCGCAACTGTAGCGCCGTCGCGCTCGGGCGCGACCGGTATAGATTGCAGGCGCACCGAGCGTCACGACCCCTGATGGAGCACGCATGATCGTCGTTACAGGAGGAGCCGGCTTCATCGGCTCGAACACCGTCGCGGCCCTGGAGGAGGCGGGTGCGGAGCCCGTCAGCGTCGTGGATCGCCTGGGCCACGACGACAAGTGGAAGAACCTCCGCCGTCGCGACCTGGACGAGCTCGTCGATCCCGAAGCGCTCGGGGACTTCCTCGAGAGGCGCCTACGGGATATTGAGTACGTGATCCACATGGGCGCCATCTCGGCCACCACCGAGACCGACGCAGACCTCATCGCCGAGACGAATCTGCGCCTGCCTCAATACCTATGGCGGTGGTGCACGCGTCACGAGGTGCCCTTCCTCTACGCATCCTCGGCCGCGACGTACGGCGACGGCTCCGCGGGCTTCGACGACGACGGCTCCCCCGAAGCGCTCGCCCACCTGGTGCCCATGAACGCCTACGGGTGGAGCAAGCTGGCCTTCGACAAGTGGGTGGCGCACGTGGCGACGGAGGGAGAAGCCAAGCCCCCTCAATGGGTCGGTCTCCGGTTCTTCAACGTTTACGGGCCCAACGAGTACCACAAGGAAGACATGCGCTCCGTGGTCACGAAGGCCTACCCCGCAGCCGCGGCCGGGAAGCCCGTGACGCTCTTCCGCTCGCACCGACCGGACTACCCCGACGGCGGACAGAAGCGGGACTTCGTCTACGTGAAGGACTGCGTGGACGTCATGCTCTGGCTGGTGGAGCACCGGGACGTGAGCGGGCTCTTCAACCTCGGAACGGGCCGGGCCCAGACCTGGCTCGAGCTTATGGGTGCGCTCTACGGCGCGGTCGGTCAGGAGATGAACGTGGATTGGGTGGATACGCCGGAGGAGATCCGCGACCGCTACCAGTACTTCACCCAGGCGGACATGGGCCGACTCAGGGACGCGGGGTACGACCGGCCGTTCCGATCCGTTGAGGAGGGAGTGGCCGACTATGTGAAGACCCACCTGGCCACGGACGACCCCTATCGCTGATCCCTGGGATGGTGACCCGGCCCGGAAGAGCAACCCGGCCGGAACCCGGCGAGCTCCTTGACTGAGTGTCGTGCATCCATTATTTAGCCATGTCGTTAATTAACGAAATGGTTAATATCGAATGCCCAGCGATCCATTGAGCAGTACCCTCGCGGCGCTCGCTCACCCTACGAGGCGGGCGATCCTCGCGCGTCTGGCGGCCGGCGCCGCCACCGTGAAGGAGCTTTCCACGCCATTCCGGATGAGCGCTCCCGCCGTATCCAGGCACCTGCGAGTCCTGGAGGGCGCGGGGCTCATCACCCGGAGCCGTGAGGGCCAGTGGCGCCCATGCCGGTTGGAGGCGGCTCCCCTCAGGGAGGTCTGTGCATGGACGGACGAATTCCGTCCGTTCTGGAACCGCGACTCCGAACCACTGGACACCTGGCTGCAGCACCTCCGGAAGAAGGCGACGGCCTGATCCCCGGCGGGTCGGACGATCTCCGACCCCCCGATGACGAACGGGAGGCCCGACCGGTCGGTCGAGCCTCCCCCTGTCATCCCCTGCGACGCGCAGCCGCCTATCGACCGCCGGACCGCTCCGTCGTCGGCGTCTCGGGTCCCTCCCCCTTGAGCCAGTAGCTGAACCACTGGCGCAGGCGGCCCAGCCGGTCGACGAGGAGCCATGGCTCGCCCGTGCGTGACAGATCGTGGTTCGAGCGCGGATAGCGAACGAACTCTGCCGGAACACCCTGCTTCCGCAGGCCCATGAACCATTCCTCGGCACTGGTCATGGTCGCGCGGTAGTCCTCCTCCGACTGCACCAGGAGAGTCGGCGTGCGCACGTTCTGGAGGTACCTGTCCGGCGACAGCTTCGAGTAAAGATCCGGGTTGTCCCACGGCTTTCCGTAGAACTCGAAGTCGGTGAGGCCCTGGGCGTCCGACGACCCGTACCAGCTGAACCAGTCACTGATCATCCGGTCGACTTCAGCGGCTTTGAAGCGGTTCGTGTGCGCCGTGACCCATGCGGTCATGAAGCCACCGTAGGAGCCGCCGGTGACACCGAGCTTGTCCGCGTCCACGTCGGGGCGCTGGCTGACGATGTCCACCGCTTTCATGAGATCCTGATAGTCCTCGTCACCCCAGCGACCGCGCGTCGAGTACGTGAAGTCGGCGCCGTAGCCGCCGGAGCCGCGGGGATTCGTATACAGCACGAACATCCCCGCCCCGGTGAGGTTATGGAACTCGTCGAACCAGCCCTCGCCGTACGACGAGTGCGGTCCCCCGTGGATGTAGAGGACGAGCGGGTACTTCTTGCCTCGTTCGTAGCCGTACGGGTACTGGAGCCACGCCTCGATCTCCAGGCCGCCCACCGACGTGTACGTGAAGCGGTCAGCCTTGGGCCAGGCGATCTCCTTGTTGAGCTCGTCGTTGAAGCCCGTGAGCTTCTTCTCGTTCTTCCCGTCGATGCCTGCGATGTACAGCTCGGTGGGCTTGTCCACCGACGTCGCCACGAAGGCCACCTTCTTGTGGGCGTCGTCGTACGAGAACCCGTTGATGCGGCGACGGCCGGAGATCACCTCCGTCATGGCGCCGCTCTTCGGGTCCACGACATAGAGGGCCGTGCGTCCCCCGATGGAGGCGCTCATGGCCATCTTGCCGTTGGGCATCCACTCGACTCCCTGGGGCTCGTACTGCCAATCCCCCAGGACGTTGCGCGGCTCACCACCGGCCACGTCCACCACCCAGATCCCCCGGTTCGAGGTCCGGGTGAGGTTGGAGATGAAGCCAATCTGCTTGGAGTCCGGCGACCACATGAGGCGGCTCTCGCTTCCGTCCTGGTGCGTGAGCCTGCGTACCTCTCCCCCGTCGGCAGGCATGACGAAGATGTCGGCGTCGTTCCTGGGCGCCTCGTCGCGCGTCGCGTCGTAGGGTAGCTCGGCGAGGGAGTCGCGGTCTGCCTGCACGACCGAGTCCGGCCGCATCTCCGGGTCGGCGACGAAGGCGATCCAGCGCCCGTCAGGTGAGACCTGGACATCCCGGTGGGAATAGGGAGTGTCCGTGAGCTTGGTCTTCGCGGTGTCCCCGATGTTCTGGCGATAAATCTCCGCCGCTTCCCATGTGCGCGGCTCCCGCCGGTTCGGCAGGAAGCCCCTACCGTTGGCCACGTAGGGAACGTCGACGATCTGCATCCCGTCGAATCGCCGGGGATCCATCGGCCGCGTGATGCTCCCCCACGGTGGCCGGGCCATGGGCTTCATGCGCGCGTAGGGGTCGTTATTCCTCCCGGCCGGCGCCTCCTGTGGCGTCTCCTCCTGGCCCCCCCGGCCCCGCCCGAAGGAGCCGAATCCTCCCGATCCCCCCTCGGTGAACACGCTGAAGGAGCCATCCCCGGGCATAGAGCCTCGGGGCTCCGCTTCCGGCTGGAAGGCCTCGCCCGAGGGCGTCCGGTCCATGCGCAGGGCCCACGTGCTTCCTCTGCCTCCTTCCCGTCGGGAGGTGAAGAGGAGGAGGGAGCCGTCACGAGACCAACGGGCATTGGAGCTCTCCGTGCCCGGCGACGTCATGCGCATAGGGTCGCCTCCCGACGACGCCACGAGCCACACCTCGGAGTGTCGCTTGTTCGCGGCCTCGTTGACCGTGGTGACGGCGAACGCGACCCAGCGCCCGTCCGGCGACATGGCGGGCGACGATACGGTGGTGAGCTTGTACCAATCCTCGGTCTGGAACGCTCGACCCTGTGTGGTCGTGGCGGGTGTTTGCGCCGCCAGCGGTGCGGTGAAGACAAATGCACAGATCAGCAAGGTGATGCGACGCATGGCCGGTACTCCGGTGGACGTGGACCCATGGGTGCGGGGAGGCGGCAAACCCGGGTCCGGCGACGATAGGTTGGCGTACGCGGGGCGTCAACGCGGCGTCGTGGACGCTTCTTCCTCAGCCCGTGATCGCCGTGACGTTGAGGTGATACCCGCACACCTCACCGACGGTGGTCTGAGACGGCCCGTCAACGGTGATCTGGAAATTCAGCCTGCAGAAGCTGTCGCTGCCACCCTGCGGCGCCCACCACACCCCGCCGACCACCGTGACGGACTGCGTGCCCCACAACTGCCCCGCCCTCGAGGCGGCGTGAACGGTGCTCGTGACCTGAGGGGACCCTGTGACGCTCACCTCACCGGTTCCCGACCGGAGGACGCATCCTTGATGCACGTCGGTGGCCTGGAAGTCCACGACTGCCCGCGCGGGATCCGCGTCGCTCCGGATGGTCTCCTGGATCGACGAATCGATGGACCCACCGAGCTCGCACGGCCGGATCCTCTCGTACATACTCGACGTCGTCTCACCCGGGCCACCCGGCCCTCGACTCCTCTGGACACCCCACGCCAGCGCCTCCAGGCCGATGCTGGTGGCGAGATAGTACGCACTCTCCTTCGCGGCATCAGCGCCGTCGGTGCCGAAGCCCCCCTCGGACGTAGGTGAGGGCAGGCACCCCGAAGCAAGAAGTGCCGTGGCGAGAGCGGGAAGGAGACGGCGGCGCGTGGACATCCTGGAATCCTCCCGGCCCGGATCCTACACGAGCACCGGGCCGTCCTGTGTCCCCGGGCCAAGCGCGGCCGTCCCGCGGCACCGGGGGGGCAGCGTCTCCAACATGCACCCACCGGTCCGACGCGCAAGGGACACGCGCCGCGCCTACCCCGCGGACAACCCGATCACATACGCCCGGAGCGGCGCCAGCGACGCAATCGGCACGTATCCGCGGATACGGCCGTCTCGACCGACATTCAGCGGCGGCGGTGCGCCGCCGCCGAGGAGGGCCGTGCTTCCATACCGCCCTCGCGGCAGCACGGCTCCCGCGGAGGAAACGGCCACATCGCGGAGCACGGCGTCACTCAGGTTGGCCACGACCAGCGCCACCTGGCTTCCCGACTTGCGCAGGTACGCGGCGACCTGGCCATTACCGGCGTCGAGCGGGACGAGCTCCCCGGAGCCCAGCGGTTCGTTGGAGGCGCGCAGGTGGATGAGTCGGCGGTAGTGGTTCAGGAGGGACCCCGGGTCCTGGTCCATCACCTGGACGTTCACCGTCATGGAGTCGTCCTGGAGAGGCTCCCAGGGCATCCCCGTGGTGAACCCCGCCGCCTTTCCGGGACGCCACTGCATGGGGGTGCGGATGCGCGGGTCCGGCTTGTCCCCCGTCATGCCGATCTCCTCACCGTAGTACACGAACGGCACGCCGGGGAGGGTGAAGAGCAGGCTCGCCGCCAGCTTGGCTCGGGCGACGTCGCCCTTCAGCCAGGTCATGGTCCGGGACTGGTCGTGATTCCGCAGAAAAGGCGCCCACCGGTCGTCGGGAGCGATACCCTGGAGATCCATCACCGACGACATCAGGTGCGCGGAGCCCTCGCCGGTGACCGCCCCCAGGATGGCGTTGGCCACCTGGAAAGCGAAGTACGCATCCAGCTGATCCGGATAGTACGACTTGAGGACGTCGGTGCTGTCGAAGACCTCGCCGATGGTGAAGGCGTCGGGGGCCACCTGACGGATGTGGGCCTCGTACTCCCGGAGGACGTCGTGGGTGGCCGGCACGTTCGCGGTGTGGGTGCTATCCTCCACCAGGTGGCGCACGGCGTCCTCACGGAAGCCGTCGGCGCCCATGTCCTTCAGCCAGAAGTCGGAGATCTTGTTGAACTCCTTCATCACCGCCGGCGTCTTCCAGTTCAGGTCCGGCATGGAGGGGGAGAAGAAGCCGTAGTAGTAGTCCCCGTTCGCGGTACGGTGCCAGTTGTATCCGCCCCATTCGTTGGGCGGCCCCTGGGTTTTCGCCCAGCGGTACCAGCTCCGGTACGGCGACGTGTCCGGGTGCAGGAGGGCGTCCAGGAACCAGGGATGCTGGCCGGACGTGTGGTTGGGCACCATGTCCACCAGGATTTTGATGCCCCGCCGGTGCGCGGCGGCCACCAGGTCCTTGAAGTCCTGGTTCGACCCGTACGACGGATTCACATGGTAGTAGTCGGTGACGTCGTATCCGTGGTAGCTGGGCGACGGCATGATGGGCATGAGCCAGATGCAGCTCGCGCCCAGATCGGTAGTGGTGGCCGGATCGCCGTCGTTGACGTAGTCCAGCTTCTGCATGAGGCCCCTGAGGTCGCCGACGCCGTCGCCGTCGCTGTCGTAGAAGGAGCGGACGAAGATCTCGTAGCAGGTGCCCCCGTCTCTCCAGTCACGCTTCCCGGCAGCGGAGGCCTGGGCGCCCAGCGGTGCGCGGCCAAGCGGCACCGCTACGAGGACGGTTGCGAGCGTGCGCAGCCAACGGCTCATGGCGATCCTCTCGTCGTGTAGTCTCGGCCGCGACCGGGGCCGAGCCCGGGGCTCGGCGAGTCGTCCGGGGGACCGAAGTTCAGTGGCCGTCCCGCCCCTCGAGCGCCGCAGCGCATCCCATCAGGCCAGGATACTCGAATCTGATCCAGGCGATGGGAACCGTTTCACAGAAGCGGGTGAAGCGTCCCTTGTCCTCGAACCGGGCCCGGAAACGCTGCAGGTCGAAGAGAGCCACGAGCCTGCGCATGACTCCTCCCGACATATAGACCCCTCCGGTGGCCCACGCGGTCAAAGCAAGATCCCCGGCGAACGTAGCGAGGATGTCGAAGAAGTCCTCGACGCTCCGGAGCGCCACCGGGTCCCCGCGTCCCGCCATGGTGGCGACCTCCCGCGCCGTGATCTGCGACCATCCCGAATCCACGTGACCGCGCTCGAGCTGCCAGTTGGCCCAGTAGAGGTTCTCCAGCCCAGGACCCGAAAGGAAGCGCTCCATGGACAGGCGACGAAACCTCGTCCGCATGGCTTTGAGGAGGTCGATCTCGTGGTCACTCGTGGGCGAGAACCCGACATGCCCACCCTCCGAGTTGAGCACCGGGCTCCCGTGCTGATGGATGGCCACCCCCAGCCCCGTACCCGGGCCGACCACCACCCGCGTCCCTCCGTCGTGGGGGCGCGGCATTCCGATCCACGTGAGGTCGTCCAGGTCGAGACGATCGATGCTCAACGCCTGCGCCGTGAAGTCGTTGATCACCGTCAGGCGAGCCCCCAGCTCCTTCTCGAGCTGGGTTCGGCTGAACGCCCATGGGTTGTTGGGCAGCTCCACCGGATCCTGATCCACGGGCCCCGCCACGGCGAGGCAGATCTCGGCCACGTCATCGATCCCGTGCCCGCCGAAGTACGTCCTGATGGCGTCCTCCATCCGGGGAAAGTCGGCGCACGACATGACCTCGACGTCCTGCAGTCCACCCGTGGCCGTCAGGGTGGCGAAGCGAGCGTGGGTGCCTCCGAGATCCGCAACGACGCGAGCGCCGGTCGTCTCGCCCCCCACTCCGGATGGCCCGGTGCCTACCGGTCTATTCGCCATCGCACGAAGCCTCTCGCGCTCG
>JAJDNI010000148.1 GCA_022340755.1 Gemmatimonadota bacterium
ACGAGGTCCGTCTCGCGGTCGCCCTGGCTCTCGCGTTCCGCCTTGGCGGGCATCACGGAACCAGAAATGACCTGCGGCCTGCTGCGCCCGTCGTCACGTTCGTTCGGTTCCATGGTTGCCTCCTCCGGTTGGGTCCACCCCTCACGCTTGACCATACGAATCAAGAGTTGTGCCATGTCCCGGCCCCGTGCGATTCCGGCGCTCTGGGGCCGGATTCGTCTCACGCGACCTGCCAACGAGGCAGGTCAGCGGCAGAGGCACCGGGAGACACGCGGGGAAGATGACCCTGGCCCGATCCGTGTAGTGGTCGGAGATTGAAACAGGTGTGTGCGTCTCGTAGGGAGGGAACGGTGGGCATCATTCGACGAACTGCAGCCGCCCTGGTGTACCTGGCCATGACCACGGCGACGGTGTCGGCACAGCGGTCGAACAACGAGACCGTCTACTTCCGGGCGGTGGCCGATTTTTTCAGGCTCTCCCCGACGGAGGTGTCCATCCTCGCCGACTGGCAGCTGCCGCCCGACGAGATTCCGGTGGTGCTGTTCGTGGCCCATCATGCCGGCGTGAGTCCCGAAGCGCTGGTGGCCCTCCGGTCTTCGGGCAAGACATGGACGGACCTGTCCAGGCGCTATCAGGTGGACGCGTCGGCCTTGTACATCCCACTTCCCGACACGGCGGACGCCGGCATCCTCGCCGGGGCGTACCGTCGCTACAGAGCTCTGCCCGCCGATCGCTGGAGTGAGGTCACCCTCTCCGACCGGGACATCATCGCGCTGGTGAACGTGCGCATTCTCGCCCAGACGCTCCGCCGTTCGCCGGAGGACGTCCTTCGCGCCTGCCGCGACGGTCGCTCCTTCGTGGACGTCTTCGCGTCCCTGCTCAGGAGCCAGGAGGCCGGGGCCCCGGTGCCGGAGTAGGCCTTTGACCGCGCATATGATCCCCCTTCCGGGTTGGCGCGAGCGGCCTGTCGAGGAGATGCGTGCCCGGGCACAGGCGTTCCTGGAGCATATGCGCACTCGGCGCACGGTGCGGGACTTCTCCAACCGCGAGGTGCCGCGGGACATCCTGGAGCGCTGTATCCTCACGGCGGGAACCGCCCCCAACGGAGCGAACCGCCAGCCGTGGCGGTTCGTCGTCGTCGGTGATCCCGACCTCAAGCGACGGATTCGCGAAGAGGCCGAGAAGGAGGAGCAGGCGTTCTACGGTGGCCGAGCATCCGACGAATGGCTCGCCGCTCTGGAGCACCTCGGAACGGACGAGCACAAGCCGTTCCTCGAGAAGGCGCCCTGGCTCATCGTCGTGTTCGGCGAGAGCTACGAGCTGCGTCCCGACGGACAGAAGCTGAAGAACTACTACGTCACCGAGTCGGTGGGCATCGCTACGGGCATGCTGATCGCGGCCCTCCACAACGCGGGCCTGGCGACGCTCACGCACACGCCGTCCCCCATGAGGTTCCTCAACGAAGTGCTGCATCGTCCGGAGAACGAGCGCCCCTTCCTGATCCTCGTGGTGGGCTACCCTGCGGAGGGAGCCACCGTCCCGAAGATCGCCAAGAAGGGCCTGGACGACATCGCGGTCTTCCTGGAGTAGATGCCTCCTCCTGCGACGTCGTTCGGCGTCGGGCTCGGGTTCGGCGGGCGTGGTTCGCCCTCGTGCGCAGGCGGCGTAAAACCGACACGGGGGAACCGGTGCTCCCCGCCATTCGGGGCGGGGGGGGTGACAGGAGCGCCGTGACGGGAGATCTTCTCGCGCGTCGCCGGGTATCTGGGTGCCGTGTTCGGCGTTTGGGTCCGGGTCGGTCCATCTCTGAACGGAGGTACGGTACAGCGTGGCCCTGAGATCTCTGGACATCTTTGCCCCGCCGAGGGCCCATGAACGGGTTCTGGGCCGGGTCTCCGGATTCCGCGATGGTGCCACGCTCCTCTGCATCGGGGGGCTTCACGGAAACGAGCCGGCGGGCGTGATGGCCATCCGGCGGGTCCTGGAGGCGCTGGCACCCCGCCGGGGAGAGCTGAGGGGCGACTTCGTGGCGCTGGCCGGCAACCGCGCGGCTCTGGCGGAGGGCAAGCGCTTCCTCCACCGGGACTTGAACCGGGCGTGGACGGAAGAGCGGCTCGATCGCCTTCGCGTCGAGGGGCACCTGAACGGCCATCCCGAGGACCGGGAGCAGGTCGAGCTGCTGGCTGCCATCGAGGAAGTCGTGGAGGGCGCACGGGGCCCGGTGTATCTCCTCGACCTCCACACCACGTCCGGCCACGGCGGACCCTTCACCACGTTCGGCGATACGCTTCCCAACCGGGACTTCGCGAGCCACATCCCGGTCCCCATGGTGCTGGGGCTGGAGGAGCTCGTAGAGGGGACGCTCCTGGCCTATCTGGGTCGCCACGGCATCGTGGGTGCGACCTACGAGACGGGACAGCACGAGGAGCCGGCGGCGGTGGACCGCGCGGAAGCCGGAATCTGGCTCGCCATCACCGCGGCGGGGCTGGTGCCCGAGGATCGACTGCCGGAGTCGTCCGTCGGCCGCAAGCTCCTTCAACGGGAGACCGAGGCGCAGCCCCGGGTGCTCGAGATGTGCTACCGGCACCACGTCGAGCCGGGGGATGCGTTCCGGATGAGACCGGGGTACCGCAACTTTCAGCCCGTTGGGCGTGGGGAAGTCGTGGCGGACGATGACCGCGGCGAAGTGCGCATGCCGCGAGGTGGTCGCATCCTGATGCCCTTATACCAAGCTCAGGGGGAGGACGGCTTCTTCCTCATCCGGGAGTTCCGACCCTTCTGGCTGTGGGTCTCGTATGCGCTGCGCACGCTCAAGGCCGACTGCGGGTGCGGCTGGCTCCCGGGTGTGCACAGAGATCGGGGCCGACCCGACGAGGTTGTCGTGGACAGGAACGTGGCACGGTTTTTCGCCGTCCAGCTCTTCCACCTCATGGGCTATCGGATCCACGAGGAGGACGGCTCGCGGCTCATCCTGCGGAGACGGCGCTTCGACGAAGCCGCGCTCGTGGAGCACGGCCCGACGCCCGAAAGCCTGCCCTAGCAGGGTGACACGACGCTAGGCAGGAGGAAACCGTGTGCGGTCGGTACACGCTGACGTCGGATGCCCAGGAGGTCGTGGAGGCGTTTGACGTGCCGCCGTTGAGCTTCGAGCACCATCCCCGCTACAACATCGCGCCGGGTCAGGAGGCTCCGGTGTGCGCCACGGACCTCCGCGGTCGCCGGATCGGGCTGATGCGCTGGGGACTGGTGCCGTCGTGGGCCGACGAGCCCCGGGGCGGGTTCATCAACGCACGCGGGGAGACGGTGGGCCGGACTCCGTCGTTCAGGGATGCCTTCCTTCGTCGTCGTTGCCTGGTGCCGGGCGACGGCTTCTACGAGTGGCGCCGGTCCGCCCGCGGTAAGGTGCCATACTATTTCCGGCCGGCGTCGGACCTCCTCGTGTCCTTCGCCGGCATCTGGGAGCGATGGGCGCGACCCGGCGCGGAGCCTCGTTTCGGCTTCGCCATCCTCACGACGGAAGCCAACGAGGAAGTGGCGTCCATCCACCACCGTATGCCCGTGGTGATCCCTCCGGACTCGCGGCTTGCCTGGCTCGATCCCGACACGTCGCCGGAGGATCTCAGCGCACTGATCCGGGCGGCGCCGTCGGGGACGTTCATCCCGCGAAGAGTCTCGACCAGGGTGAACTCCCCGCGAGTGGACGACCCCACGCTCCTGGAGGCGGTCGACGCCTGAGGCGGGGGCCTCGGGACGCGCCGCGTTCCGACCGGCCCCGTGGGCAGGCTACGCCGACGGGGTCAGTTTGCCGGGACCGTCCGCTCCTGCGCCCACGCCCGCATGGCGTCCATGCGCTCGGACATGGTCACGGCCAGTGGCCGCGTAGCGGAGATCTCCGAGCGGAGCCCCGCCGAGTCCAGGGTGCGACTGCTCGAGAAAGCCGTATAGAGCGCGCTCACGACGACCTGCTCGATCTCGGAGCCGCTGAAGCCCTCCGTATCGGCGGCGAGCCCGCGGAGGTCGAAGGATGCCGGATCGTGTCCCCTGCTGGCGAGGTGGATGCGGAAGACCTCCGCGCGCGTCACCTCGTCGGGGAGGTCGACGAAGAAGATCTCGTCGAAGCGGCCCTTGCGCAGGAACTCCGGAGGAAGCCGTTGGATGTCGTTGGCGGTGGCGACCACGAACACGTCGCCGCGCCGGTCCTGCATCCATGACAGGAAGCTTCCCAGGATCCGCTGGGACACGCCGCCGTCCTCGGAGCCACCCGAGGCGAACGCCTTCTCCAGCTCGTCGATCCACAGGACCACGGGAGACATCCGTTCGGCGGCCCTCATGGCCCGCTTGAAGTTCCCCTCGCTCTCGCCGACGTATTTGTTGTAGAGGTTGGACGGATCGAGCTTGATGAGCGGCAGCCCCCACTCAGAAGCCACCGCCTTGGCGGATAGGCTCTTTCCGCATCCGGGAACGCCCAACAGGAGCACACCCTTGGGGAAGGTGAGGCCGAACTGCTCCGCGCCCTCCGGGTTCTTGACCGCCGCCTTTCGCTTCTCCAGCCATGCCTTCAGGGACTTCAGGTCGGCCACGCCGGCCATGGTGGTCTCCACCGGGTAGTACTCCAGGAGACCTTCGCGCTCCACGATCTGGCGCTTTGCGTCGATGACCATCTGGATGTCTTTCGACGTGAGCGCGCCGTCCTCGACGATGGCCTTGGTGAGGATCTTGCCCGCCTCCATCAGCGTGAGGCCGGACAGGCTCTTCACCAGGGTGGCCATCTCCTCCCGGCTCAACGAGACCTCCAGGTCTTGCCTTGCGGAGAGATCCCGGATGATGGAGCCGAGCATCGCCCGGAACTCCGCGTCGGAAGGTCCCGGCAGCGTGACGTGGGCCGCCATCTCGTTCAAGGGCGAGGGAAGGTCGATGCCGTCGCCGGTGAGGACCACGGCTCCATCGATGGTCTCCAGGCTCGAGGCCGCGTCCTTGAGTTGCGCCACGAGGAGGTCGGCGCCCTGTCCCTGGAGGGCACCCACCAGCCCCTCGAAGTGATACAGGGCCTCAATACGAGCCGTCGCCACGTGGCGGAGCGCCTTCACCGGATCCTGCGTCTGGTACACCGGGTCGTCCATGCCTGCACGTACGAGTCCCCGGGTACGTGTCCATGTGAAGAGTGGGATCTGGCGCGCGTCCGCCAGGTGGAGCAGGAGGGAGTTGGCCCGGTCCTCCTCCCGGGTGTCCAGATGGATGAGGCCGTACCGGGAGCGAAGCAGGAGCTCGAGATCCTTGAGGGCGTCTTTCGCCATCTCAGCCCGTCACTTCGTCGAAGGCGCGGCGGATCCGCTCCAGGCCGTCCAGAAGCTCGTCCCGTGGGTTCCCGAAGCCGATGCGTAGGTAGCGGTCCATGCCGAAGTGGTCTCCGGGGACGACGAGCACGTTCTGCTCGGTGCGCACCTTCTCCGCGAAGTCCGTGGAGTTCACGTCCGCATCGTACCGCACGTAACAGATGGCGCCTGCGTCCGGTGGCCGATAGCGGAAGCGACTTTCCTGCTCGCCCATCCAGTCGCGCAGGAGGTCGAGGTTGGCCCGAACGATCCCGCGGGTGCGCTGCAAAATCTTCGCCCTGGTCTCCGGCTCCAGGGCCATGGTTGCAAGCGTGTCCGAGAGCGACGCCGGGCTGATGGTGGTGTAGTCCGTGCGTCCCCAGAGTTGGGCCACGACGTCGGACGGCCCAACCACCCATCCCAGCCGCAGCCCCGGCAGCCCGTAGGCCTTGGAGAGCGAGTTCGTGGCGAGCACGCGCTCGTGGCGTCCCCAGAACGACGGGGTCTGCTCTCCGTGCGCCTCGGCGCCGGCGTAGACCTCGTCGGCGAGGATCCACGCGCCGTGCCGGTCGGTGAGGGAGACGACGGCGTCCATGGACTGCGGCGTGAGGGCCGCTCCGGTGGGGTTGTTGGGATTCGTCACCAGCACGAAGCGGGCCCCGGCTTCCAATGCGGCGGAGAGAGCGTCGAGGTCCGGCTGCCAGTCCGCGTCCTCCCGAAGCGGCACGGGCAGGAGCCGGGTGCCGAAGGACTCGAGCAGTCCCGGGACCTGCCCATAGTTCGGCAGGATCACCGCCGCCTTACCCTCGCTCTCCAGGAGGTGCCAGAAGCTCGCGAAGTTGGCCTCGGCGCCGCCCACCGTGACCAGGACGTTCGCTTCGGTGGCGCCGGAGTAGAGGGCGGCGATCCGCGCGCGGAGGAGGTCGGACCCGTTGGACTGTCCGTAACCGAGCCTCACGCCGTCGATGCCGTCCTCGACGCCGGCCAGGTCCAGCAGCTCCCTGACCGTAAGGGGATGCACTCCGGACTCCGACAGGTTGATTCCTACCCGGTGCTCGTAGGTGGACTGGTACCGCTCCATGCGAAAGGGGACGTAGCGCACGGGTGCTCCTGAGGACGTGGGGCATGTACGGGGGCGGGAAGCCAGAACCCGCCCGCGGCGACGTCCCCAAGATAGTGCGACGGGGCGCTCGCGGCTGCGCACCCCTGGTCCTGTGCGGGGTTAGATTACACGGCGCTGCCCGGTTGTCTCCGGGCGGCGGCTTCATCTTCAACCTGCCTGTGCAATGGCCAACGTATTGTTGACGATCCTGGACGGATGGGGTCATTCGGACTTCGGACCCGTTCCCGATCCGGGTAACGCCCCGGAGCAGGCCCAGGTGCCTCGCTTCCTTGGCCTCTTCGAGAATCAACCCCACATCCGCCTGGCGACCTCCGGAATCGACGTCGGCCTTCCCAAGGGCCAGATGGGAAACTCCGAGGTTGGTCATCTCAACCTCGGCGCCGGGCGCATCGTTTATCAGGACATCGCCCGGGTTGACCGGGCCATCGCCGACGGCACCCTCGGTGAAGCCCTCCGCCTTCCCGAGATGCTGGAGCATCTGGCTGCGGAGGGCGGCGTGCTGCACCTCATGGGCCTGGTGTCCGACGGCGGGGTGCATTCCCACATCCGGCACCTGGAGGGGCTGTTGAAGCTCCTGCCCCCTACGCAGGACGTGCGAATCCACTGCATCACCGACGGCCGGGACACATCACCCACCTCCGGCGCCAGCTTCGTGGGGCGCATCGCGGAGCTGTGCGACGAGGCTCCGGGGTGGAGCATCGCCACCGTGAGCGGGCGCTATTACACCATGGATCGCGACAAGCGCTGGGACCGCACCGCCAAGGCGTATCGGGCCATCGTCCTCGGGGAGAGCGAGTCCATGTCGGACACGCCCCTGGTTCTGGAGGGCCACTACGCCAGGGACGTCACCGACGAGTTCATCCCGCCGGTGGTGGTGAGGGGGGCGGGCGAGCGCGGCATTCGGGAGAACGACGCCGTCATCACGTTCAACTTCCGCGCCGACCGCATGCGCCAGATCTGCGCCGCTCTCACCGTGTCGGGCTTCGACGCCTTCGAGGGCGTGCGGCCGCCCCAGCGGCACGTCACCACCTTTACCCAGTACGAGGCGCATCTCCCGGTGCACGTGGCGTTCCCGCCCCGGGACGTCGAGAACACGCTGGGGGAGGTGCTGGCTGAGCGAGGCATCGCGCAGCTCAGGGTGGCGGAGACGGAGAAGTACGCCCACGTGACGTACTTCTTCAACGGCGGCGTCGAGGAGCCGAACCCCGGTGAGGACCGGAACCTCATTCCCTCGCCGAAGGTGGCCACCTACGACCTCCAGCCGGAGATGAGCGCGCAGGGTGTCCTGGAGGCGGTGGTGGCGGGCATCGAGTCGGACAAGTACGGGTTCATCCTGGTGAACTTCGCCAACCCGGACATGGTCGGGCACACCGGGGTCATCCCCGCCGCGGTGAAAGCCGTGGAGAAGGTGGACACGTGCCTGGGCACGCTCATGGACGTGGTGTCCAAGCGGGCCGGCGAGTGGGTCATCCTCATCACCGCCGACCATGGCAACTGCGAGAAGATGCTCCAACCCGACGGCTCTCCCCACACGGCACACACCACCGAGCCCGTGGACTTCTTCGTTTTCGATCCTGCGGGCCGGTTCACCCTCAAGGGTGTCGACGGCCGCCTGGCGGACGTAGCGCCTACTGTGTTCGAGTGTATGGGAATCGACCCGCCCGCGGAGATGACGGGCACCTGCCTGGTCAAGTCGTCCTAGCAGGTCGCTGAAGAATGGATCTCGAGCAGCTGCTGGATCGTGCCCTCTCCATGGCCGACGAGGGCGACTGGGCCGGTATGGCGGAGCTCCTTCGGGACCACCTCGGGGAGTTCGAGGACGAGCCCGCCGTGCACTGCTGGCTGGGCGTGGCCGAGCGCGAGCTGGGCATGGAAGGCGTCGCCTACGAGCGTTTCCGTCGCGCGCTCCAGCTGGGCCCGGAGGATCCGTACGTGCTCGCCACCGCAGGGAACGGCGTGGCCGCCTTCGACGACCCCGACGCGGAGCAGGCGCTCCGCACCGCGGCGCTGACGGCGCCGGACGTGGCGGTGGCCCGCCTGCTCTACGGTGCGTACCTGACCCGGGAAGGCTTCGTGACCGAGGGCCTGGCCGAGCTCGACGCCGCGCGCAAGCTGGACCCGGATGATGCGCAGATCGCCTACGAGCTGGGCGTCGCCCGGTACCTTGCAGGGGACCCCGACGGAGCGGTGGATGCCGTCGGCGAGGCCACGCGGCTGGATTCCGAGGACGGGTGGGTGCGTTTCGTCCTGGGTCTCATGCTCCTGGAGGCGGGGCGTCTGGACGAAGGTGTACCCGACCTCGTGGAGGCGGCCAGGCTTCGCCCCGACGACCTCGAGGCCCAGCTGGCGGCGTCGCTGGCCGCCTGCGTCGGGGGTGCGGAGGACCTCGCCTGGGAGATGCTCGAGCGTGGACGCCACAACGCATCGGACGAGGATGCGGCCTTCGTGTCGGCAGTGGAGGATCGCCTGGACGGCGGGGCGGAGCCGTCGCGCTCGCTCCTCATGGACGAGCTGGTGCCCGACGTGTTGAGGCGCCGGCTACAGGTGCGTCCGTGAGGAGCTCGATGACCACCTTCCGCAGTGGCGTGGTGGCGATGGGGCTCGTTGCGACCTTCGCCGGATGTCTGGCCGCACAGCAGCAGGGAGGCAGGGTGGAGGTCTACATCCCTTATACGCAATTCACGCTCCCCAACGGGCTGAACGTCATTGTTCATCGTGACGCTTCGTTGCCCGTCGTGAGCGTCAACCTCTGGTACCACGTCGGGTCGAAGAACGAGCAACCCGGGCGCACCGGCTTCGCGCACCTCTTCGAGCACATCATGTTCGAGGGATCGCAGCACGTACCGGAGGGCGAGTTCCACAACGTGCTGGAGGGTGCCGGTGGACTGAACAACGGCTCCACCACCAACGACCGCACGAACTACTGGGAGAAC
>JAJDNI010000302.1 GCA_022340755.1 Gemmatimonadota bacterium
GCGGCCTCTGCCTTCTCTCTCAATAATTGCCGGCCACGAACCCAAATGCACGTTCCGGGCCGTTTCCCGACCTGTCGGTGGGTCGCGGCGGCAAGCTCCGCCGCGTGGGTCGACAGCCCAACGACAGGCCGCCCTAGACCAAATGTTTACCAAAAGCTGCGTACATATGGGGCCGGGCACCCTATCCTGTCAAGTGCCTTTAATGACGCGGTCTTTCGCAAATAGCACCCCCGGCCGGCGGCGTGCCCGTTCGAGAGGATAGTTTAGGAAAATTTGTTTACGGATAGATCCGCTCGCCGTCCAGGTCGGGAGGTACCCGAACTCCTGCGAGCGCCGCCAACGTGGGCGCCAGGTCCACGGTGTAGACTCCTCGTGCGGCTTGCCCATGCTGGACGCCCGAACCGAGCAGTATAAAGGGCACATGTCGGTCGTACCAGTAAGGGGTCCCGTGGGACGTCCCCGTCGGCCCCGCAACCAGCTCGTGGTACCCGAACCGTATCTCCACGCCGTAGGCGGAGAGGTAGCCCCCCGCGCGGCCCGGGTAGTAGGAGTTCCGGAACAGGACGGCGAAGGAGTCGGCGGGTTCCCCGACCGTGAGATCCGCGTCCGTGTAGGCCTTCGCGGCGAGGCCCCGCTCTTCCACGATCTTGGCCAGTCGTCGTGCGATGTCGTCCCTGGTTCCACCGTCTTTGGCCGCGTCCCTCACGGCTTGCCCCAGTGCGACAACGCGCGTCCGTACGTCGGTTCGCACGGCACCCTCCCCGTGCGTGGCCAGCCACTCGGGCATGGTCAGAACCCCGTGGTCGGCGGATAGCCCCGCCACCCAATTCCCGCGTCCGACATGCTCATCGAGAAAGGCGAAGAGGGCGCCCAGCTCGCCGTCCAGCCGGACGAGGTTGTCCATCTGCTCTTGGCTCAACGGTCCGTACGCATGCCCCACGTAGTCCGTGGCCGAGAAGGACAGGGCCAAGAAGTCGACGTGCCCTCGCTGCCCCAACTGCAGGGCATCGATGGCCTCCTTCGCGAATCCGGCCACCGCCCGGTCCGCCCAGGGCTTCGCCAGCAGCCATGCGTATCTCCCCCCGGGAGCCGCTTCCTGCGAGGCCAGGTGGGGGAACGTCGTGTGCACGCCGTCCGCCTCGTACGGCGCCGAATCGGGCCTTGCGAGGTAACGCAAAGAGGGGGGAACCGAGTTCTCCCAGACCGTGTCGGCGAGAAGACCCGGCATGACCGAGTCGTTGAACTCGGTCACCCACTTCGGATACTCGGACCTGTAGTAAGTCGAGGTGACGAATCGGCCGGCCGCCGGGACGATCCAATAGACCTGACCCTTGGTCTTCCCGGCCATGGTGATGGCAGCCCGGTCCTTCAGAGAGATCGACGCGACGCGGGCCTCTGGGTCCGCCGCCATCACCCAGTCGGCCAGGCCGCCGCGGAGGAGGTTCTTGGGAGACCGACCGGGAGCATTGGGGATGTCGACGATGTGAGACGCCGTGTCCTCGACGGCATACATGCCTGTCCACGCGCCACTTTCGTTCACCTGCCACTCGTTGGCGACGATTCCGGACCGGGACGGAAACACGCCGGTGGAGAGGGTAGCGTGGCCGACGGCGGTCTCGGTGGTCGCGTGTGCGTGTGAGGCCTCGGTGAACTTGTAGCCTTCGTCCAGCAGCCGCCGAAAGCCTCCGTGGAAGGCGGGCGCATAGCGATCGATCAAGTCCGCGCGCATCTGGTCGACGGAGATCATGACGACCAGCTTGGGGCCTTGGGCTTGCGGGCTCTGGGCGACGACGGGAACGCCGGTCGCCACCAGACCCAGCGCGACGCACGCACCAATCCACGTCGGGGTTCTCATGGGCTCTCCCTACTCCTTGGCTCGATCCAAATCACGCACCTCAACCGTCCCACCTTACCCCCCCGCCGCTGCCTGGACAACGCTGAAGGGGCCCGGCTAAACTAGCCCCACCCCTACGCCCCGCCATGGGTCTCGCGTTCTCGTGACCCGATCCGCCACTCGAGTGTTACGGTGGGTCCTGGCTCGACGTGGCGGCTTTGCTTCAAGGACGGCGCCGGTGGGCGCCACCCTCTAACGATTGCCTCCGGAGGTGGACGCGCTCCATGTACCACGGCGCACAGGACGGGTGGGTGGAGGTCATATCGGGAGTCATGTTCAGCGGGAAGTCCGAGGAATTGCTCCGCCGGGTCCGCCGCGCCCTCATCGCCCGGAAGCGGGTCCAGGTCTTCAAGTCACACCTGGACGATCGCTACGCCGGCGTCTTCAGCATCAGCTCCCACGACGGCTCCCGCCTGGAGGCGCATCCCGTTTCGTCGTCGGTCCAGATCGCTGAGTTCGTTCGACCGGACACGGAGGTCGTCGCCATCGACGAGGCGCAGTTCCTCGATGAAGGGGTGGTCGCGATCGCCAACGAGCTGGCCGACCGCGGGGTGCGCGTGATCGTGGCCGGTACGGACATGGATTTCCGTGGGGAGCCGTTCGGGCCCATTCCGAACCTCCTGGCGATCGCGGAGAAGGTGGACAAGCTCCACGCGATCTGCGTGATCTGTGGGGACCTGGCGACGCGCAACCAACGACTCATCGACGGCAAGGCCGCTCCGGCGGAGGGGCCCACCATCCAGGTCGGCGGTGCCGAGAGCTACGAGGCGCGGTGTCGCCGGTGTCACGAGGTGCCGCGTGTGGCTCGCTTTCAGACCGAGCTCGACATGGGGGAGACGCATCCCTCCCACTGAGGGACGGCCCACCGCGCCATCCCTCCGCCCACACCGGAGCGTCATCGTTCGGCTGATGCCTCCCAGCCCAGGAAGGATGCCGCAACCGATGCTCCCTCTGCTGCCGGGGCTCGTTCCGGAACGAGCCATCTTTCTTGACGAGCGCCACCGCCCCGACTTTCGAGATGTCTTCGGAGCCTTGTCGCGACGTTCTACCGAGATCGTCGCGGCGGTTACGAGAGTCCGGCTGAGCACGGTGGACCTGGGCCCTGAGGAGTTGAAGGGCCTGCGTTCGCTTCGGGTTCTGATCTCAGAGGTCAACGCTCACACGCTGGACGCAGAGGTCTTCGGCCTCCTCCATCAGCCCCGGCGTGCGCCGAACGTGCGCATGCTCACTGCCATGCTCGGCGAAGGCCGACTCGAGGTGCGTGCCGCGCCTCTCGGCGGTTGGTCACCGGATTTCACCGTCTTCTCGGAGGCCGCTGGCCCCACTGCCGTGCTCACGGGGTTCCACTGGTTCGAGCGCCCTTATCCCCATCGGGGGCCGGCGCTGGCGTCGCTCCACGGGGCCGACGCGGCGCGCCTTGCCTGGCGGCGTCACGACGAGCTGTGGCAAGCGGCGCACGATGTCGGGCCGGCCCTGTGGAGCATCCTCGCCCGGGCCTGCACCAAAGCTCGGCCGGCGGCGGCGGGGTAGCGGGCCAGCGCTCTCTCGAAGCTCCCTACCCACACCGGTTGACACCCCTGGAGCGCATTTCTTTATTTTGGGTTCTCTTCGATCCGGGGTAGCTCAGTTGGTTAGAGCATCTGACTGTTAATCAGAGGGTCGTGGGTTCGAGTCCCACCCCCGGAGCTGACACGCCCCCTCGAGCGCCTGCGCAAGCCTGCTCGCGGGGGCGTTTCACATCTCGCACCGGCGATGGGTCAGGCCGCTCTGCAAGGCCTCCCGCGGCTCGTTCGGCGCCGCGCCCGCGGCCGATCCAGCTTGAGGTGCGTCGCCAGGGGGCGGCGTGGGAGAGATCCGGACAATCGCGATCGGCTCGACGTCACGCTCGCCCCGGGACCGCAGACGTAGCATTGTTGTAGAGCCCCACAAGCGACCGACGATCGATCAGCGTCTCGGTCTGACCAGCGCCTTCCAGAAGCCGGAGGGATCTCCCTAACGATCCGCCCGGCGTGCAGAACGAAGCCCATGAATAACGGCATTCGATCTCCAGAGCCCCTGGCCACCCGGATCTTGCACGCGTTCTCGGTTGTGGGCGTCTTCGTGGTCGGCATCGCCATATCGATGTGGCTGGCTCGTTGGCTAAGCGACGCGAATCTCCTGTATCTCTTTCTTCTTCCGGCTTATGTCGCGGTCGTGCTCACGCACGAGCTGGGTCACGCGATCGCCGGGCTGGTGTCGGACTTCAGGGTGCCTTTCCTGTACATGGGTCCGCTTCGGGTGGAGTGGCCTCGAGGGCGACCGGTGAGGCTCGAGCTGAACCATCGCCTCAGCCTTTGGGGTGGCGCGGTCGTGGTGCTCCCGCGGGCGTATCCGCGCGGGGACGACCTGGGACCGTTCCGCAGGCGAATGATCGTGATGTTCGCGGCGGGTCCGGGCGCGAGCATTCTGGCCGGGTTGATTGCGCTCCGGATCTCGATGGCCATGCCCTCCGGCGGCGACTCGTTCGGGAGCGGGCTTTCTTGGCTTCAGCTCCTGGCGTTGATGTCCCTGTTCGTAGGCATCGGCCAGTTGGTTCCCATCAAGATCGGGGATCAACGGAGCGATGGCTTGCGCGTGCTCCGCCTGCTCAGCAGACGACCCGGCACCAACAACGCCCTTCAGGACGTGATGGTGGTAGCCAACGCGGACGGCATCCGCCCGCGAGATTGGCCGCTTCCCGCGTACAGCACTTTCGGTGAGATCAGAGACCTCCCCACCCTGGTTTTGATCTACTACGCCCTGCTGGACCGCGGCCTCGCCATCCAGGCATGGAAGGTGCTCAACCTGCCCAGCGACCACCGAAGAGGGCGGAGCGAGCGGACCTGGCGGGTCGTGCGCGACCTCGAGCGCACGTACATGCGCACCATATACCTCAACGAAGACGGCTCGGACCTCCCAGCCGCGGACATTCCCACGAAGCAGCCCCGGGTCTCGGCACTGAGCCTGGTTCGGGCACGCGCCGCCCGCATGGTCGCCTCCGGTGATCTCGAGGAAGCCCTGCGGTGCGCGGACTCCGTCCGTCCCTGGCGCTCTGTCCCGTATACCTCGGGCCTGACCCAGTTCAATCTCGCGGAGATCGACAACGTCCTTGCCAGGGCAAATCAGTAGCTCTCACAGGACAGTTCGATCTAGACTGCGCCCTCCGGCTCAGGAGTTGGCTCTCGCGTCAGGCGGGAAGTCCACACGAGCATCCCTAAGAGAACGAATATGAGCGGTTGCACGCCTACGGTGTCCCCCAGGCGGTATACTGGATACGACATGTAGGCGAGGGCCAGCATCACACGTGTGCCAAGCCCGGGAGTGCGCGTAGACAGTCGGGTTTCCACGGCCAGCAGCGCCACGAGTGCCAGGAGTCCCACTTCGTAGTACTGCAGGTGCGGACTGACGGCCATATCACCGGCAACCACCAGGCCGAAGAGCGCCGGAAACCGTGGGTCGTCGAAGGAGATGCCGCGCGCTGCCAC
>JAJDNI010000163.1 GCA_022340755.1 Gemmatimonadota bacterium
TGGAGATGCTGGTGCGGGAATACCGGGACCCCTTGAGCCGGTACGCGGAGGGGATCCTCGACAGCCCTGGAGGAGGCGACGACGTCGTGCAGGAGGTCTTCATTCGCCTGTGGACTCGGCGTGAGGCGCTGGGGGGAGAGGGGTCCCTCCGGTCACTTCTCTATACGATGACACGCCACACGGCTATCGACGAGCGCCGCCGCGCGCACAGGGCCGAGGCGAAGGCTGCGATGACCCCCGGGCCCCGGGCCGCGCCGTCACCCTACGAGACGGCAGTGGAGGCCGAGCTCACGGAGCGGGCCTCCGCGGCCGTGGCCGCCCTCCCCGCCCGCCGCCAGGAGGTGTTCAGGCTGGTTCGGGAGTGCGGGCTCTCGTACGGGGAGGTGGCCGGGGTGATGGGGATCTCCCAGCAGACCGTGGCGAACCACATGAGCCTGGCCCTCGCCTCCCTCCGGGACGCGTTGGCATCCGTGGTGGTAGAGCCCGGGGGTGAGGGACGTGTCATGGGCAGAGCACGCGACGTGTCGTCGGGGGGGACGAAGTGAACGACGAGCTGATCGTCCGGGTCCTGTCGGGAACCGCCTCGCCCACCGAGCGCGAGACGGCGGATCTCTGGCGCCGTGAGGCGCCGGAGAACGAGGCCTACTTCCAGGCGACCCTGAGGGCGTGGACCGCCACGGCGCCTGCGCGGCAGGCGCGTGAGGACGACCACGCCTTCGTCCAGGCGGTCCTCGACGAGGCCGACACGCGAACCGGCGCCTTCTGGAGGCGTACCGCGGCGGGCGGGCGGGCCCGGCGCGCCGCCCGGGTGCTGTCGCCCCGGCGGGCCGTGGCCCTCGCGGCCGCCGTCGCGGCGGTGGCCCTCGGCTTCCGCATCGCGCTGCGGAGCCACCAGGCGGAGACGCTGGCGGTCTGGGAGGCCGACTCCCTGCAGCCTCGCACCATCGTCCTCGGCGACGGGAGCGTCGTCCGCGTCGCTCCCGGAGGGCGCCTGACCCGCCTCGCGTCCGGGGACGAGCGCAGGTTCACCCTGGAAGGGAAGGCGTTCTTCGCGGTGGCCCACGATGCGGAGCACCCCTTCGTGGTCGAGGTGGGCCCCGTGTCGGTCCGCGACCTGGGTACGCGCTTCGAGATCGATCCGGACTCGGGCCGGGTCCGCACCGTGGTCCTCGAGGGGCGGGTGTCCGTCTCCAACCCCCACGGCTCCGTCGCGGTGGACGAGGGTGGGGTGGCCGTGGCGCCTCCCGACGGAGTCACTCAGGTGGCATACCGGGACGACGTCGAGGGCCTGCTGGACTGGCCCGGGGGTGTGCTCATCTTCCAGGCCACTCCCCTGGACCGGGTTGCCCACGAGGTCGGACGCCACTTCGGCAAGATCGTGACCATCCGGGACCCGGCGATCCGCTCCCGGACGATCACGGCATGGTTCGGCACCGAGGGCTTCGGTGAGGTCATGGAGGCGATCTGCCAGGCCGCCGCCGTCCCCTGCGCCCTCACCGACTCGACGGCCACCGTCGGGGCCCGCTGAGGGGCACGTTCAGGGCTGGACCGACGGCAGGACGCTGTCGACGATGACTCCGATGACGTTGCTCCACTGGGCGCCGGCCTCGTTCCAGGTCATGTCGTGCCAGTCGCTCGTGGCCACCACCACCAGGTCCAGGTCCGGCGACACCAGGATGAACTGGCCCGCGTACCCATTGGCGAAGTAGAAGTCGCGGCCCTGACCATGACCGACCCACCAGAGGTACCCGTACTCGTCGCCGAACGGGACGGCGTTCCCGGTGGAGACCTGTGCCGTCGTGGACTCCCGGACCCACTCCCGGGGAACGACCTGCACGCCATCCCACACTCCCTCGTTCAGGAAGAGCTCCCCGATCTTCAGCATGTCCCGGGGCCGCAGGTTCAGGCCCATCCCCCCGGTGTAGTAGCCGCGCTCGTCCGTCCACCAGTCCACCTGATCGATGCCCAGCGGCTGCAGGAGGTTCCGGCGGGCGAAGTCGAGGGTGGACATGCCCGTGGCCTCGGTGAGGATGACCGAGAGGAGGTGGATGGCCGCCGTGTTGTAGTGGAACACCTCGCCGGGCTCCGCCACCCGGGGCAGGTCGATGGCGTATTGGATCATGTCGCCGGAGGTCACCCAGCGATTGTACTCCCCGCCGCCGTCCATCTCGTGCCACTCCAGCCCGCACGTCATCGTGAGGATGTCGTGGAGGGTGATGCGCCCCTTGTCCGACGGGACGCTGTCGGCGAGGGGCTCGAGGAAGGGGCCGATGGTCTGATCCAGACTGGTGAAGTACCCCTGCTCCAGCGCGATCCCCGTGAGGATGGACATGACGCTCTTCGTGTCCGACCAGACCTGGTACAGGGAGTCGGCCACCGCACCGTTGAAGTACTCCTCGGCCACCAGGACGCCATTCCTCTGCACCAGAAGGCTGAGCATGCCGGGGGTTTCCCGGGCCCGGGCATAGGCCTCGTCGAGGAGCCCGGGGTTGATTCCGTTGGCGGAGGCGTCGGGATATCTGGACTCCGGACCCGTCGCCTCGGATCCGCACGCCGTGGCGGCGAGGGTACAGACCAGCAGGACGCGCATCCTGGCGCGGTGGAGCGAGCGGGACATGTGCCCTCCGCGATGGCTGGGGTATCGACAGGTACGAGATCCATCCTCCCTGGTGACACGCCCGTGGGGCGATGGTCCTACCAAAGAAAAGCGCCGATGGCGGTATGCGATTGACACCCGAAGCATTCCTATAGAAACCCGATAGGACGACGTATAGAATTTCGATAGGACTGGACATGGCCGGCGACCAGACCGAGGTGCTCCGTGGCACGCTGGACCTGCTCATCCTCAAGACGCTGAGTCTTCAGCCTCTCCATGGTCTGGGACTCGCGCGCAGGATAAGCCAGGTCACCGACGGCACGTTCGAGGTCAAACCGGGCTCGCTCTTCCCCGCGCTGCACAGGATGGAGCAGAAGGGCTGGATCGAGGGAAGCTGGGGAGAGTCCGAGAACAACCGTCGAGCGAAGTTCTACCGGCTCACCGCCAGGGGTCGCCGGCAGCTGGGGGAAGAGAAGGAGAACTGGCTGCAGGTGGCTCTGGCCATCGGGAAGGTGCTGGAAGCGACGTAGGGTGGACGGGGAGGGCGCGCAATGTGGGTGTGGTTGAAGAGCATCCTTCGCTCGGTGTTGAGAAAGACGGAGCTGGACCGCGAGCTGGACGAAGAGCTGAACAGCTACGTGGCCATGCTCGCCGACGAGAAGATCCGCGCCGGGGTGACTCCGGACGAGGCGATGCGGCAGGCCAGGATCGAGCTCGGCGGGGCGGAGCAGGTGAAGGAGAAGGTGAGGGAACGGCGCCTTGGCGCCGGCCTGGACACGCTTCTCCAGGACATCCGCTTCGCGCTGCGGACGCTGCGCCGGGACGTCGGTCTCACCCTGGCCATCCTCGTGATCCTGGCGGTGGGCATCGGCGCCAACACCGCCCTGTTCACCACCGTCGACTCCGTGCTCATGCGGCCGCTCCCCTACCCGGACCCCGGCCGCCTGGTCATCGGCCTGAAGACCATGAACGGAGAGGTCGCGGGCCCGGTCTCCCGCGTCGACTACTTCGACTACCGCGACGGCGTGGACGCATTCGAGGAGCTGGCGCTCCTCACCACGTTCACTCAGCAGTTCACGATCACCGGCGGAGGCAACGCCGAGCTGGTACAGGGCTACTACGCCACCTGGAACCTGTTTTCCGCGTTGGGCGTGACCCCTGAGGCGGGCCCTGGCTTCTCAGCGGACGAGGAGAACCAACGCCGTGCGGCGGTGGTGGTCATCAGCCACGGGTATGCGCAGCGACGCTTCGGCAGAGCCGAGGACGCCCTGGGCGCCACGCTGGTCCTCGACGGCGAAGCCCTCACCGTCGCGGGCGTCATGCCGTCCGGCTTCCGCCTCATGTACGACGCCGACGTGTGGCGCCTCATCGACCGGGACGGTCCCAACGACGCACGGCGCGACTCCCATAGCCACTGGGTCGTCGGCCGGCTGAAGCCCGGTGCCACCCTCGAGCGTGCGCAGGCGGAGGCAGACGCCGTCGCCGCTTCTCTCGCCACCCGCTTCCCGGACAGTGACGGGGGAAAGGGGTTGAGGCTCATCCGTCTCCAGGACTACCTCGTGCGCAACGTGAGGACCAGTCTGCTCCTGCTCATGGGCACGGCGGTGTTCGTCCTTCTCGTCGCGTGCAGCAACGTCGCCGGTCTGTTGCTGGCTCGGGGGGAGCGTCGCCTCTCGGAGATGGCCATGAGGACGGCCCTGGGCGCCCCCCGCAGGCGACTGGTCCGCCAGCTCTTGACTGAGAGCGTGACGCTCGCGGTGGGCGCCGGTGTGCTCGCCGTCGCCGTCGCGTACGTCGCGCACCGTCTGCTCATCGGGCTATTGCCGGTGGGAGAGCTCGGCATCCATCCGCCGGCGGTGAACGGGCCGGCGTTGACATTCGCCGTGCTCGTGTCCGTTGCCACCGGCCTGGTGGTGGGCGTCTTGCCCGCCCTTCGAAGCACGTCCACGGGGCCCGCCTCCCAACTGCGGGGTGACGGACACGGCGCCGTCGGGGTGCAAAGCAGCAGGCTCCGCAGCGCCCTGGTAATCCTCCAGGTGGCGATGTCCGTGGTCCTCCTCGTGGGGACGGGCCTGCTGGGACACAGCCTGGCCCGCCTGGTAGGCGTGGATCTCGGCTTCGATCCCTCGAACCTGCTCACTGGACAGATCCAAATTCAGATGACCGAGTATCCGACGCCCGAGGAGCGAACCGCGTTCTTCACGTCCGTCCCGGAGGAGGTCGAGGCGCTCCCCGGTGTGGAGTCCGCGACGCTGAGCAACCGCTTCCCCATCGTCAGCCGATGGCCGGACTGGTCCATCCACCCGTCGGATCAGCCCCCGCCTCCACCTCAGGAGACCTTCACCGCGATGGCTCGCTGGGTGCCACCTGCCTACTTCCGGACCATGGGTATACCTCTCCTCGAAGGACGCGACATCTCGAGGGAGGATGACCGGGGGGCTCCCAATGTGGTCGTGGTGAGCCGAACCGTGGTCGAGACCCTCTTCGGCGACGCAGATCCGCTCGGTCGCATGGTCAACATCGGCGACTGGCGCGACTGTTTCGTCGTCGGCGTCGTCGGGGACGCGCGCATCAACACCCTGCGCGGCTCACCCGACCCGGCGTTCTACCTGTCGATGGCGCAGATAGGACCCACACAGCTCCAGATCGCGGTCCGCACCGGAGGGGACCCGGCCCTGCTCATCCGTCCCCTGCAGGATCTGCTCAGGCGCAAGAACCCCGACGTCCTGTTCGCCCAGCCCCAGGCCATGAGCTCGGCCGTGGCCGGAGAGCTTTCCGGCTTCCGGACCATCCTGCTCTCCCTCACGCTGTTCGCGGGGCTCGCGCTCTTCCTGGCGGCGATGGGTATCTACGGCGTCCTGGCGTACAACGTCAGCCAACGGCAGAGCGAGATGGGTCTCCGCCTTGCCCTCGGCGCCTCGGATGGAGGTCTCGTGACCCTGGTCGTACGGCGCGGGATGGGCCTCGTCGTTCTCGGTCTCGCCGTCGGCCTCGCAGCGGCCTACCCCGCCACGTTGGCCATGCAACACCTCGTCTACGAGACCGCGCTCCTCGATCCCACCGCCTACGTGGGGGCCGCGGTCCTGTTGGGCGTCGTCTCGCTGCTGGCCTCGTACGGGCCCGCTCGGCGAGCGTCCCGGAGGGATGCGGCCGAGCTCCTGAGGACGGCATAGGGAGCCGACGAAAGACGGCCGAAGCCCGCCCGGGCTCGATCCTCTCGGACGTCTCAGGACTCCCGCACGCAACCCACCCACCTGCTCGCACCCGGTAGTCGGGGTAGGGGGTGGCGGCGGAAGCATCGGGTGCGTCTTCCAGGGATGTCGCAGGCGACTGCCCGCCACGCGTTTGGCACGGCCGTCGGCACGCGCCGTCTTCGCCACTCTCCGGATCGCGTGATGAGCACTGTCTGCTACTGTCTACAGTCGGCCGCAAGAAGCCGTACCCGTCGTCCCGATCCCGGCAGATTGCACGGTCCATCAAGGAGATCACGGCAGGAGATCGGGATTACGGGGCCCAGGGTGCCGCCTGATAAGCGTGAGGGCGGTAGTTCGAGTCTACCCAGGCCCATCAGAATGTCCGAAACCCCGTTCGGTGCCGAGACGCCGGGCGGTGTTTCTTGCGTCCAGAACGGTGAAGGCACAGTGTCGTTGGGGCACATTCCAGGAATAGCGCTACGTCCCCACCCGAAGGAGGAAACATGCCGAGAATGACGCGCGTGATGGCGGTAATGGCGGCGCTGCTGCTGACGCTGAGCTGGAGTGGACGTGCGGAGGCGCAGGGTTTCGGCGTAGGCTACACGGATATCGGTCCCGTGATCGGACTGGGCGGCATCGGTGCGGCGAGCGTCTCGATCGGTGGCCGGTTCGAGACGGGGATCAAGGCGCTACCGGAGATGGGAGACGGCGTTCTCGGCATCGAGGCGAGCATCGACTGGTGGCATTACGGCAACACGCTTGGCGACTGGTCGTGGTTCCCGATTAGCGCGACGGCCAACTACCACTTCCGGGTGGAGGGCGGAAAGATCGATCCGTTCCTGGGCCTGGGCCTCGGCTTCTGGATCGTGAGCACGCCCAACTGCGGCGCGTACGGTTGTGGCAGCTACAACTCCGGCGTGTACTTCGTGGGGCGTGCGGGCGTGCGCTATTTCTTCGCGCCGAAGGCGGCGCTGTACGCGGACCTCGGCGCCGGCGCCTCGACGCTGAACGTGGGCGTGGTCTTCAAGATGTCCGGCGACAGCTGATTCGTTTCAAAGCCAGAGTTACGTGAGTCGAGGCAGCACTGTCGGTTGCAGTGCTGCCTCGTTCGCGCATTGGAGAACCCCTGCGCATGCCAGACGCCCCGAAAAGGTGCCGTGGCAACGCGTGGCGTACGCCCGCTCCCGTCTCCGGCGCCTGATAAGCGTGAGATCGGTAGTCCGAGTCTACCCAGTCCCATTGGAAGAGCGTGGAGCCGCAGGAAGTAACGCGACTCCACGCTTTCTTCGCTACCGCGGTGACGAAAGGGTGCCAGACCTCGGTGCCGCAGCGCTACAGGGAGAAGCCCACCACCAGGTACGCGATGTCCAGGTTCGGATTGGCGCTCCAGGAGATCCAGAGCGGCAACGAGAACCGATCGCTCACTGGCACTTCCTTCTTCGCGGTGATGCCGACGTGGAGAAACTTGAACTGATCGGTCCCGTAGTACCCTGGGTTCTTCTCGCTCCCTGGGGTGGCGGCAGCGAACAACGTGAGCGAGGTGCCTCCAACGGCGAAGGGATAGCTCGCCTGGAAGAAGACGTTGTGCCCTTCGTCGTTGTAGATGTTGACATAGGCCGCCAGCGAGACGGGAACCGATGGCGGGGTGAAGAGGGCGCCGACCTCCAGGACGTGCGCCCCCGGTCCGTCCGGTGTGTCGTAGTTCCGGTAGTTGGAGAGGCCTCCACCGGCGTTGGGGAAGTAGTAGTCCGTGAACAGGACGCCCAGTGAACCGCCTTCGGACAGTTCGTGGGTGTACCCCAGCCAGAGGTCGATCTCGTCGCCCTGGGTGAGGTTGTTGGAGAGCGAGTAGGATCCCCAGGCACCCACCGACAGCCCCCTGACCGAGAGCGTCATGGACGGTTGCATGCTGGGGGCGTCGGCGGCGTCGATACCGCGCCAGATATAGCGGCTCACCACATCGACTCCCACCGATACGTCCAACGCGTCCTGGGCTCCAGCCCACGAAGCACCGAGGGTGGTGAGAGCCGCGAGGCACGCGGCGACCCGGAGGATAGGGGTGGTCTTCGTCTTCATCGTGTCCTCTATGGGTGTCGCCTCCCGGCCCTCGCCTGCCGGGAGGCGTGTTCTTTCCTGAGACCTAGAGGTGCTCGTAAGCGGACTCGCCGTGCAGCGACGTGTCGAGCTCACCCTCTTCGACCTCGGTGGTCCGCACCGGAGTGACCTTGTTGATGATCCAGAGCATCACGTAGGTGAAGGCGAAGGCGTAGACAGACGAGGCCAGGACCGCGACGAGCTGCGTCACGAAGAAGTGGCTTCCGCCGTGGAAGAGGCCGTTGGCGCCGCCGGCGTTCACCGCCGTCGTCGCCAGGAGCCCGAGCATGATGATGCCCAGGGCGCCGCCGACACCGTGCACACCCCAGACGTCCAGGGCGTCGTCCCACTGCAGGGAGTTCTTCAGCCCCACCGCGCCGTAGCAGACCAAGCCGGCGACGATGCCGATGATGGCCGCGCTACCGGTGCTCACGTAGCCCGCAGCCGGGGTGATGGTAGCCAGGCCGGCCACCGCGCCGGTGAGAAGGCCCACGAACTTCGGCTTCTTCTCACGCGACCACGCCACGAAGAGCCAGGTGATGGCCGCGAAGGAGGCGGCGACGTCGGTGTTGAGGAACGCCAGCGCGGTCACCTGGTCGACCTTCAGCTCGCTGCCAGCGTTGAAGCCGTACCAGCCGAACCAGAGGAGTCCCGTGCCCAGCGCCACGAGCGGAATGCTGTGGGGCACGGCGTCCTTGATGCGACGGCGCCCCACGAAGAGTACCGAAGCGAGGGCGGCCATCCCCGCGATGTTGTGTACCACGATGCCACCCGCGAAGTCCAGCACGCCGTGCTTGGCCAGCAGGCCGCCGCCCCAGACCATGTGCACGAATGGGAAGTAGACGAAGAGCAGCCACGCTACCAGGAAGATGAGGTAGGGGCCGAAGCGCACCCGGTTCGAGAACGCGCCCGTGATGAGCGCGGGGGTGATGATGGCGAACATCATCTGGTAGGCGATGAACACCATCATCGGGATCTGGCCGTCCCCGAAGGGCGTCCCCGGGCCGACGCCGTGGAGGAAGGCCATGTCGAGGTTGCCGATGATTCCGCCCGCGCCGCCGCTGAAGCAGAGCGAGAAGCCCACGGTATACCAGAGGATCGTCGTCACACCCATGGAGACGAAGCTCTGGATCATGATGGACAACACGTTCTTGCGGCCAACCAGCCCGCCATAGAAGAAGGCCAGCCCGGGGGTCATGAGCATCACCAGGCTGGTCGCAACCAGCATGAAGCCTGTGTTTCCCGTATCGAACATCACGAAGCCTCCGTCGTGCGACACTTGGACATCCACGGGACGCAACCCCGCATGATGAGTGTCGGGGGAGGCAGCCAACGGAGACAATCGGGAGAGCCCTGAGCGCGCCCTGCGGAATTCCTGAGGACGGTAGGTGCTTTCGTACCTACGCGAGGCGATGGGTCAGGAGACCTCGGTGAGCCCCTCGCGGATGGCGTATTTGGTGAGCTCGGCGATGCTGTGCAAGTCGAGCTTGTCCATGACCTGCTTGCGATGCGTCTCGACGGTCTTGACGCTCACGGAGAGGCGGGCAGCGATGTCCTTCGTGGAGTGCCCTTCGGCGATCAGTTGAAGGACCTCCCGCTCCCTGGGGCTGAGCAGCGAATAGGCGGACAAGTCGCCGGCATGCGCGTCAGTGATGAAGTCCAGAACGATCTGTCCGGACATCTCGCTGCTGAGATAGACCTCCCCGGCGCACACCCGCTCGATGGCCTCCAGGAGATCTTCCGACGCCGAGTCCTTGAGCAGGTATCCCCTCGCCCCGGCGCGAAAGGCCGCCACCACATACCGGGGATCGGAGTGCATGGACAGCATGATCACCCTGGTGGTGGGGCGCTCCGTGAGGATCTTGCGCGTGGCCTCGATGCCGTTGAGGTGTGGCATGGAGATGTCCATCAGGACGATGTCGGGCTTGAGCTCGGTGGCGAGCCCCACCGTGGTCAGCCCGTCCCTGGCTGCGCCTACCACCTCCATGTCCGGGCGGCGTTGCAGGATGCTCCCCAGCCCATCGATGAAGAGCTTGTGGTCGTCCGCCATGAGCACGCGGATGGGCGTCATTGGTCCTTCCCCGCTGACGCGCTCCGCGCCGGGGCCCGCAGGATCACCGATGTCCCCGACCCCGGCCGGGACTCAATGGTCATGGAGCCGCCAAGGTAGTCGAGTCGCTCCCGGATGCTGAACAGACCGAACGTCGTCATCTCGGCTCCCGAGGTGTTGAGTCGGGCCACGTCGAAGCCGGAACCGTCGTCGACCACCGACACCGTCGCCTCGCCGCCGCTCAGTGCGGCCGACACCACGATGTGTCGTGGCCCGGCGTGCTTGATGGCGTTCACGATAAGCTCCCGTGCGGCCTGGAAAAGCACCACGCGCGTGTCGTCGGGCAGGTCGTCGACGGCGCCGTCGGCATCCACGCGCAGGTTCACGTCATGCTCCTGGCCCAGTTGGTCGCCCAGCCATTCCAACCCCGCCTGCAGGCCGAGCTCGTAGAGCACCGGAGGACTGATCTGGAAGGTGAGGCTTCGTGTGCTGTTGATGGCCTGTTCAACAAGGCGCATGATATCCGCAAGAGTGTCCTCGAAGCCGGAGAAGACAGCGTCGCCCTGGAGTCGGGACAATCGCACGCGGATGAAGGCCAGCGCCTGGCCGATGTGGTCGTGCAGCTCGCCGGCGATGATCCGGCGCTGTCTCGCCTCGGAGAGCGAAAGCTCGGATGCCAGTCGAGTACGCAAGCGGACCTGGGCCTCCAGGTCGTCATGCGCCTGTCGGAGCGCTTCCAGCGCCGCGACGTGCTGGAAGTGGGACCTCAGCATCTGGGCGAGGGAGTTGAGGAGGGCGCGCTCCCCCTCGAGGAAGGGACCGTCCGCCGCCTGAGGCCGTTCCTCGAGGTAGCAGACGTCGACTCCCCCCTGCTCCCCCGTCAGCGTGGTGAAGCGTACCGACTGCATCCACTCCGTGGGGCGGAAGTTGGGCGACCGGACATCCATGTCCCGGAAGAAAACCCGTGCGCCTGTGATTTCGGGATACTGCCACGCCGGCGGGAGCTGCCGAACCACGTCCGCCATCAGCTCCCGAATCGGCTGTGACTCGTCCTGGAGGATCCGGACGGTCTCCTGAAGCACAGTGAGCTCCTTCACGCGCTCGCCGAGGCGACGAACCAACTCCTGGTCTGCCGAGTGTTGATCCAAGCCGGGGACCTCAGGGCCAGGCGATTCCTACGCGAGGGCCAGCGCGCAGGTCTGCCTCAGCCGCGATCGCTGTGCCCGCACACGTGGCACATCATGAGGATAGGTGGTCCAACTGCCCTGTCGGGTTGAGGAGCACGGTAGGGGGCGGGTCAGGGATGGGCAAGAAGGAAATGGTGGGTGGCAGCGGAGACTGAAAACGCCGAACGAGGGGCGAGAACGGGAGTAATGCTGGTCGGGGCTGAGTCCAGGAGAGGATGGGTGGCGAGAGCTCCCCTTTGACCGGGACTGTCCATCACTTTCACGCGCCGCTCCTGGGTGTCGCCCTCCTCGCCCTCTATCGGCCGTTGCGGCGGGCACTGCATGTCGCCCCCGTAGACGCCCTGCGGTTGGAGCAGGGAACCGCAGGGGTACGCGCCCAGCCGCGTTGGAGTGGGCTACGGAGCCGGTGGGTTCCATGTCGTAGCGGTGTAGAAAGCCCCCGTCACCAGACCCCCTAGGCTATCCAACGGCCCATCTGCGTTGCTGAAGTTGACGGGCAGGTCGATCCGCCAACTCTGGTTGTATACGCCGAAGTGGAGCACCGCGCACTCTTCGAACGCGCAGAGCGTCGGCGTCCCCGACTCGCCCGCAGCGGCGATCGTCTGACCCTGGGTCACCGTGTCACCGTCGTGGACGAGAACACTCTCGTACTTTAGATGCGCGTAGAACGCGAACGTGCTGTCGGCGTGGGTGATGAGGATGTAGTTGAAGTGCGAATCGTCCTTGTCGCTGTCCGTCCAACGGTTGACGACGGTGGAGACCACGCCAGCCCGGGCAGCCGCCACGGGGATGCCGAACGCCGTACGGAAGTCGTAGGCGAGCTGGTTGTCTCTGCTGTGGCTCCCGGGCCCGCAATACGTCTGCAGGATCTCAGCGGTGGTTCCCACGGGGAACGGCATCACGTAAGGGGAAGTCGCCGGCGGACCGAAGGTCGCTCGCCGGAGACATGGCGCAAGGTTGACCGTGATCTGGAATGAATCCCTCGTCGTCAGCGTCCCGTCGGAGGCCGTCAGCACGAGAGCCTGCACCCCTATGTTGCGCCACCCCGGAGCGCCGTAGAGCGTGCGCGTCGTCGAATCGAACGACATCCAGCTCGGAAGCACAGGCGCCCGCACCGTGACGGAGTCTTCGTCCCGGTTCCAGATCACGACCTTGTGCTGGTACGTCTCGTCGTGATAGAGCGAGAGGGGAGGCGGGTCGATCTTCGGGGGATAGTTGGTGGCCTGGGCGAAGGGGGCAGACGGGCTCTTGCTGCAGCTCGCCGCGACCAGGGCAACCAGCGCAAGCACCGCGGCGCCCGCGCATCGACATACGACTCTGACGGCGCTCATCCCTCCCTCCGACCGCCCGAACCCACGAGTGGCGAGGACCTCCTGTAGGCAGCGAAAAGCCCATCGCGGTGCGAGAACGACTGGCCGAGGGCCCTCGAGACAACGACGGGGTCGTCGTGTTCCGGAACCCGGCCGAGGTAAGGAGAGCGAGGAGCGTCGTATCTGGCAAGAGACGTGGGAGGGTGGGGTGAGCTCCCGGGCCTGACAAGCGTGAGGTCGGTAGTTCGAGTCTACCCAGGGCCATCAGAATGTCCGAAACCCCGTTCGGTGCCGAGACGCCGGGCGGGGTTTCGGGCTATTTCGGCGCGGCTGCCTCTCTCCTTGCTCGGCCATCCCATTCGGCCATTGCCTCGCCGGCGACGCCGCGAGCATCTTGAGCCGGGATCCTGACGACTCGAACAGGGTTAGACGAGCGGTGAGCCCCACGGTCTTCAGAGC
>JAJDNI010000182.1 GCA_022340755.1 Gemmatimonadota bacterium
TTCGGGCGGCAGAACCCGTTCCTCGAGCCCAGCTCGCTGCCCTTCCAGGCCCCGCCGTTCGATCGCATCCGTGACGCCGACTACAAGCCGGCCATGGAGAAGGGCATGGAGCAGCACCTGGCGGAAGTGGACTCCATCGCGAACCAGACCGCCCCGCCCTCGTTCGACAACACGCTCGTAGCCCTGGAGCGGTCCGGCGCGCTGCTGACGCGGGTGATGTATGCCTTCAACGCCGTCACCTCCGCGAACACCGACGACACGCTGCAGGCGGTGCAGACGGAGGAAGCCCCGAAGCTGGCCGCGCACCGGGACGCCATCTACCTGAACGACAAGCTGTTCCAGCGGGTCAAGAGCCTGTACGACCGCAGGGACAGCCTCGGGCTGGACCCGGAGCAGCTGCGACTGGTGTCGTACTACTACGACCAGTTCGTGCGGTCGGGCGCGCTCCTGTCTCCGGAGGACAAGGTGAAGCTGCGCGCTCTGAACCAGGAGGAGTCGACTCTGTCCACCGCGTTCGAGAACAAGCTGCTGGCCGGAACGAAGGTCGGAGCGGTCGTGGTGGACGACAGCGCCCAGCTCGCGGGGCTGAGCGCGGCGGACGTGGCCGCGGCAGCCCATGCCGCGGAGCAGCGCGGCCTGGAGGGCAAGTGGGTGCTCCCCCTGCAGAACACGACCCAGCAGCCGGCTCAGGCGTACCTCCGCGACCGCGCCCTGCGCCAGCGGCTCTTCGAGGCGTCCACCACCCGCACGGAGCACAGCGACTCCAACGACACCCGTGCGGTCATCCAGCGTCTCGCGCAGGAGCGAGCGCAGCGTGCGAAGCTGCTGGGCTTCCCCACGTACGCCGCGTACAGCCTCACCGACGAGATGGCGAAGACTCCGGACGCCGCCATTGGGCTCCTGAAGCAGCTGGTGCCGCCGGCGGTGGCCAAAGCCCACGCCGAGGCGGCGGACATGCAGAAGCTCATCGACGGGCAGGGCGGCGGCTTCAAGCTGCGGGCCTGGGATTGGCAGTACTACGCCGAGCAGGTGCGCAAGGCCCAGTACGACCTCGACGAATCGCAGATCCGGCCGTACTTCGAGCTGAACCGCGTCCTGCAGGACGGTGTGTTCTACGCCGCGAACAAGCTCTATGGCCTCACCTTCAAGGAGCGCCACGACATCCCGGTCTACAACCCCGATGTCCGCGTCTTCGAGGTGTTCGACGCCGACGGGAGCCCACTGGCGCTCTTCTACTGCGACTACTTCAAGCGGGACAACAAGAGCGGCGGCGCCTGGATGAACAACTTCGTGGACCAGTCCCTGTTGTTGGGGACCAAGGCGGTGGTCTACAACGTCGCCAACTTCACGAAGCCCGCGCCCGGGGAGCCGGCGCTGCTGAGCTACGACGACGTCACCACGATGTTCCACGAGTTCGGGCACGCGCTGCACGGAATGTTCTCCAACGTGGAGTATCCGTCGCTGTCGGGCGCCAACACGCCTCGCGATTTCGTGGAGTTCCCGTCGCAGTTCAACGAGCACTGGGCCATGGACCCCGACGTCTTCGCCCACTACGCGCATCACTACCAGACCGGCGCTCCCATGCCCGCGGAGCTGGTGGCGAAGATCCGTAAGACCCAGACGTTCAACCAGGGCTTCGCCACCACCGAGTATCTCGAGGCGGCCCTCCTCGACATGGCGTGGCACACCCTCCCGGCGGGCCTCCCACGGCAGAACGTCGACAGCCTCGAGGCCAGCGCGCTCGCGGCCGACGGCTTCGATATCCCGCAGGTGCCACCGCGCTATCGCAGCAGCTACTTCGCCCACATCTGGGGAGGCGGGTATTCGGCCGGGTACTACGCCTACATGTGGAGCGAGGTGCTCGACGACGACGCCTTCGCGTGGTTCGAGGAGCATGGCGGGCTGACCCGCGAGAACGGTCAGCGCTTCCGGGACATGATCCTCTCCCGCGGCAATACGGAGGACGAGGCGACGATGTACCGAGCGTTCCGGGGCCGTGACCCGAGCATCGAGCCGCTTTTGGAGAGTCGCGGTCTGAAGGGAGGCGGCTGACCCCGCGGAAGCGAGGAAAGAGAGGCACAGAGGAGTCCATGACGACGAGGTCGCTGGGATCGACCGGGATCCGGATCAGCCCCATCGGGTTGGGGTGCTGGCAGTTCTCTGGTGGCGAGGGGGTGGCGGGGCGCTACTGGCCGGTCCTGACCGAGGAAACGGTCGCGGACATCGTGCGTCTCTCCCTGGAGGGCGGCATCGACTGGTTCGATACCGCCGAGGCGTACGGACGTGGCCGTAGCGAGACGGAGCTGGCCACCGCCCTGGGAAGCCTGGGCCGCGAGCCCGGCTCCGTCGTCATCGCCACCAAGTGGCAGCCATTTCTGCGCACCGCGGGCTCTATCGGACGCACCATCGGGGAACGGCTGTCCCACCTGTCTCCCTTTGGCATCGACCTCCACCAGATCCACATTGGCTTCGGGGCGCTCTCGACCAAGAAGGCGCAGGTGGAAGCCATGGCCGAGCTCGTGGACACCAAACAGGTCCGGGCAGTGGGCGTGAGCAACTTCTCCGCGCGTGCCATGCGCCTCTCGGCCCGCGTTCTGGAAAGGCACGGCTTGCCCTTGGCTTCCAACCAGGTCCGCTACAGCTTGCTGGACCGACGCATCGAGACCAACGGCGTGCTCCACGCCGCCCGGGAGCTGGGCGCGACCATCATCGCCTACTCCCCGCTGGCCCAGGGAATCCTGTCGGGCAAGTTTCACCGTGACCCGGGGAAGGTGAAGCGGCTGGGGGGTCCTCGGCGATTCCAGAACCTGTTTCGCCCGAGTGGCCTGCGTCGCAGCGCGCCGGTGGTCGCAGCCCTCGAAGCCATCGCGGCCGAGCGGCAGGTCACGCCGGCGCAGGTGGCGCTCCGTTGGCTCCTCGATGCGCACGGCGAGACCGTGGTGGCGATCCCCGGAGCGAGCAACGGACGTCAGGCGAAAGAGAACGCGGGCGCGCTGGATTTCCAGCTGACTGC
>JAJDNI010000191.1 GCA_022340755.1 Gemmatimonadota bacterium
GCGCACAACGCACCGTTCGATGCATCCCCGTGAGCGGGAAATGCGTCCGGTCGTGGTCGAAACGCCCCGTGTCCTTCCACGCTGCCGCGTCATGGCATTCCGAGCACGAGCGGCCGGCGAACTGACTCCCGTGCGGCGAACGTCCCCGGTGGCATGACGCGCACTCCTTTGACGCCTCGTCGTAGCGCACCAGCGGGGGCCTGCCGGACCGTGGAGTGGCGGCGTGACACCGCGTGCACGTCGCCGTCCCGTGGGCGCCCGTCAGCCTGAAGCCGGTCGTGGCATGATCGAAGACGCTCGTGTCCTTCCAGCCGCTGGCGCTGTGGCATTCCCCGCAGGAGCGCCCCTGGAACTGGCCTTCGTGGGGAGAGTCCGACTCGTGACATGTCCGGCACTGCGTCGGCAGCCCGAGGAACGTCCGGTTCAGCGTGCCGTGCTCCGTACCCATGGAGCGCACGTCGGCAGCGGTCACCAGCTCCGCCTTGTGGCAGTCACGGCAGGAGGACGTGGCGTGTTTCCCGTGCAGGGGCCACCCCGTCCGGCTGTGATCGAATGTCGCGGTGTCCAGACGCACCAGTGCGAAGTCCACGCCGAAGTGCTCGCGGTGGCAGGCGGCACAGTCCTTCTCGGCCAGAGAAGCGTGGAACCCCTCCCCGGCATCGACCCTTCGGGCCAGGGGCTTGTGACAGCCCAGGCAGAGCGCCGGCGAGATCCCCGAGTGGCGGAGCTCGTGACAGAGCGTGCAGTTCCTCAGGCCCTCCAGGTCACTGTGGACCCTGGAGAGCTTCCCCGGCGAGATGAGCTGTGCCGCCAGGGGATGGACGGCGGCGAGCGCCATCAGGATGGCCAGAACGGCCAACCACGAAGCCCGGGCGGGTCCGACCCACGCCGGGAAGCCGGCGGCTCGGCTCAGAAGATCCACGTGTAGCCGAACAAGATTGCGACGAACACGTGAACACCGAGGATCAGGAACATCACCCCCGCCAAGGGCAGGTGGATGACGTGCCAGTATCTGAAGAGGCGCTGGAAGGGCTGGAGCACGAGGGTCTGCTGGCGGAGCTTGCGGCGCTCGGCCACGAGGTCGAGGACCGGACGCCGGAGCTCCTGAGGCACCTGGTGCTGGCGGAGCAGGCGTCGGATGCCCCGCGTGTGTCGCCGCTGGGCCACGTCGTCCGCCACCGCATAGGCTAGTGCACGGACAAGGCCTCTGGGAGGCGCGCCTGTGCCGGCCGTCGCCGCCTCGAGGGTGGCCGGATCCAAACCGGTGCGCCCGGCAATCTCACTGGTCAGCGACTGGATCCGGCCGGCGATGGAGTCCAGATCGAGGAAGCGGCCATTCAGCGTCTTGGGAATGCGCACGTACACGTACCGGCCGAAGACGCCGCTGGCCACGACGATGGCCATGCTCCAGAAGGCGATGGAGACCACGCCGCCGAACTTGAAGGTGGTGTGGAGCAGAACGAAGAACGGACCCAGCGTGCACAGGAAGATGTGGACCTGGAGCCAATGCTTGAGCTGCCCCGCGCGGGCGAGGATACGCCACCGCTTCCGGGCGGTGTATCCCACCACGCCGAGCAGGATCATGGCGGCGCCGACGATACCGAGCCCCTGCCCCACCACTCCCGTTGGCGAGAAGAGCGGCGCCAACGGCGAGAACGCGCGCTCCGGGATGGGCAGTAGGTAGTAGTCGAGCCCCCACACGAACATCGAGCCCGCCGCGCCGATCCACACGGCGGTCAGGATGAAGGTGAGCAATAGTACCTCCAGGCGTCGCTCGGCCCTGTCCAGGATCGCGGAGCCTGTCGGTATTTATACGGAGCAAGAACAATGCCCGGCCGCGATCCTGGCGATCGGGCCGGGCAGGAAGAGGACGGAATTCCCCTATCCTGGCAGCTGGGCCATCCGAGCCGCTCCCTCGGGCCGGACCCCTGGCTTTGCGTCCCGCCGTTACCAGCGGTTTGCCCTTTGCAGGATAATGAAAACTAGACCTGTTCCGACGCGCCGTGCAACGGTGGCGTTGGCGGTCTACTCCTCGGCTTCCGCCTCCTTGCGACGATCCTCGGCCACCTTCTGGGCGACTTGATCCGGCGCCTGCTCGTAGCCGGCGAGGCGGCGGGTATGAGCCGCCCTGCCCTGGGTCATGGACCGGAGCGTGGCCGCATACTTGTAGAGCTCCGCCTCCGGTACCATCGCCTTGATGGTGGTGCGGCCACCGTTGGAGTCCATCCCCAGCACCTTGCCACGCCGCGACGTGAGGTCGCCCATGATGTCGCCCATGTACTCGTCCGGCGTGGTCACCGACACCTCGACCACAGGCTCCAGAAGCACGGGTCGGCACTTCTCGGCCACGTTCTTGAACGCCAGGGTACCGGCCAGCTTGAAGGCGATGTCCGACGAGTCCACGGCGTGGTACGAGCCGAAGTAGCACTCCGCGGTGAAGTCCACGACGGGATACCCGGCGACGATCCCCCGCTGGGCGGCCTCCTGTACCCCGCGGTCCACCGAAGGGACGTACTTGCCGGGGATGACGCCTCCCTTGATGGAGTCCACGAACTCGTAGCCCTCGCCGCGGGCCCGGGGCGCAAGGCGAATCCAGCAGTCGCCGAACTGGCCACGGCCGCCGGTCTGCTTCTTGTGACGGCCTTGGCCCTCGGCCTTGGCGGTGATGGTCTCGCGGTAGGCGATCTTCGGCTGCTCCGTCTCCACACGCACGCCATACTTCCGCGCCATGCGCTCGAACTGGACGTCGAGGTGCAGCTCTCCCAGCCCGCGGGCGATGGTCTGATGCAGCTCGGGATTGAATTCCGCGATGAAGGTCGGGTCTTCCTCGTGGAGCCGGGGGAGGGCCTCGCCGAGCTTGTCCTCGTCGTTGCGGCTCTCACCCTTGATGGCGATGGCGATGTCCGGCGTGGGGAAGGCGATCTTCTGCAGCTCCACGGGCCGGTCCCTGGTGCACAGCGTGTCGTTGGTGTGCGTGTGCTTGAGCTTCGCCACCACGCCGATGTCCCCGGCGTGGAGCGTGGGAACCTCCACGCGCTCTTTGCCCAGGGGGATGCTCAGGTGATTGAGCTTCTCCGCCGTGCCTTCGGAGGCGTTCACCACCTCCATCCCGTTGGTGATCTTCCCCGAATAAATCCGGAAGAAGGAAAGCTCTCCCACATGGGGCTCGGCGGCCGTCTTGAAGACCAGAGCGGCCAGGGTGTCGTCGTCGGTGGCGTGGGCCTCGATCTCCTGGTCCAGGCCGGGGCGCGTGGCCTTCTCGGGAGGGGCTTCCGCCGGGTTGGGGCACAGCTCCACGATCTTCCGGAGGAGGGCCTGCAGCCCGTACGTCAGCTTCGCGGACCCGCAGAAGACCGGGAACACGTCACCCCGAGCCATGCCCCGGGCCATGGCCTCGATGGCCTCTTCCCGTGAGATGTGGCCACCCTCGAGGTACGCCTCCAGGAGCTTCTCGTCGGTGGTGGCCAGGGTCTCCTGGAGCTCGGTCTCCCACTGACTCTCACGGTCACTGTATTCCTCGGGGATGTCTTCCTCGTCGTACTCCCCGGTCATCGTCCCCTTCTTGTATATGTGGGTCTTCTCGCTGAAGAGGTTGATGATGCCGTGGAAGTCCGGCCCCTCGCCCACGGGAATCTCCACCGGAAGCGCCTTGTCGCTGAGGCGCTCCTTGATCTGCTGGTAGACGCCCTCGAAGCTCGCGTGCTCCTTGTCCAGCATGGAGACAAAGAAAATCCGGGGGATTCCCCGGGCCTCGCAGTACTCCCACACCCTCTCCGTGCCCACCTCCACCCCGGAGGTGGCGCTAACGACAATGATGGCGGCGTCCGCCACGCGCACGGCAGAGAGGGCCTCACCGGTGAAGTCGAGGTAGCCCGGGGTGTCCAGCAGGTTGACCTTCGTCCCTTGGTAGTCGGCGTAGGCGGGCGTGAGCTGGATGGAGACCCCGTGCGCCAGCTCCTCGGGGGTGTGCATGGTCAGCGCGTGTCCCTCGTCCACGTCTCCCAGACGCTTCGACGTCCCGGCCGCGAAACACATCGCGTCCACCAGCGTCGATTTGCCCGATCCACCGTGGCCCAGTACCGCGACGTTACGGATGCGATCGGTTGTGTACTCCGCGGCCGATGACATGCCGAGTATCCTCCATTCGATGAATCGAGGCCCGTCATGGTCGGCTGAGCCGATCACGATGGGCCCCGCGAGCTACTCTCAGGGACACCAGATTGTAGGCGGGCCCGGGGGGGCGAGCAAGCCGGGAAAAGCCCTACAGCCCCGGCGCCGCGCGGCCCTTCCTGCTCGGCCCGGATGCTTCACCGTTTGGGACGGAACGCACCGCTCATGACGGCCGGGTCGAAGAAGCCCGCCTCTCCGGTGCTCGCGTACCGGTACAGGGCGGCCGTGTACACGCCCTTCAGGGCCGAAGAGACGAGGGCCAGCAGAACGAACCCGCTCACGGCCACCACCCACGCCGCTGCCATCACGGCGGTAGTCAGGTGGCTCGCCAGGGTGATGAACGAGAGGGACAGCAGGACCCAGGCGATGGTGACGATCGCAGCCGCCCAGCCCATGCCGAAGTTGCCCACCACCTGCTCCCCCCAGGTGCGCCTGAAAAGAGCGGCGCTCTCCGCCACGGCATCCAGAGGACCGATGTCCTCGGTGACGAGCACCGGAACGGCCAAATAGGTGGCCAGGCTCCACGCCATGCCGACGGCGCCTACGACCAATCGACCCAGGATCCCGGACCGCTCGGAGATGAAGCGGACGACCATCCCCACAGTCGCCGCCAGGGCCGCGTAGCCCAGGATGCTGGGGAAACGCTTGCCCGCGATGGCCAGACCGTCCGACAGCGTGGGATCGCCTCCGGCCAGGCGGATCAGAGCGGCCCCTACGAGGGCCGAGTTGAAGAAGAAGATGACCACGTATTGCACGAGGTAGAAGAAGAAGCCCACCACGTATGCCAGGTAGCGCGCGTCATCCCGGTCGAAGGCGTGCAGCCCTCCCGTGACCGCGAACGGCAGGATGAAGCTGACTGTCACCAGCACCGTGGCGATCCCCGAGAGAAGCGGGAACACCATCAGCTCCTTGTCCAGCCTGAGCACGTTCGCGCTGGCCTTCACCAGCGTCCAACTCCTGGAGATGCTGCCCGCCATGGTCTTCTCCAATGCTCCGGTCACGCAAAAAGGGGGCCGCGGCCCAGGCCGCGGCCCCCTTCCTACGCACGCTGCTCGTCGTTCCTTCGCACGTCGAAGTGCGGCCTCAAGACCCGAGGCGCCCGGTGGTGAGCTCCGTGGCGAGACGGTTCATGCCGTACACATGGGTGAGGGCCGCCAGGATACCGCGGATGTCCACGGCCACCGCGCGGTTCACCGCGGGCATATAAATGTAGTCCCCGGGTAGGCTCTCGATGTTGCCGTCGAAGATCAGCCCGACGATGTCCAGGTCCTTGTCCAACACCGGCGATCCGGAGTTCCCCCCGATGATGTCGGCGGTGGAGACGAAGTCCAGGGGCGTCGACAGATCGAGGCCGGCAGGCGGCGTCTTCCAACGATCGGGAAGCGCCCAGTCGTCGCGGTCGGGGAAGGAAAAGTGCCGGTCGTAGAGGCCATAAAAGGTGGTGAACCAGGGCGCCACCGTCCCGTTGTACGGGTAGCCCTTCACCACCCCGTCCGCGATGCGCAGTGAGAACGTCGCGTCCGGCGGCACCGCCGTGCCGTACAGCGCGAAGCGAGCCCGGCCCAGCTCCGCCGCGATCCCCTCCTCCTGGGGGAAGACGTCCGATACCACCCGCTGGAACTGAACGAAGGTGGGCAGGTACCCGCGCACGATTTGCAGCGCCGCATCGGTCATCTGGACCGTCTTGGCGGTGACGGCCTGGACGGCGCCCGCCGAGTCCGCGAGAACGCTCTGCTCGTGCACCGCCTTCGCCACCTCTTCCGGGGTCCGTCCCCGCAGGACGGCCTTGGCGAGTGGGCTGTCCTCCCCGTAGTACGTGACGAAGTCCTTGAACCGGGCCACCATGAGCGCCTCGTCGAGGTCCGCGTCCTGCTGCGGAACGGAGTCCAGCTGCGCCACCAGCTCCTTCGTCTGCTCATCCGGCACCCCACCCGCCTGCATGCTGAGGATCTGGAAGACCAGGAGCGCCCGGTGCAGCGTGGCCGACGCCATCTCGTCGCTCGTCAGCGCAAGGAAGGCCCCGAACCCTCCCGCCTGTTGTCGCTTCTGCGTCTGGAGCTTCGCCATCCGCTGGATGAGGTCACCGTACTTGCCGGCCAGGGCGGAGTCCGCCTCGATGGCGGATTGGAACTTGTTCTCGGTGTCCTGCCGGCGGGCGATGATCACCGGGTCCTCCAGGCCCTTCACCTGGCCGGTGTAGGCCTTTTCCGAGTTGGAAAGCTCGAAGTACGAGTTGCGCAGGTCCCGCGCTTCGGCCTCCTGCGGATGGCCCTTGATGTAGGAGTCCAGGACCTCCATGCGGGAACGAAGCAGCTTGACGATGTCCACGTCACCCACATCCCGGCGGAACTCGAGCTCGGCCACGGTCTGCAGTCGGCTCGTGGAACCCGGGTTCCCGACGACGAAGATCGGCTCTCCCTCGTGGATCCCCCCGGTGTCGACGTGGAAGTAGTCGGGCGTCTTCAGAGGCTTGCCGTCGTCTCCGTACACGCGGAAGAACGAGAAGTCGAGGTTGTAGCGCGGGTACGTGAAGTTGTCGGGATCGCCGCCGAAGAAGCCGATCTGCACCTCCGGCACCATCACGAGCTTCACGTCGGTGTAGCGGTGGAAGACGTACGCGGACGTACGCGCCCCATCGTACAGCGACACCATGTCCACCGCGATGTGCGCTTCCTCTCCCCCGCGCTCTTTCGTGATCCTCTGCTTGATGTGCTCGAGGATCGTGTCGCGCTGCTCGGAACGCTGCTCGAGGGGCACCTGGTCGAGCTGCCGGTTTACCTCGTCGGTCACGTCCACGATGTCGATGAGCTGGTCGGCCTTGAAGTCTTTCACGGCGCGCTCGTCGGCGAGGGTCTTCGCCTCGAAGCCGTCATCCAGCAGGTGCTCCCCATCCTTCTGGACCTGGGTCACGAACTCCCGGGCACAGTGGTGGTTGGTCATGACGAGACCGTTGGGAGAGACGAAGGAGGCCGAGCAGCTCGGGATGCGGAGCGCACCCAGTCTCGCGTGGGCGAACCACGCGGAGTCGGGGCGGAATCCGTAGGTCTGCGCGAAGTAGTCCGTGGGGGGGAACTCGAACGTCCACATCTTGCCCTGGTCGAACCGGCCGGCGTGGACCGTGTCCAGGTCGACGCCGAACACCTTGGGCTGGATCAGCTGGCCCCTGGCCGTGTCCGTGCGGACGATGGGGATGGCCTGCGTGTCGGCGGGCGCGGGCCTCGATCTCGGCGCGGGTGTGGGCGGCGCCGGCGGCGCGGCTTGAGTACCGCCGCCGCATGCACTCACCAGGAGCACCATCCCCATGGCGACACCCGCGCGTGTCATCCGTCCTGCCCACTTCCCCCTGAGCTTGACCATCGTTCCTCGCTGGCTGTGCGGTTCCCCGCTCCACGGTGATACGGCTCGAAAGCTCGCCGAGGGCCGAGACGCCCACAAGGCAAGAGGAGGAGCCCCCCGTCGGGCGGCACCGACGCCCTCGGGTGAGACTCCTCCTCGTCCGCACGCTCATCTTGCGGGAGCGTGCTATAGGTCGACTACCGCGTGCCCGCGGCAGGGAGCATGTGGCAGTCCGCGCAATTACGTCCCGGTACGTGGTCTACGCGGTCCCGGTGGCACACCAGGCACAGGGGGCGCTCTCGAGGCGCACCCCGTATGGCCTCCGGTGCGTTCTCGTGGCACCCCGACCCTCCGCAGCCGAGATGCGCCTGTCGGGTGTGTGCGCCGGGGACCGGCGCGTCGTGGCAGCGGGAGCAGTCCGCGCCCGGGTCGTGGTGCTGTGCGTGGCACCCCGAGCAGTCGGCCCCGTCGGCCGTGCTCAGGTCGTCTCGGCCCGTGTGGCAGACGGCACAGTCCATGTCCCAGTGGAAGCGATGCTCGAAGAGCAGGGTCCGGGTCGGACCATCCAGAGATCCGATGTGGATGTTCAACGTCCTCGTGACGGTGAACGACGTAGCGCGCACGTCCTCGATGTTGTGGCACCGCGTGCAATCGGCGACCAGCGGGGCTCGATGGTGGCACGCCCGGCAGCTCGACAACGCCATGACGGTGAGGGTTCCATGGCCGGCCTGCGAACCATGGCAGGCGGTACACGCCACCGACGTGTGCGTCTCGTGGCGGAAGGCCAGGCTGCGGGGGGGACCCTGGATCGGCCGTCCGCCTGCCCACGACACCGGCTCCCCTCCGGCCGTGTGGCACGCCAGGCATTGCTCGCCGTTGCCGGGAACGCGGAACGAATGCGGGAGGTGGCAGTGGATGCAGTCGCCGAGGAGGCTGGGCGCCAGGGTGGCATGGAACGGCGTAATGGACGCCGGGTCGCCGTGGCACTCACCCCCGGAGCAGGCGCGTACAGTCTGCGCGAGCCCTTGGCTCCGCCAGAGGTCGTGGCAGACGGCGCACACGGCGCCGTGGGGCTCGTCCACCGGCACGGGCTCGTCGAGGCAGTCCTGTGCCCGACGGGTGAGGCAGCGTCTATCTCCCGGTGGTATCGTGTCGCGAAGCTGGTACCAGCCGGCACCGGGGCCGCCGATGTCGGTCCCGGCGATCGTGACGGAGGCCATGGCGAGCCCCAGGCCCGCTGCCAGGACCGTCGCCAGCCTCGTCGCGTGCCCGCGTCGGCCCTCACCACCCTGGAAGCTCATTGCCAGCTGGGGCGAGACGACGGCGGGCGTCGTGGCGGGGACCTTCGTCGTGGCAGGGGCCGGAGGCGGCTCCGGCCCTGCGGACACGCCTCTCAGGATCGGGAACCGCTTTACGAGGATCACATACCCCAGGATCTCCGCCGCCACGATTCCGAAGGACACCGCGAACTCGGGAACGGCCGGGAAGTACGACCACTCGGGGCCCGGGTCGAAGGCGAAGAGATAGGTCGAGAAGCGGTACAGCGCGCCCGCCAGGACCACCAGGATCGACATCCCCAACAGGTACCGAGCCCGCGCGGTTCTCCGGTGCAGGAGAAGTCCCAGCGCCGAGACCAGGAAGAGCGCCATCTCCCCGAAAAAGAGCAGCCCGTAGCCGTCGGAATGGGCGATCAGGCCCAACCTGCCCCGGTACCACAGGTCGGCGACCCGCAGCCCGACATACGTGAAGATCACCAGGGCCACGGGCACGGCCAGGCCGCGGAGCATCGGGGTCTCGAGGGGCCGCCTGAACACCCTCGCGGACAGGATGGACTCCATCGTCACCACGCCGTAGCCCATCGCCACGCATGATACCAGGAAGAGCAGCGGCAGGAGCGGGGTGTGCCAGAGGGGGTGCAGCTTGTGACCCGCCATGAGCATGAGGCTGCCCAGAGACGACTGGTGCATGGTGGGCAGGAGCAGGCCCACGGCGATGAACACCGGCATGGCGCGCTCGACCTGCGGCGACAGCACCATGGCGATCTTCCTCAGCCCCGACACCTTGCTCTCACGCCAACCCGACAGGACGACGGGCGACACCTCGATCCAGAGAACGAGGGTGTAGAGCATGATGCAGAGGGCGACCTCGAGCAGGATCGAGTTGAAATTCCACTTCCAGAAGAAGAGCGGGATCTTGTAGAAGTTCCACGCCCTGCCGATGTCGATGAGAACGCTCAGACCGCCCAGTGTGTAGCCGAAGGCGCTCGTGACCAGCGCCGCCCGAACCAGGGGGTGGTAGCGGCCTCGGTTCGCCACGTAGACGAGGAGGGCGACCGCGTAGCCCCCGCAGGCAAGGGCGGTTCCGGTGACGACGTCAAAGGCGATCCAGAGACCCATCGGATAGCCGTCGTTGAGATTCGTCGTCGCCCCAAGGCCCGCGGTGAAGCGCCACAACACGGCGATCACGCCCACCACCACCAACGCCGCCAGGAGCAGGAACGGCGAGGTCAGGAGTGGGCCACCCACAGGAGCGGACTCCTCCGTGTGATGGGTTGCCTTCTCCTCCTCCTGCAGCTTGCGGGTGCTGCGACGGACCAAAGCCCCCAGAACCCCCAGCAATGCAAGGGGCGCCGCGAATCCGCGATAGAGGGCGTGCTGGATGCTCTCAGGCAGCGTCGCCACGGATTCTTCGCCGAGGTCGGGCAGCTTCAGGTCCGCGAAGGACACGCCCGCATGCGCGAGATAGAGCACCGACGTACCACCGCCGTCGTGCTCCCCGTAGATCTTCGGGTGGTACAGCTCCGGGTGTGCCGCCATGCGGCGGCGAGCCTCGATGAGGAGCTCGTCTCGGTCACCGTAGGCCAGCGCACCCCTTCGGCACGCCTCCACGCAGGCGGGTTGGAGCCCCTGGGCCCGCCGCTCCGGGCACATCTGGCACTTGGCGAGATGGGGACGCGGCGTGTCCCACTCGAAGCGGGGCGTGTTGAATGGGCAGGAGATCTCGCAGTACCGGCACCCGACGCACAGGTCAGCGTTCCAGGTGACCGCTCCCTGCTCATCGATGCTCATTGCTCCCAACATGCACGCGCTTACGCAAGCGGGGTCGATGCAGTGCATGCACTGGACCTTCCGGAACCGCTCTCTCCCGTCCACCCAGAAGCGCCGGACGACGGTGAGGGCCGAGTACGTGAGCTCGGGGTCGTCGGAAAGGGCCAGGGCGGGGTCCCATCCGTTCTCCTCGGCGCACGCGACCGCGCACTGCCGACACCCGATGCACCGCGTCGAATCGTAGAGTATCGCCTTGGAATCCCGAGGGATCCGGGGGGGCTTTCCCGCCCGGAGACGGCGGGGGACGAACAACGTCGTCGCCGCCGCTGCCAGCGTCTCGAGGGCCGTTCGCCTGGTGATGCTCATGGTCGGTATCCGAAGTCGTGTCGGGGAGACTCATCGAGCCGGACTTCCGGCCCGGGACCGATACCTCGACAAACCCACCGGTGTCGTGAGGCGGCCGGTGGACCGGCCAGGCTCACTCGTTCGGAGACCGCGGGTGACCTGCGAAAAACAGGAGTCGCACCAGGCCGATCACCACGAGGAGCGCCACCGCGAAGGGGATGGTGGCCATGGTCACCTCCAGCGGCGTCCCTCTCCGGGCCGTGTGTCCGGTCCGGCAGTTCCGCCTCGCACCGCGGCGTCGCGGGCGAGTCGGCCCGGAGAGGGTTCCACCGATATGCTTGGGAGACTCGGCTGCCGGACCGGTCGCCTTCACTGCTGAGGGCATTTAATATTTACCGTCCAACAACAGTTAACACAAGGTACGTATTTTCCCTTATCCGCCCCTACTCCAGAGGTGTCGGAAACCTCACCTCCCCATCATTATGTACGGGGGTTGAATGACGACGGGCCCCCGCAATCGGCCTCTGCCCAGGGTCCCGGACCGGCATCATGGCGAACGAAGACAAGCTGGCACTGCTTCAGCGCCTCATGGGTGCGTCCCAGGTCTACTGCTCGACGATGAGCAGCCTCCTGGAGCGCATGCTCGAGGAGGCGAGCGACACCCAGCTCGCTCTGTCCCAGTTGAAGCTCCTCATGCTCATCTCCCCCTCCCAGTACCGACTCAAGGTCACCGACGTGGCGGACTTCCTCGACGTCTCGAACGCGGCCGCGAGCCGCGCGATCGACAGGCTGGTGCAGAGGGGTCTCGTTCATCGGGCCATCGCGCCCGACAATCGTCGCGCCGTCGACCTCAGCCTCACGAACGAAGGCAAGGAGCTCATCCGGCATTTCCAGGAGCTTCGCGATCGGGAGGTGACACGCCTACTGGGAGACTATCCAGCGGATAAGCTACGTACGATGGCGCGTCTGCTGGATGAGGCTTCCGTGCTCATGCTCGACCTGGACGAGGCGGCAGAGCAGCAATGCCTCCGCTGCGACGTGCACTTCCGCCGGGGGTGTGTGCTCCGGGAAGTGCTGGGGAGGGACTGCGAGACACGAACCGCCCTGTTCGAGACTCCGAGGGATGCGGAGCGTTGACGTGGTGGGCTACGTCAGCAGTTGGCGGTTCGCACGCAGGAGAGAACCTTGAGGGCGCGGTCGTCGGCGATCCCGTAGTAGACGTGTACTCCGTCCTTGCGGCGGCTCAGGATCCCCTTGTCCCACATGGTCGTGAGGTGCTGCGAGGCCACCGCCTGCTCCACCTGGAGGGCTTCGTAGATCTGGGTGACCGTGCACTCACCGTCCTTCTCCAGCACGTCCAGGATCCGTAGCCGGAGCGGATGCCCAAGACAACGAAGCACGTGCGCCGTGTCCTCGACTGCCTCCTCCGTCAGGATCTGCTCCATCTCGCCCCCAGGATACGCACGACAACGCGTTAATCAACGAAATATAGATATTACTATGTTACCACGTTGTCAACGGTGCCCGGAGGGCGGTCGCCGGGGGACCGGTCCTTGGCGCTGAAATCGGCTTCAGTTGGAGCGGTGGCGCCGAGAGACCTCGTCGAGGAGCTTCAGCTCGTCGGGTGTGAGCGAGGCCATCCCCTCGGCAGAGATCTTGTCCAGCACCGCATCGACGGCGTCGTAGAGTGACTTGTCCTCGCGGCGTCTCGGGGAGGCTGCGGCACGCGGGGCGTCGCCACGCTCCTCACCGGGAACAATGGCCATGCGCCGCGCCCGCACGGGCCGACCATGCCGCTGCACCGACCGTCCCGGCCGCCACCTGCTCTTGAGATAGATGAAGCCGGTGATGAGACCGCCGACGTGCGCCATGTAGGCGACGCCCCCGCCGGAATCGGAGAGGGCACTCACCAGGTTGACCACGAAGAAGAAGGCCACCAGCCACTTCGCCTTCACGGGGAAGATGGCCCAGATGTAGATGGGCGAATCCGGCCAGATCATCGCGAAGGCCAGCATGACGCCGAAGACCGCCGCCGACGCTCCCACGATGGCGGCGGGCAGGAACACGTAGCTGAGCGCCACGCCGCCCAGGCCGCAGATCACGTAGTACTTGAAGAACTCCCTGGACCCCCAGCGCTCCTCCAGCGGCGAGCCGAAGAAGAAGAGGGCCAACATGTTCACGGCGATATGCATGAACCCGCCGTGGACGAACATGTAGGTGAAGACGCCCCACGGCCGGATGAAGATCCGCGTCGGCTGGAAGGCGAACCAGTCGTAGATGAACGCCTTCCCCACCAGCAGCGTCACGCCGAACGCCACCGCGTTGGCGATAAGCAACCGCTTCACCACAGGGGTGAGCACGTTGCCGAAGCCGAAGGTGCGATACGTGTACGTCATCAACGCCTGGGTGCCGACGGGACATCGGAGGAACGGTTCAAACCCCCACGTCGGGGAGCAGGTTCCGGTCGCTCCCCAAGACTAGCCCTCATAACACTCTTACGAGCCATCGCCCCTGATCCTTGCCGCCGCCAACGAGGCGATCCGATGGCACAGCTCCGGGAACCCGATCCCGGCCGCCCGGGCCGCCTTCGGCAGGAGGCTATTGGCGGTCATCCCGGGAAGAGCGTTCGCCTCGAGGCACCAGGGACGCCAGCCCTCGTCCAGCATGAAGTCAACGCGCGAGAAGTCCCGCATGCGCAGGGCTCGATGAGCACGCAGGGCCAGCTCCTGCAGCTCCTCGGCCACGTGCGCCGGCAGATCCGCCGGAAACACCTCCCGGGCGAGGGCCGGCTGGTACTTGCACTCGTAGTCGAACAGCTCGTGTGCCGGGATGATCTCCCCCACAGGCAGAGCCAGGTCTCCGAGGATGCCCACCGTGAGCTCGCGACCCGGAACGTAGCGCTCGAAGATAACGACGTCGTTCCAGCCTCGGCTTTCGTCGATGGCACGATCGAGCTCGCCATGATCGTGCGCCAGGGCCAGACGCAGCGAGGAGCCACCTCCCGACGCCTTAACGATGACCGGAAGGCCAAGAACGGCCTCGATCTCATCGATGTGGGCCTCTCCCGAGAGCCAATCGGGAGTGGGAACGCCCGCGTCGCGAAGCAGCCGCTTGGTGACGTCCTTGTCCATGGCAAGGGAGCACCCCAACCGGTCGCTTCCCGTATACGCGACCCCCGCGACGTCCAGGAGGCTCTGGATCGTACCGTCTTCGCCGGAGCCCCCGTGCAGAGCGAGAAAGAAGACGTCCACGCTTCCGACGGAGGCGTCCCTCGTCAACGCCACGGTGTGGCCCTCGTCCAGCCGCACCAGGTCGGCCTGGGACGGGGGAGCGGAGCTGACGCCTTCCGTCAGGAGGCGGGCCTCCTCCCCCGACGACAGCACGCCTCTCACGGTGTCCACCGCCACCACCTCATGGCCGGCGTCGCGGAGCGCCTGGGCGACCTGTGCTCCCGACGAGAGTGAAACCTCACGCTCGTCGGACGTGCCCCCCATCAGCACGGCGATCCTCATGATTCGACCTCCATGCGGCTCGGGTCCCGTCGTCTTGTGGTGCGCTTCCGGATTGGCCGGGTTGTAGAACTGATCGGCAAGGACCGCGCCAGGTGTGTCCGCGGCGATGGTCCCCGCCTTCATGACGCAGCTCTCCGGGTGAATCTTGAGAGGCTAGCTGGCGGGCGAGCGGGAGGCCAGGGGAGCCACACCGCGAGGCGAGGAATCCGTCCGACGAGGTCAGCCCCCGCTGGACATGCCGCCCAGGGTGTCGGGGCGTGGCTTCTTGGAGAAATGGACCGGCACCTTCGCCCAGACCTCGATCCGCTTTCCGTTCCGGCGCGCCGGCCTGAAGCGCAGCTCCCGGGCGCCCGCCACCGCGGCGGAGTCGAACGCGGGCTCCCCCGCCGACTCGACGACCTCGATGCTGTCCACATCGCCGGTGTCGGTCACGCGGACGCGAAGCAGCGTCTCCCCTTCTCTGTCCTGGTCCCAGAGCTGAAGAGGATACTCGATGGGAATCTCCCCGTAGAGCGGAGTCGGCTGCTGAATCTCACCCTCTCCGCCGCATCCCATCGCCAGAGCCAGAGCCGCCACGGCCCCACCACGGATGGAGAGAACACGGTTCACGATGTGGCCGCCAGCCGGACGGGACATCAACGCTCGTCGCCCTTCACCGACCTCCTGAGCTCGTACAGCAGGTCGAGAGCCTCCCGGGGCGTGAGGCCGTCCGGCTCGAGGGCGCGCAGCCGGTCGACCACCGGGTGCTCCAGTTGGAACATGGACAGCTGGTCCGGAGGCGGCTCCGAGCGAGGCCGATGCGCGCCGCGCCGGCCGAGACCCTCACCTCCGTGGGTATGTGTTCCCTCCAACTCCGCCAGAAGTTCCCGGGCCCGTTCGATGACGTCGTCGGGAAGGCCGGCGAGACGCGCCACCTGGATGCCGTAGGAACGGTCGGCCCCTCCGTCCACGAGGCGACGAAGGAAGACGACCTCCTCGCCGACCTCCCGCACCGAGACGTTCATGTTCTTCACGCCGGGCAGCAGGTCGCCGAGCTGGGTGAGCTCATGGTAGTGTGTGGCGAATATAGTGCGTGACCTCAGTTGCTCGTGGATATACTCCGTCACCGACCAGGCGATGGAGACTCCGTCATACGTCGAGGTGCCTCGACCGATCTCGTCCAGGAGAACCAGTGAATGGTCGGTGGCGCCATGGACGATGGCCGCCGTCTCGCTCATCTCCACCATGAACGTGGACTGACCCCGCGCGAGGTTGTCCGACGCCCCGACCCGCGTGAAGATCCGGTCGGTCACCGGCAGGCGTGCGGCGTCGGCAGGGACGAAGGAGCCCACCTGAGCCAGGAGCTGGATGAGTCCCACCTGACGCAGGACCGTGCTCTTACCCGCCATGTTGGGTCCGGTGAGGATGACCATCCACCCGTCCTCGTCCAGGACGAGATCGTTTGGAATGAACTCCTCGCGAGGCATCATGGTCTCCACAACGGGGTGTCGCCCCGCGGCGATGCTCAACTCGAAACCCGTATGCACCTCCGGGCGCACGTAGCCGAGGCGTACCGCCACCCGCGCCAGGGTCGCGAGGACGTCGAGGGTGGCGATGCGCCCACTGGTCCGCTGCAGCCGCCCGACCTGATCCGCAACCTGGCCGCGGACGGTGCCGAACAGCTCGGCTTCGAGTTGTGCGATGCGATCCTCCGCGCCGAAGACCTTCTCCTCCCATTCCTTCAACTCGGGAGTGAAGTATCTCTCACCGTTGGCCAGCGTCTGCTTGCGGACATAGTCCTCGGGTACGCGATCCAGGTTCGCCTTCGTCACCTCGAGGTAGTATCCGAACACCTTGTTGAAGCCGACCTTGAGGGAACCGATGCCCGTGCGCTCCCGTTCGCGGGCCTGCAGCCGGGCGATGAAGTCCACGGCTCCGTCCCGTACGCCCCGGAGCTCGTCCAGCTCGGCCGACCATCCCTCGCGCAGGACCCCGCCCTCCTGAAGCGTGGGCGGCGGATCGTCCGCCATAGCCTCCTGTAGAAAGGCGCACAGATCCTCGATACAGTCGAGGCCGGCCCCGACCGCCCTGAGCAGGTCGGAGGTCGCGCCGGAGGCCGCGTCGCGGACGGCGGGCAGCCGCTCGAGCGACCGGCGCAGGCCGAGGAGGTCTCGGGGGGTGACACGGCCGGTTCCCACCTTGCCGGCGAGCCGCTCCAGGTCGCTCACGCCCTTCAGGGCCACGTGCAGGGCCGACGACATCTCCCCGCAGTCGACGAGCTCCGCCACCGCCTCCTGGCGTCCCCAGATCTCCGCCGGGATCACCAGCGGCTCCAGCACCCATCGACGGAGGAGGCGGGCTCCCATGGCCGTGACCGTCTCGTCCAGGACCGACAGCAGCGTCCCCCCCTCCTCACCGGGGCGCAGCGGCTCCACGAGCTCCAGGTTCCGGCGGGTCATCTCGTCCAGCAGCATGACGTGACCCGGGCGTCGGATGCGCACGGGCTGAAGATGCGTCACCCCGGCCGGACGGATCTCCTTGAGATACTGCACGAGAGCACCCGTGGCGCGGATCAGCGCGGAGTCACCCGTCTGGAAGCCGAAGCCTCCCAGCGACTGGACGCGGTAGAGGGAGAGGAGCTCGCGGGAGCCCACGTCTTCTTCGAACATCCAGTCGTCACGGTAGGTGCGGGCAGGCACCTCGATGGCGGCCACTGGTCCCGAGGCGTCCTCCAGGCTCCGAGGCAGAAGCAGCTCCGAGGGCTCCAGTCGGCCCAGCTCAGCCGTGAGATCCGAAGCCGGGACCCGACGGGTGCTCATCTCGCCGGTGGACACGTCCAGCGCTGCCAGGCCGAAGGCGTCCGGGCCGTCGGCCGCCAGGGCCGCGAGGAAGTTGTTGCGCTTCTCCGCCAACAAGCCGTCCGCCACCACCGTGCCCGGAGTGATGGTCTCCGTCACCTCGCGCTTCACGATCCCCTTGGCCAGGGCGGGGTCTTCCACCTGGTCGCACACGGCCACCCGGCGCCCCAGGCGCACGAGACGCGCCAGGTATTCGTCCAGGGCCTTGGCGGGCACACCGGCCAGGGGCACGCGGGCCGCCGCGCCGTTGTTCCGCGACGTGAGGGTGAGCCCCAGGAGGCGAGCCCCCTCCTCCGCGTCCGAGTGGAAGAGCTCGTAGAAGTCTCCCACGCGGAAGAAGAGCAGCGCGTCACGGTGGCGCGACTTGGCGTCCCGCCACTGCTGCATGAGAGGGGTGTCGTCGGAGGCGGCCATCGCGTCAGGCAAGAGGAATCGGCGGCTCACGCCGCCGCGATTGCGAGGGGTTGCCAGGGGCTCGCGGAAGGATACCCGGCGGGGCCGGGTTGGATCAACCGGAGAGGTCGCATCCGGGAAGGGAGCTTCGACGGCCCTTCCGTCAACTGTTACAGAAATAGTTACGCAACAATGCTCCTTTCGTCGCGTTTTGGTGACAAAATAGAAGTGAATGGTTACCGCACGGGAGTTGCGGAACACGGAGGCTGCCCATGCCCGCCAGCCCGTCCTCATCGCGCCACGTCGTCGGAACGCTGACGCTCGCCCTGCTGATCGGGGTCGTCGCTCTCAGTGGCGGCCGGCTCGCAGCCCAGATTCCCGGAGTGCCGGAGATCCCGCCCAGGGTGCGGGTCACTGACGGCCGGCTGGCCTCCGCCCTCCGTCAGCTCGTGGCGGCCTCCCCCAGCGCGGCCAGGGTGATGGAGGCCCTTCGGGCCAGCGGCCTGGAGGTCGCGGTGGGAACACCCGCCGAGCTCGCCGCTCTTCCCGACTCGGACGGAGGACCGGCACCGTCGGAGCGAAGCGCCCTTCTATCGGACCCCTCGACTGCGCCTACCCCTGACGAGCCGCCCATCGCATGGGTGGTCTTCCGGGTGAGCGCCCCGCCGGCGGACGCCCCCGCCGGAGACATCGGCACCGTGGACCGCGCCTGGATCTCGGTAGAAGCCGACAGTGTCGAGAGTTGGATCAGGAGCACAACGGATGTGGACGCGGACCGCCTCATCCAGCACGACTACCTCGCCATCCTGGCCCACGAGCTCGTGGCCCACGTGGGGAGCATCGCGCGCACTCGTCGGTTGGCCGACTTCTGTGACGATCCGCCCCCCAGTGAAAGCATGGACCCGCGCGCCCAGTCCTGCTCCCTTCGCGTAGAGAATCAGGTGCGCAAGGAGCTCAACCGCAGCCTGGGCCTCAAGGGGAGCGACAAGTTTCCGATGCGGAAGAACTACTCCCTCGAGGTCATGAACTTCGCGAGGGCGCACGCCATGCAATGGGGACGGTCACCGCGCCCGCGAAGCCCCGGAGGCTACCCGCAGTCCTGAGCTGGAGCGCCCTTCTGCGACCCTGATGGCCACTAGAAGTCGTTGTCGTAGCTCAGCACCTCGAAGCGACCCCCGCGCTCCAGGATCGCGCCGAACAGACGGATCGTGACCGGATCGCCACCGTCGCGGGACAGCGTCACGCGGCAGCCCGTCCAGATCTTGTTGTCGCCCTCCAGCGTGGGCTCCGGGTCACACGTGTAGTCACGGACGTCGATATCGTGCCCCCCGAGCTCCCGGAGAGCCCGGAGGACGCCCCTGCGGTTCGTCTCCTGGAGCTGGAACCACGCCAGACCCGGTGGCAGCTCGTAGGGCGGCTTGTACTGGACGTTGGTGGGATAGTAGAGCCAGGCCCACTCGGCCCGGTTCACCGCGAGATTCTCGAACGCAGTCGTGTCGTTGTCCTGGAGCGCCTGCATCACCTGCCTCACCAGCGCGTCACGGCTGTCGGTATCGTTCCGAAGCCCGGAGGGCTCGGCGAGGCCGGCGCGGAAACGATCCATGGCCATGCCCATGGGGATGACGCTGTCCACCACGTGCTTCACCGTGTCGGTCTGGGGCGTGGCCTCGCTCCTGGAGGCAGCGCTGTCGCAGGCCGCCAGGAAGACCATGAGTGGTAGGGCGACGCGAATGGACTTGGTCATGCTGATGTGTGTGCTCTGTGGAGTTGGGAATTTGAACCGGTATCCGCTACGGCTGCGTCGGTCCTGTGACGGCGGACGGCCGGGGCCTGATGGTACCGGCCCCGACCGCCCGTTCCACAGCGGGAGATTTCCGAACCCGTTGAGGAGACAACTCCGAGGAGTCGACTGCGCCTGAGTTCGGAAATCCCCCGCCCAGCTTCGCGACGCGGCGGCGTGTCGCGAAGCTAGTTGTTGGCGAAGTACGTCCAGCCCATCCACCACCCCGTCGAGGCCGACGGGTCGGCCGCGCCGATGTACGCGGTGGCCGGCATGGCGGCGCCGAAGAAGTCCTGCACGCGGGCCCCGAACTTGCCGGTAAAGCTCGCGAGACCGCCGGTCGCCGCCGGCGACCCGCTCTTCAGCTCGATGCCGAGCGTGGCGTCGGTGGGCACCGTCGTCCCCAGGGGGAGCGTCCCGGCGAACAGGTCCGCCAGCGTGGACTCGGTGACGTTCCACACGGTCGCGCTGTCGGCGACGATGGAGCCCAGGTTCTTTCCGACGGGCTCGAAGTTCGAGCCATTCTCGGCCAGGACTACGTTGTGGATGAAGCCCGAGTCCTGGGCCATGATGTCGAGGCCCTCCTGGTCGCGGAGGCTGATGCCCACGCCCGGCCAGCGGCCGATGATGCCGTTCACCATGTTGACGGTGGAGCCGCGGCGGATGACCGCGCCGTTGCCGTCGGTGGTGGCGAAGACGCCGTCCCCGGGCCCGATGACGGTGAAGTTGGCCAACACGGGCATGGAGTACGGGGTGTTCGTGTACTGGCATCCGGCCTTGTCGATCTCGCAGCCGTCACCCTCGAAGCCGCGCGGGTCCGAGGACACCGTGCCGGTTCCGGGACGGGGCTGGAGGACCTGGGTCTGGATGGCGATGAAGTACTGGAGGCGGGCCTGGACGCCGTCGCCCCAGTCGAAGTGGTCGTCACCGGTGTTCCAGGAGACCACGTGGCGGTAGTCGCACTCGCCGCCAAAGTTCTCGATACCGTCGTCGAGGCCGGCCATCACCTCGATGTAGTCCATTTGGGTACCCCGGCCGACGGCGTAGTTCGAGATGGAGTTGAGCTCCTGGCCGCCGCCGTTGGAGACGTCGTAGCCCGCGAACTCGACCCGGACGTACTTGAGCGAGCCTGAGTTGTCGTAGTAGTCCGTCCCGCCGGAGTAGTCCTCGGCCGCGCCGACGGGCCCCTCCGTGAAGATGGGGCTCACATGCCTGTTGATGAGGGCGTTGCCGATGATGATGAGGCCGCCCCAGTCACCCGGCTTGCGATTCCCCGGCGAGCGCTCGGAGGTGAAGACGATGGGCTGATCGGCCGTGCCCTCGGCCATGATCTTCGAGCCACGGAGGATCCATAGCGAGCTTCCCGCGACCATCGTGTCACCCACGATCTTCGTGCCCGGCTGAATGGTCAGCGTGGAACCGTTGCTCACCTTCACGTAACCCTGGAGGACGTACAGGGTGTCCGAGTAGAACGTGCGGTCCAGCGGAAGGCCCGTGACGTACGCGATCTTCGGTCCCGGGGTGGACGCATCCTCGGTCGTGCCGGACGCCGCGCTGCTGTTCGCGCTTGCCCCGTCGCTGTTCTTCGCCCGAACCACGTAGTTGTACGTCGTCGAGGGACTGAGACCGGTGTCGGTATAGGCCGTCGTCGTGAGGCCAGAAGCGACGTTGGCGTACGAGCCGCTGCCCTCCGCCCGATCCACGTCATAACCGGTTGCGCCGGACACCTGGTTCCAGGTCACCAGCATCGTGGTCGCGCTCTGGGGTGCTGCGGTCACGCCGGACGGCGCCGAAGGGGGAGTCGGCGTCGGCGTAGTGGAACTGTCCGAGCTACTGCAGGCGGTGAGGAGGCCCCCGAGAAGGGCGGCGCTGCTCAGCGCGAGGAGCCTACTCGCGTTCAGTCTCATCGGTCGTGCTCTCCGTGGTTCGGGAGGGGATCTGATCTGTCACAGCCACCCGAGTATGGGCCGGAGATGTACTCGACACGTGTCGTAGCCGTAACAAACGAGTCACGTCGATCTGGGTCATCGCACCGGTGACGAGAAACGGTGAGACGGTGAACGGAGGTGCCGGTCGGGGGCGGTCGGCAAAACGGACAGGGACGCAAAGACGCGGCCCCGCAGGCCTGGTAGGCCTGCGGGGCCGGGCGTTGTGAAACGTTGGCCGTGTGATATCCCGTGGGGGTACCCCGGCCTAGTGGAGTGTCCCCACTACCGGAGATTCCAGCTCAGCCCGAAGCCGAAGCTACGGCCCAGCGTGTACCGGTAGCGTACGACGTCGCCCTGGAGCTCCTCGTACGGAGAGTCCAGGAGGTTCGTGGCGTCGAGCTTGCCTGAGACGCCGTCGCGGATGGCGAAGCGTAGCGAGAGGTCCAACTGCTGTCTCGGCTGCTCGTACGTGTCGACCTTGATCGGCTGCACGGCGGCCGTAGAAATCCTCTTCCCCACCACGTTGTAGAGCACCGTAGCGCTGGTGCCGCCGGAGGGGCTCGTGTACGCCAGTCCCGCGTTCACCACGTAGGGTGCCTGGCCGACCATGGGGCGCTTGTCGTTGGTGAGGGCGGAGAGCGTGCTGTTGCTGATGTTGATGCGGCTTTTCATCAGCGTGACGTTCGAGAACAGCCCGAACGGCTCCAGCCCCTCACCGAGGAAGCCGAGCCCCTTCCTCAGCTCGAGCTCGACACCGTAATTGAAGGCTCCTTCGGCGTTGAGGTAGCTGAGCTGCGAGACACCCGAGGTGGCGACGTCGATCTGCTCGATGGGCGTGTCGAAGTGCTTCGCGAACAACGCGATGCTCAGCACTTCGTTGAGGCTCGGGTACCACTCCCACCGGGCGTCGTAGTTCTGGACCCTGGTACGCACCAGGCTGGAGTCGCCGAAGACCTCGCGCTCCCCCACCATGTCCCGGTAGCTGATGGGCGCCATCTCCCGGTACTCGGGCCGCGAGAGGGTCTGGGTGGCGGAGAGGCGCAGCGTCTGGTTCTCGGAGAGCTTGACGTTCACCGCCAGCGAGGGGAGCACGTCGTCGTTGTTCCGCGTGATGTTGATGGCACCGCGGTCCACGGGCTCGACGTTCATGTCCAGCTTCCAGCGCTCCAGGCGGGCGCCCCCGACGATGCGGATCCGGGACCCCACGGGGACCTCGGCCATGGCGTACCCAGCGGACACATTATCCGTGGCGTCGTAGGAGCCTCCAGCGGCGTTGGGCTCCAGGGTGATGTTGGCCTGGTCGCCTTCCGTGTACTGGCCGTCGAAGAGCTGGTCCGGGGTTGCGGCGCGCTGGGCGGCGTTCAGGCCCAGCGCCCGGAGGTTGTACGACGCGGTCCGGGCGTCACGCTTCGTATGCCGATAGGCCCCACCCACCTTGATGGTGGCATCGCCCAGGGTGAGCGCATAGTCGAGGTCGCCGGAGAACGCGTTCTCCTTGAGATCGGCGGAGGTGCGCTTCGCGGCCTCCGGGATGAAGCCCAGCCACGCGAGGGGCAGGCGCTCACCAGTGGGGGCGAACTCGTATCCGTAGGCCAGGTCCGACCGGTCGGGCTGCTTGCGCGTGACTCCGGACGAGGTCACCGACCACGTCACCCTGTTCTTCTCGCCCAGCTGGTGCTCCCCGCTGAGCTGGTCGGAGCGCACGGTCCGCTCCACGTAGCTGAGCTGCGTGCGACGCACGCTGTCCACTTGCTGGAACTCCTCGAGGGTGCCCCAGTCCAGGTGCGCCGAGTTGTCGGCGCTCCGGTCGTACGTGTTGTCGAAGCGGATCTTGTGGTTGCGTCCGATGTAGGTGCTCAGGTTCAGAAGCCCGCCCCACAGGACACTGTTCTGTCCCGTGCTGCCGACGAACGTGTTGTACGGCTTGGGCGTGCCCAGCGAGTCTCCGGGCACCGCACGCGCGCGGATCTCCCCGTAGTGCAGCTCCTGGCTGCGCGAATAGGTGAGGGAGCCGATATAGCCGATCCGGTGACCCAGCAGGGGATCCTCACCTCCGAAGGAGAGGCTGCCCGACACGTTCGGAGCGCCACTCGCGTTTCGGAAATCCCAGTCGTTGGGCATGGTCCGGATGATCCCGTTGATGTCCGACTGGGTCAGCGTCGTGAAGTCGGTGACATTCGTGAGCTGTGTCGGCAGGCTGCGGTTCGCCGCCGCCATGGCGAGCCACTCACCACCGGCGGTGGGCGGTGCGAGGATGTCCTTGCCGGTGACCAGGCTGTTGTATCCGCTGGACAACGAGAGATGTACAACACGTTGAGCCGGAAAGGAGCGCGTCTTGAGATTCACCTCCGCGCCGCTGAAGTCACCGGGCTGGTCCGGCGTGAACGTCTTCGAGGTGGTGATGGACTCGAGCAGGTTCGAAGGAAAGAGGTCCAATGGCACCTCCTTCTTCTCCGGCTCGGGGCTCGGCACCCGGGCGCCGTTCAGGGAGGTCGTGGTATAGCGCTCCCCGAGGCCGCGCACGAACACGTACTTGCCGTCCTGGACGGTGACGCCGCTCACCCGCTTCACCGCCTGCGCCGCGTCGCTGTCCGGGCTCTTGGTGATCTGGTCCTCCGTGGTCCCGCTGATCACCCCCACCGCCGTGCGCTGCGCGTTCAGAGCCGCGGTCACCGTACCACGCTCCCGCGCGGCCGAGACGGTGATGCCCTCGACGGAAATAGCCGAGGAGGCCAACGAGATATTCTGTACGACGGAGCCGTTCACGGGCACCGCGATGCCTTCGACGGTCTTCGTCGCGTGCCCGATGTAGGTCACCTGGAGAGCGTGCGTTCCGGCCGGGACCTTGAGCACCAGAAAACGACCGCCCACACCGGCCAGGGCACCCCGCTGCGTCCCCACCACGACCACCTGCGCCCCGGGGAGACCCTCACCGGTTTCCGCGTCCACCACCCGTCCGACAACCGTCCCCGTCCCGGTCTGGGCCGCGGCAGGCACGGCAAGAAGGAGGGCGGCCATGACGTCGAGCAAGAGGGAACGAGCGCGCGTTCTCATTCCGTGAATCCTCGTGGCTGAGGGCGCCTCTGCCGGCGCCGTGTCCGAAAGACCTTGTCGCCGACGCCGCGGGAAGGGCGGCGGAGGCAGGAGCCCGGGGTATCCGGTCTGCTCTTGGCATGGAATGTTCGTGCATCAAAGTCACGACACGGCCGGCGAGATCGTCACGTGTAGGTCACGAATGGGTAGTGGCTTGTTACAGTGGACCGGGGGCGCGGAGGCTCGGGCGTCTCTCCGGGCGCCCTGCGGCCCACCGTCCACCCCTCTCGACGGTGCGGGAACAAACCCGTCGATTCGGGTCTTGGACCTACACGGATCGCTGTGGCTTCCTACGACAAGGAATGCCCCGGACCGAACAGCGGACAGCGAGAGGCACAAGAATATGATCGGCGACCTTAGCTATGGATTCCGGAAGACCCTGCGGACGTCGGTGGACAATGCGGACGCCCGCGTTCGTGAAGAGCTCAAGAAAGAGGGCTTTGGGGTCCTGACCGAGATCGACGTGAAGAGCACCATGAAGGAGAAGCTCGGAGCGGACTTCCGCCCCTATCGGATTCTCGGGGCGTGCAATCCCCCCTTGGCCCACAAGGCGCTCACCGAGGAGATCGACATCGGACTCCTCCTTCCGTGCAACCTCGTGGTCTACGAGGGAGACGAGGAGGGGACGACGGTGGTGTCGGTTCTCGACCCCGTGCAGCAGCTGGGCGTGGCGGGCCGGGACGACATGGCGGAGATGGCGGTGGAGGTGCAGGCGCGGCTGAAGCGCGTCATGGACGCCCTCTGAGGAGAGCCGGTCGGGAGGGCGCCCGGCGCGACCTGGCGGCGTGGCGCCCGTCCGTCAGTTGCGGACAGGCCGCTCGCGGTCGGCGTCCGGCACCACCGCCACGGTGAAGCCCAGGGCCTCCAGGCGCTTCACCAGCGAATCAGCCGCCGACGAGGAGTCGAACCTGCCGATGCGAACGCGCGTCAGGCTGCTCCCTGGCACCCGTACAAGTCGAGCCTCGAAGCCCGCATCCCGGGCCTTGGCCTGAAGGGCCCGAGCGCGCTCGTCGGTGGAAAAGGCACCGAGCTGCACCGCGTACCGCCCGGAGGCGGCGGGCGCTGCCGTCGGCGTGGGAGCCTGCGTGGTGTCCGCCGCAGTATCGGGCTGCGTCGGGGGGTGCGGCCAAGGGACTTGTGCCGTGCTCGATGTGTTGACCGTCGGAGTCGGCGATCCGGCCGCCGCTAGCCAGGCCTCGGCTTCGGCGCGAACACGGCTGCCCGGGTATTCGCGCGCCAGCCGAGCTACGTGCTGCGCCGCGGCTGCGGAGTCCCCCACCTCCCAGGCCGACTGCGCGAGGCGGAAGAGCGCCTGGGCGGAGTACGGCCCACCGGGGTATTCCACCACCAGGCGGCGGTAGTCCAACTCGGCCTGTGCAGGGTCGACGGTGAGACGCCCGCGCAGCCAGAGCCCCCGCTGGACTTCGCGGGCGGGCGCGCTCGGTCGAACCCGACCCCACCATTGCAGAAGGAGGTCGCGGGCGTCTTCCGTCCGGCCCGCCTGGATCAGGTTGGCGACGGCGTCCAGGGTAACGGTGTCCCGCGGGGATCCCCCGGGGGCCTGAGCCGAGATCGGGCCGGCGGCCAGCGCCAACGCCAGGGCCGTCAGCAGTGCCCTCGCGTCCCGCATCATGCGGCCGCCTTCCGTACCGCGAGCCCCATGAGCCACTCCTCGAGGAGGTGGACATCGGAGAGAGGGCTGGCCTTGAGCAGCCGATCCACGCGCAGAAGGCCCTCCACGGCCGACTCGATCCCTTCGGACGTCCACCGCCGCGCCTGCGACGCCAATCTTCGCGCCAGCCATCGCTGGTGACGGGGCAAGACCTCCTCCAGAGCTGCCGGGCCTTTGTCCACTACAACGCCCAGCCGAAGCAGATGGGTCGTCAGGCCGATGACCAGCCCCACGCCGGTCTCGCCCTGACCGAGAAGAACACCCACGGTGTCCAGGGCGGCCTGAAAGTCGCCTTCGCCCACGAGGTCAAACCAACGCCAGCGGTCCTGCGACGGGAGGCGCGTCCCCGCCGCCTCCACGTCGGCGAGGGTGATCCGGCCTCGTTCTCCTGCGAACTCGGCGAGCTTGGAGAGCTCCATCGCCAGCACACCCGGAGCGGCTCCCACGGCGGTGCCCAGCGCCCGGGCCGCGTCCTCGTCCATCTCCAGGCCGTGGACTTCACGGGCACGAGCCATCAGCCAACCGGGCGCATCGGCGTCGCCGATGGGGCGCAGCTCGACCGAGACGGCCTTCTTGGCCAGCTCCTGATAGAACTTCGCCTTGGAGCCCTGGGGAACGGTGCACGACATGACGAGAGCGAGTCCCGGGGGGAGATCTTCGACGGTTCCCAGCAGGACATCACGGGCCCTGGGGCTCGAGGCCAGGGCCTCCACCTCCCTCAGAACCACGACCCTCCACTCCGCCATCATCGGCGGCGTCGCCAAGACCGATGCCAGCGTCTCCGTGTCCACCTCCGATCCTCGGAGGAGGTCGAGGTTGAAGTCGGCCGTCGCTGGGTCGAGGTGCGCGTCCACCAGAGCGCGCACGATCTCTTCCTTTCGGAAGTCGTCCTCGCCGTGTAGGTAGAACGCGCCCCCTCGGGCACGAGCGAGCGATGGAATCTCCTTCAAGGGATCCATGGTCCGGCCTATCGCGGGGCGGGTCCGGCGCGCCTCGAACGCTGTACGCACGCGCGGTGGACTCCGAACGTTGAAGACCCCTGCCTCGAGACGCCAGGGCTCACGTCGGCGTTTCTCGGCGGCGTGGCGTCAGCGGTCCTGCTCAAGACCGACCCGCTCGATGGAAGAGCTCCGGTGTCGGTGGGAGAGAATCGAGTATTCGGAGAACAGCGCCGGTGCGTCATCCCAGAGGTCGGACGGACGGACGGACGATCGGGAGAGGGACCGTCTATCCTGTGCCGCGTTGAAGGGATAGGCCGGCATCGAGCGGTACCGCAGCGCCATGGGTGGCCGCGACACCTCGATGGCGGGGAGCTCTACTTCCGGAGCGGCGGCCCGAAGCATGGGAGCCCACGCGATGACCGCGAAGACGAGCGCTACGCCCACCACGGTCAGTCCGGGAGCCACCGAGCTCACGGGCCCACCCAGGGCCGCTCCGGCGTCGACGTGGTACAGGCGATGCTGCAGGCGCGGATGGAAATCCTCCGGGACCTCGGGCTGTGGAAGCCTACGGAGCAGCTCGGCTCCGCGCTCGACGACATCCCGGTACCGTCTACACGACGGGCATCCCGCGACGTGTTCCGCCGCCTCGCGGAGATCTTCCTCTGTAGCCGCCCCGTCGATGTACTCCGACAGCTTGGCGACGAAGTCCGAGCAGGTCATCTGGGCGCGCCTTCCGCCTCACGGTGGTCTTGGAGGTCCGGACGAGGATCCGAGCCAAGAGGTTCATACTGCCTTCCTCCCAACCGGGTTCCACCGACACCGCGGCCCCGCCGGGTCACCCCGACGGGGCCGCTCGTCCCCACCCCACCCGTCACCTTCGTCCGTCCCCGGAAGGATCCCGCCCGGGAGACCGACAAGTCAGTCGATCATGGGCGCCACGATGATGGCGAAGTTGTTCCGCGCCCGATTCAGTCGGCTCTTCACCGTGCCCAGGTTGCACTGCGTGATCTCGGCGATCTCCTCGTAGGTCTTCCCCTCCAGCTCGCGGAGCACGAAGACGATACGATGGTGCTCGGGAAGGAGCTTCACCGCCTCCTCGACCTTCTCCCGCAGGTGACGCTTGCGGAACAGGTCGTCGGGCTTGTACTGCGTGTCTTCCCACTCCAGAGGACGGTGATCCGCGTCCCAGTTCTTCTTGATGGTCTGGAAGAGGACCAGCGGGTTGCGCGACCGGTTCCGGAGCTCGTTCTTCGCCAGGTTGCTGGCGATGGTGTAGATCCACGTGGAGAACTTCTTGGACTGGTCGAACCTCTTCAGGTGGCGGTAGACCCGAACGAAGGTCTCCTGCACCAGGTCCTGGGCCCTCTCCCTGTCCCCGATGGTCCGGTACACGAAGTTGAGAAGACGCTGATCGTAGCGTGACACGATCTCCCCGAAGGCTCGTGTATCACCTTCGAGTGACGCCTGCACGACTTGGCTGTCCGTAAGATCCGCAAGCCGCCTGCGGTGCTCGCGGGCTTCGCTCGCCTCCCTCGGGGCCCGGCGCTTGCTAACGCTCGATCTGGCCACGCTGTCACCTCCTCGTCTCGGCCCGTCCCGCCACTGGTGGCGGTGGATCCTCCTCCCGTCTCCCTCCATCACAACCGTTCCTGCACGGGGCGTGCCAGCCGCAACCGGCCCGCTCCGCTTACTTCTACTACGACGGACGTCCTACCTAGATGACGCCTGAACGCGTCGGAATTGGACACCGCGCACGTTCTTGCACGCCTACGACGCTTCCCGCGTACCCATCACGAACGCCGCCGCGTACAGAATCGTGCAGACGCTCTTGCCGTCCGTGATCTCCCCGCTGCGGACCATCTCCAGGGCCCGGGAGAACGGCATCCTCACGACCTCGACGAACTCGTCGTCGTCCAGGTTCCGCTCCCCCTCCGTCAGGCCGCTCGCCACAAAGAGCTGGATTGCCTCGTCCGTGAACCCGGGCGTGGTGAGGATGCGCGTCAAGGGCTGCAGCTCTCCCGCCCGATACCCGGTTTCCTCCTCCAGCTCACGGCTGGCGCACACGTCCCCCGGCTCCTCGGGGCTCAGTGGGATCCCCGCGGGGATCTCCCATATGTAGCCACCGGCCGCGTAGCGGTATTGACGGATGAGGAGGATCTCCGGATCCGGCTCGTCCACCGACCCGACCACCGGAAGCACCGCAGAGGCGCCGGGATGACGGATCATCTCGAGCGAGCCCTGGGAGCCGTCGGGGAAGCGCACCGTGTCCAGACTCAACTTGACGATCCGCCCATCGTGCACCGTCCGGGTGCTCAGTCGGTCCGGGAAATGCCGCGGGGACTCTCTCGTTTCCATGGTCGACAACCCCCGGACGGCACGCCCCGGATTCGCATCTTGTCCATCTCACACGACTGAGATGCGTACGGGGGTGGCGTCGGTTGCAGGAATGGTTTCGGCGACCGCTCGTCAGAGCGGCGTCACGACCTTCACGGGACCCAGCTCCAGCCCCTCCAGCGCCGGGACGACGGCGGTGGCGTCACCGACGATCACCACCTGCGCCTCCGCAGGCCGCACGTGCCTCCGGGCGGCGGCGTGGGCCTCCTCGACCTGCACCGCCCGGATGCGATCTCTGTAGGTGTCGTGGTAGTCGTCCTCGAGGTGGTATACGACCAGCTCACTGATTCGCCCCGCCACCTGTCCGGCCGTCTCCTGACGCAGGGGGAACGTCCCGGCGATGTAGTCCCGGGCCGCTTCCACTTCCGTGCCTGTGGGGCCGCCGCCCACCAAGCCTTCGAGCTCCGCGACGATCTCCCTCACGGCGGGTGCCGTCGCCTCGGTGCCCACGGCCGTGCGAACCTCGAAGGCGCCCGGCCGACTCCGCAGAGCGAAACGTGAGCGCACTCCGTACGTGAATCCGTTGCGCTCTCTCAGATTGAGATTGAGCCGACTGGTGAACGCGCCGCCGAGCAGCGTGTTGAGCACGGTGAGGGAAAAGACATCGGGATCCGACCGGGCCACACCCACGTGGCCCACACGAATTTCCGACTGCACCGAACCCGGACGATCCACCACGTGGATCGCGCGCTCCCGCGAGGACGGCTCCACCACGAAGTCCCCCCCCCCGGGGGGCGAGCCGGACCAGCCGGCGAAGTGGCGGCCGGCGAGGTCCGCGACCTCCCCGGCGTCCACGTCCCCCACCACCACGAAGCCTCCGTCGCCGGGCAGAAAGGAAGCTCCTGCGTAGCCCCTGAGGTGATCCCTGCCGAACTGCTCCACGGATGCGACCGTACCCGCGACGGGGCGGGCGTATGGCACCCCCGGAGCGAAGATCATCCGTGCCGCCACATCCGACGCCAGCGACGCGGGATCCATCGCTCGCTGCCGGATGCCCGCCAGCGTCTGGCTGCGGGCCCGCTCGACCTCCGCCTCCGGAAAGGCGGGCTCACGGACCGCCTCCGCCAGCAACGCGAGCGCCTCCTCGAAGCGCTCCGCCAGGCACGACAGCGACACGCTGGTCCCCTCCCAGCCGGTGGCGACGCCCATGCGCGCGCCCACGCGCTCGAGTGCCTCCGAGAGGTCGCTGCCCGACCGGTTCCGGGTCCCTCCCTCCAACGCATCCCCCGTCAGGCACGCCAGCCCGGCCCGGGTCTCGTCCAGGGTGGCCTCACCCGCACGCAGGAAGAGCACCGCGCTCACCACGGGCAGGCGCGACATGCGCGCCACTCGAAGATCCAGGCCGCCGGGCAGATCTCGACGCTGCACTTCCGGGAAGGAGAAGTCCCGGAGCGCTGCCGGCTCCGGAGCTCGCGTCCGGTCCACAGTGCTCATCGATCATCTCCCGGGATGTAGGTGAGGACAGCACGGTTGTCCGCCCCCAGTCGCTCGGCGGCGAAGCCCCTCACCTGTTCCGGCGTCACCGCCCGGAGGCGGTCGATCTCCGTGTTCAGGCGCCCCGGATCGTTGAAATAGAGCTCGAACATCGAGAGCAGGTCGGCGCGCTCCCCCACGCGCTCCAGGGATCGAACCAGGTCCGTCTCGGTGACCGCAACGGCCCGCTCGACCTCATCCGATGTGGCATCCGCGAGGCCTTCCATCTCTCCGGCCAAAGCGGCTTCCAGCTCTTCGGGCTTGCTTCCGGGATAACCCGTGGCCCACGTCAGCAGCATACCAGCTCCAGTGAGCAGAGGAAACGCGTAGGTCGTCACGTCCTTGGCCACGCGCCGCTCGCGAACAAGACGCCGGTAGAGGCGCGATGCCCGTCCGGTGCCCAGGACGGAACGGGCGACTTCCGCTACCGCGAAGCCGTCCACCGAGTACGGTGGGATGCGCGTCCCGACGATCACCCGCGGCAGCGGCACGTCACCCACCACCTCGTCGCGCACCGTGTCACCGATGAGCGGCGGAAGCGACGGCTCGCCGGGGAGCGGGGGAATGGGATCGCCACCGGGGATCTCGCCGAACCAGGCCTCCACCAGTCGCAGGGTCCGGTCGGGATCGAAGTCCCCCGCCACCGTGAGCACCGCGTTGCTCGGCACGTAGTAGGTGGCGAAGAACGAGGCCACGTCGTCCAGAGTCGCGGCGTCGAGGTCCTCCATCGATCCGATTACGGTGTGGCGGTACGGGTGCCGCTCCGGGTAGACCATCCGGTGAAGGCGCTCGTCCCAATCTCCATAGGGCTGGTTGTCGTAACGCTGCCGCTTCTCGTTCTTCACCACTTCCCGCTGGTTGTCGAGCTTCTCCTGATCCATCGCAGGGACCATCCAACCCATCCGGTCGGACTCGAGCCAGAGGGCGAGCTCGAGCTGGTTCGAGGGTAGCGTCTCGAAGTAGTTCGTCCGGTCGTACCAGGTCGTGGCGTTCAGCGAGCCGCCTGCCCGCTCCACCAGCTCGAAGTGCCGGTTCTTGGGCACGTGCAGCGAACCCTGAAACATCATGTGCTCGAAGAGGTGCGCGAATCCCGTGCGCCCCGGGGCTTCGTTTCGCGAGCCCACACCGTACCAGAGGTTCACAGCCACCACCGGGGCCGTGGGGTCGTGGGAAAGCACCACCCGCAGGCCGTTGTCCAGGCGGTGTCGGGTGAACGGGACGTCGAGGATGCCCACGGACTACTCCTCCCTGCTCGGGTTCGATTCGGATGCCCCGGGCGTCGCAACCGGGCCCAGCACCACCACCGGGCCCAGGTCGAGCGAGGCGAGGGAGCTCTCCACCTCCTTCCGGTCACCGGCCACCACGATGATCATCCGGGATACGGGGAGGTACCGCTCGGCCGCACGCCTCACGGCGCCGGCATCCACCCCCTGCACCGCCGTCACATAGTCGGAGTAGAAGCCCAGGGGGAGGTCGTAGAGGACGAGCTCCGCGAGGCGCCGGACCACGTCGTCCACCGACTCGAACCGCTGCGGCAGGCGGAGCGCCAGGAAGTTGCGGGCCCGCTCGAGCTCCTCGTTCGGCACGTCCTCCCGACTCAGTCGATCGATCTCCTCCACAAAGTCGGCCACCGCCGAGTCGGTGACCGGGGTGGCCACCGCCGCCGCGGCCTCGAAGGGGCCCGGCGCCACGCGCATGTCGAACGCCGAGCCCGCTCCGTACGTGTACCCCTTCTCCTCCCGGAGCTTCAGGTTGAGCCGGCTCGTGAAGGTACCTCCCAGCACGGTGTTCAGCACCGTCAGGGGATAGTAGTCCGGCGTCTTGCGATCCACGGCCACGTACCCTACGCGCACCTCGCTCTGCGCGGCCCCGGGCTTGTCCACGACGTAGATGCCCGGCGCCGGCGCCCCGGAAGCCATCGGCAAGGCATGGAGGTCTTCACCGTGACCCTGCCACCCCGCGAACGAGGCCGCGAGAAGCGAATCGAGGGCCGCCCTCTCGATGTCACCGACCACCACGAGCGTCGCCTGGCCCGGCGCGTAGCGGGCGTGGAAAAAGCTCTCTACGTCCTCGCGGACGAGATCCTCCAGAGTCTCGCTCGTACCCAGAAGAGAAGCGCCATAGGGATGGTCGGTTCCGTAGAGCGTGCGGACGAAGGCGTCGTCGGCCATGGCCGCGGGCTCGGCAGAGCGTTGCAGCACGCGATCCAGGCGCTCCTTCCTCACGCGGGTGAACTCGGATTCCGGGAACGTCGGGTGCATGACGATATCCGCCATGACCGCCAGACCGTCCGCGAGCTTGTCCCTGAGAATGGAGAGCCGAACCTGGCTGGCGTCGTATCCCGCCGAGCTCGTGAGCGTCGCCCCCAGAAGGTCCACCGTCCCGGCGATCTCGAGGGCATTCCGCGTGGACGTGCCCTCGTCCAGCATGTCCGCAGTCAGGGCCGCAAGACCCGCCTTCTGAGCGGGGTGCGCCGACGCGCCACCCCGGAACTGCAGCTGGAGGCTCACCAGGGGGAGCGCGGTGCGTTCCCAGAGCACGACGCGCAGGCCGTTCTGCAGCCGGTAGTCCTGGATCTCGGGGAACTTCATCTCGGAAGGCGCCGCCACCCCCGGAACCCGGCTGCGGTCCAGCGTGTCCACCCCCATTCTTCCCTCCGTCGTTCCGGAAACGGTCACGGTCGTCCTGCCGGTTTCGGGATCCCGTGCGGACGTGGTCGTCACCCTCGGAGCACACCCGACGGTGAGCGCCAGCAGCCCGACAAGCGATCCCGGGATCCGGCGGGAGCGTGCCCTCACCGTGATCCAGCCTCCCCCGGTGCGCCCGCGGCCAGATCAGCCCGGCCCCGGGGTACGACGCTCAGCCAGACCGCGTGGCGGTCCACCAGGTACATGCGGGCCGCGGTGGACACGTCGGCCTCGCGGACCTGGTGATACCGCGCCAGATCCCTGCGCACGAAGCCGGGGGAGCCCGCGTAGAAGTGGTACTCGTTCAGGCGGTCCGCCTTGCCTCCGAAGCCACCCACACGCTCCAGGGAGCGCACAAAGGACGTCTCCACGCCGTTCACGGCCCGCTCGAGCTCCACCGGGTCCACGCCCTCCGATGCGGCCCGTTCCAACTCCTGGCGCATGGCGCTCTCGAGCGCGGCCAGGCTTACGTCGGGCTTCGCGGTCGCGACGATCCAGAACGAGCCCGCCAGCTCCTGGCTGTTCTGGAACGCGCTCACGTCCTGGGCGATCTGCTCGTCGTACACCAGGCGCTTGTACAGGCGCGAGCTCTTGCCGTCGGCCAGCACCGAAGCGAGCACGTCCATGGTGGCGTCTTCGTCGGTGAAGATCCGCGGAGAGTGCCAGGCCACGTAGAGCCGCGGCAGCTGGACGTCGTCCTCGAGGACGACACTCCGGTCCGACGCGAGCGTCGCGTCCGGCATGCTCACCTCGGGCACGGGGGGGCCCGCGGGAATCGCCCCGAAGTACGTCTCCACCAGCCGACGAACCTGCCGCTCGTCCACGTCGCCGGCGATGGCCAGGCTCGCATTGTTCGGCGCGTAGTACGTTCGAAAGAAGGCTCTCACGTCGTCCAGGGTGGCCGCGGACAGGTCGTCCATGGAGCCGATGACCGGCCAGTGGTACGGATGATCGGGTGGATAAAGGTTCTCGTAGACCTTCTCGAACGCCGCCCCGTACGGCTGGTTGTCGACACTCTCCCTCCGCTCGTTCTTCACCACGTCACGCTGGAGGTCGAGCTTCTCCTGGGTCATGGTCTGGAGCAGGAACCCCATGCGGTCGGCCTCCAGCCAGAGCGCAAGCTCCAGGGCATTGGAGGGGAGGTTCTCCCAGTAGTTCGTGCGGTCGTTGCTGGTGGAGCCGTTGTTCACCCCCCCGGCGCTTTCCAGGAGGTGGTCGAAGGCTCCCTCGGAGACATGGGCCGACCCTTCGAACATCACGTGCTCGAAGAGGTGGGCGAAGCCCGTGTGCCCCGGCGCCTCGTTCCTGGACCCGACGTGATACCAGACGTTGACGCTGGCCACCGGAAGGGAAGCGTCCCGGTGTACGATGACGTTGAGGCCGTTGGCCAGCCGGAACCGGG
>JAJDNI010000211.1 GCA_022340755.1 Gemmatimonadota bacterium
CGTAGCGCGTGGCGCGCGCATGGGCCTCGGCCCCGAGACTCTGGCCCACGAGCGTGCTGGCCGCGGTGGCGAATCCCCACGCGGGCATCAAGGCGAGAAGCACCACCCGGCGCCCGATGGCGTAGGCCGCCACGATCGGCGTGCCGATGCTCGCCAGGATGAAGAGAAACGGAAAGCGCCCGATCGTGCGGAGGAGCTGCGTCCCGGCCAGGGGGAAGCCCACCCTCATGATCTCGCGCATCAGCCGCCCGTCCCAGCGGGGTCGCGACAGGTCGAGCCGAACCGGAAAGGACCCCGACAGCATCACACCCATGAAGAGCAGGGCGGCCAGCGTATTGGCGATGGCGGTGCCGAGGGCGGCGCCCGCCACGCCCATGCGAGGGAACGGCCCGAGCCCGAAGATCAGCACCGCGTCGAGCACCAGGTTGGTCGGGATGGTCACGAGTCGCACGAGCATGGGTGTGCGGGCGTCGCCCACGCCCTGGAGCGCGCGCGCGGCGATCATGCTCCAGAAACGGCACACGACGGCGAGCATGACGATGCGCAGGTAGCTACCTCCGTACGCGATCGTCCGGACGTCGTGGGTGAGCAGCCCCACCATCTTGTCGGCCCAGAACCATGTCACGACCGTCAGCGGAAGGCAGATGATCAGCGCGATCCAGAGGGACTGCTGGACGGCCAGATTCGCCGTCTCGTCGTCGCCCGCTCCCTTCGCGCGGGCCACGACGCTGATGGTCCCGCTCGAGATACCGAGCGCCAGGCCGAACCCGATGAAGTAGTACTGGAATCCGAACTCGATGCCGGCCACCGCGGCGTCGCCGAGCGCCAGGCTGATCAAGAAGAAGTCGGTCGCTCGAAGGACCGTGCGGATGCCCCCGGTCACCATGGCGGGCACGGCGATCTCGAACGCCTCCTCCGCCTCGGCGCGGGACACGATGCCCAGACGGGACAGGAGTTTGGGGTAGGCCAGAACCCATCGGGGGAGCCACCGAACGACCCGGGTGGGCCGTGGAGAGTGCCGCGTGCCCGTCTTCACGAGCGCGGGGTGGCGACGAACATGGGTGCGATCTTCCTTTCCGCTCTGAAAGCGACCGAAAGCCGGGCGGCGTGATCGCGGCCCGGCTCCGGAAGACGTATGCTCCAGACGGCTCATCGTTCCGACCCCACCAGGGCATGCCTCGCATGAAGACACGTGTGACCGCTTCCCGACCGGCCGTGGCGCTCCTCGCCATTCTCTCGTCCGCCGCAACGCTCACGTCCTGCGGCCCATCGTCCGGGACGATCCTGGATCACCGAGCGATCCTCCAGCGGTACGACTGGCTGGACAACCGTGATTTCGATTGGTACGAGACCCACGTCCCGTTCTTCGACTCGCCGGACACCGCGCTCGACGCGACCTACTACTACCGGTGGGACCTGGTCACCAAGCACCTGACCTACGGATCACCCGCGAGCGGCTACACGTTCACGGAGTTCATCGACCGGCCGTTCTGGTCGGGGGCCTACGGGAGCATCTCCTGCCCGCTCGGCCATCAGCTCGACGAGGTCCGGTGGCTGAAGGAGCCGCGCGTGATCGAGGACTTCGCCCGCTACTGGTTCGAGACGCCGGGCGCCGAGCCCCGTCGATACTCGAACTGGTACGGCGACGCCGTCTGGTCGGCGTACGAGGTGCTCGGAGATACGTCTTTCTTGCGCGCGGTCTATCCGCATATGCAACAGCAGGTTCGCGGATGGACCCACGAGCACTGGGACGGTGAGCACCGCATGTACGACTGGGTCGGCGCCTGGGACGGGATGGAGACGAACATCAACTCCCGCCTCACGGACGACCCCTTCAGCGGGGCCGAGGGTTACCGTCCCACGCTGGACAGCTACCTCTACGCCGACATGAAGGCCATCTCCCGGGCGGCCGTGCTCTTCGGCGACAGCGCCCGAGCCGAGCTCTACGGAAGTCGCGCCGACAGCCTGAAGCGGCGCGTGGAAGACGAGCTGTGGGACTCCTCGCGGGACTTCTTCTTCCACCAGTTCGCGCACGACGAGAAGGGCGGCATCCGCGCCAAGACGCTCACCTACCAGTCGGGCCCGTACGCCGGCAACCCGCACGGGCGAGTGGAGATCGGCTACATCCCCTGGCAGTTCGAGCTGCCGGACTCCGGATACGCGAGCGCGTGGCGCTTCCTCATGGACACGGCCTACTTCGCCGCCCCGTACGGGCCCACCACGGTCGAGCGAGGGGACCCGCAGTTCTACGTCTCGCCGCGCTGCTGCGTGTGGAGTGGGAACGAATGGCCGTACGCCACGACGCAGACGCTCGTCGCCATGGCCAACCTGCTCGACGACTACACCCAGTCGGTCGTCACGAAGGACGACTACTACAAGCTGCTTCGCACCTACGCGTTGGATCAGCGGATGAACGGCCGGCCCTATGTCGCGGAAGCCGCGAACCCGTTCACCGGCTCGTGGTCGGGCCACAACACGTTCTACCACAGCGAGCACTACTTCCACTCGGGGTTCGTGAACCTCGTCATCAGCGGGCTGGTGGGCCTGCGCCCGCGCGCCGACGACACCCTCGAGGTGGCCCCGCTCGCGCCCGACGACTGGCCGTACTTCGCGCTGGAAGGAGTCCGCTACCATGGCCACGACGTATCGATCGTCTGGGACCGTGACGGCACCACGTACGAGCGGGGGGCGGGGTTGAGCGTGTGGGTGGACGGCAGGCTGATGGAGCGCCGGGCCGGCCTGGGGCCGATGCGCGTCGCGATCTCCCCGCCCCGGCTTCCCGCGCGCGCTCCGCGCCTGAACGATTACGCGGTGAACAACGAGCGCGCCGTCTACCCGCTCGCGACGGCGTCCTCGAGCGATCCGCGCTACCCGCCTTTCTGGGCTGTCGACGGGAACCGCTGGTACCACCCCTCGCCTCCGAACCGTTGGGTAGCGGCGCCGTCGGCCGGGGGAAGCGATTGGCTCCAGGTCGACTTCGGCACCGAACGCCCCATCGAGTCCGTGAAGCTCTACTTCCTCGACGACGTCGATGCGCCCCCCGTGGAGGCCACCGGCGAGGAAGACCGTTCGGGATTCCCGGGCAAGCCGGGCGAGACGACCCTCCCGGTCCGTCCCCCGGCGAGCTACGAGGTCCAAATGTGGACCGGCTCGAGCTGGACGGACGTGCCGGATCAAACGCGCAAACCGGAGAGCCCCGAAGGGCGGCGGGCCAACACCGTCGGCTTCCCCCGGATCTCCACCTCGAAGATCCGCGTGGTGCTTCACCACCAGCAGGGTTCGACGTCGGGCCTCACCGAGATCGAAGCCTGGGGCCCGGGCGAGCTTCCGATCCCCGCGGCGACGGCGCCCGTGCGCGATCTCGCCTGGAACCCGAACGGTGACGGCTACCCACGCGTCCGCGCCTCCTACACGGGCCCGTCGGATTCGCCCGCCGAGGCCGTGGACGGCCGCATCGCCCTCACCCGCTACTCGAGGAACCGTTGGACGGCGTTCCGTTCGCCCAACCGGACGGATTGGCTAGAGGTCGACTTCGGAGAAGCGAAGCGCGTCGGGAGCGTGGAGCTCTACTTCTACGGGGACGGAGGCGGCATCGCCGCGCCGAAGGAGTATCACGTGGAGGTCTGGCGGGACGGCGCCTGGCGCCCGGTGGCGGAGCAGTCACGCACACCGGAGGCGCCGATGGTGTGGGCGCAGAACGCCGTGAAGTTCGACCCGGTCGGCACGCCCCGCGTGCGGGTGATCTTCACGCATGCGCTGCCCGCGTTCACGGGGGTGACCGAGATGAGGGTGTGGGAAGCGGAGTGAGGCGGCTTGGCGGAGCCGGGAGGCC
>JAJDNI010000216.1 GCA_022340755.1 Gemmatimonadota bacterium
ACCGCAGGCCTGCTCCCAGACGGGGAGGCGGTGGCGGTAGCTGACGACGGCGGCGCGTCGGACGCCCTCGATTCGAAAGGGCGGCGGCCGACGGGGCGGTCCTCCATCGGGAGGGCCGTCCCTCGCCGTCTACGCCATGAGGGCCCGCACCGTGAAGAAGAAGATCGAAGGCCCCAGGAGGCACCCCAGGCCCGTATAAAACGTGGCGGTCATGGCGCCGTACGGCACCAGCTTCGGGTCCGTCGCCGCCAAGCCCCCCGCCACCCCGCTCGTGGTCCCCATGAGGCCGCCGTAGATCATGGCGGAGCGGGGGTTGTCCAGGCCGATGAAGCGCGCGACGAAGGGCGTCCCGGTCATGACCATGATGGACTTCACCAGCCCCGCGGCGATGGAGAGTGCCACGACCTCCGAGCTCGCGCCGATGGCCGTGCCCGTCACCGGGCCCACGATGTACGTCGCCGCCCCGGCTCCGATCGTGGTCACGCTCACGGCGTCGTGGTAGCCGAACGCGTATGCCACCACGGCCCCCACCACGAAGGAGCCCAGGACGCCCACCAGCAGCGAGATCATGGCGGCGATCCCCGCGCTCCGCAGGACGTCGAAGCTCGCGCCGAAGGCGGTGGCGATGATGGCGAAGTCCCGGAGCATGGCCCCACCGAGGAAGCCCACCCCCGCGAGCACCTGGATGTCGGCGAGCCCGTTCTTGCCGCCGGTGGCCGCGCCTCCTACACCCGCCAGGATCAGTCCGACAAGGATGGCGATGGCCGAACCGTGGATCCGTCCCCGGGTCAGCCTCGCCGAGAGCCAGTAGGACACCCATACGGTGACGCCGACGAACGCGAAGGCGGTGACCAGGCCGTTGTCGGCGAGGACTCCGGCGATGATGTCGAGGACGCTCTTCACGGATGGCCTCCCGCGCCCCTCTGGTGGCCGCCGGTCTCCGGAGCGTCCCCGATGTCGGCCACGCGCGTGCCCCCGGCACCTCCGTCCTCCCGCCCGATCCGGCTGATCACCGGCACGAGCACCAGGCACACGAGCACCGCCAGCGCCCCCGCGGCGAAGGCCGCCGGGCCCCCGCGGATCGCGGCGATGACGTTCTGCTTGGCCGCCATGGCCACGACGATGGGGATGTAGATCGCGCTCCAGAACGCCACGCCCTGCGCTGTGGGCTTGGGCAGTCGGCCCGTGTTCCGCAGGCGGTCGGTGATGAGCACGAGGAGAAGCATGGCGATGCCGACGCCCCCCACGTTCGCCTGCACGTGGAGGATCTCCCCCAGGATGTCGCCGACGAACACGCCCGCGATCATGCACCCCGCCAGCAACGCTACGCCGTAGATGACCAAAGCCGCCTCCAGGATTTCGCCGAGTCGGGACGAGCTAGGGAGCCTCTGCGCACGTATGGTACGCCTCGCGCAGGGGGCTCGCGAGGCTCAGACGAGGAACGCCGACGAGTCGTAGCCCAGCTACGGCGAGGAGAAGAGACGAAGTATGAGTCCGCGATCCCCCTGCGCCCGTCCACGTTGTGACACCTGACCTTCGACGGTCGTGGGTTACGGCGGCACGGCCCCACCTTCGTCGTTGGTTCGCCTCGACGTAGCTACGGCTATGCCTTCGGCGAACCGCCTGGAATCTGGGGCCGTGGCGCTCGTAACGAGGCCTACCATACGTGCGCAGAGGCTCCCTAGGGACCGGGCCGGGCGGAGTCAAGGTTGGAACAAACCGGGCCTCCGCGCAGATAACGTATCGCACGACGGACGGAGCCCCGGCGACCCCGGGGCAACTCCCCTTCCGCACCATCCCGGAGGCAGGGTCCGCATGGTTCGCCAAGGCGTCTCCATCGCCTTTCTCGGCTTGCTCCTTCTTCTTTTCCGCGCACCTCTCGTAGGGCAGGACGCTGGTCCCGTCCTGCTTCAGGGCCAGATCATCGACGCCAACACGCTGATGCCCATCGCCGGGGCATTCGTGGCGCCCGCCGCATCGAAGCAGGGCGTGCTCACCGACTCGCTCGGCCTGTTCGCCATGCGGGTCTATCGGGCCGACGAGTACAAGCTGCGTGTCAACCAGCTCGGCTATCACGACCTGGAGATGTCCGTCGCGGCGGCCTCCGCCAACAAGCCCTTCCGCTTCATGCTGATGCCGGACCCCATCGAGCTCCAGGGTCTCACGGTGCTGGCCGACAAGCTGGCCGACCGGAGGCGCGGCATCTACGGAGTCGCCACGGTGCTCGACGAGAAGGAGCTCCTCAAAGGCACCTACACGTCGTTCTACGAGATGACCCAGCGGCTCATCCCCAGCGCCGCGAAATGCCCGCCCACCATCAACGGCGGCACCGCGGAGATACCGATGCAGGGCAACCAGCTGTGCTTCAACCATCAGGGTCACACGCAGCCGGTGGATGTCTGCATCGACGGTCACAAGGCCCTGGGCCAGGGGACGGAGCTCGACATCCTGGATCCCCGGGGATACTACATGGTCGAGGCATTCCCCCGTGTGGGGCAGATCCGCGTGTACTCTCGTGGCTACGTGGCGCGGCTCGCGGCCAACGGCCAGACGCTCCCGCCCCTCAGCTTTGGATGCGGTGGAGCGATGCCGGGGGGACCGGGCTAGGAAGGCGATCGGAGAGGAGTGCCGGTCGCGGCATGGAGGTCATGCCGCGTCCGGGCTCTCCATCGCGCGCTGTCGGCGCGCGAGCACCAGCGCGTACATCGCCAGGTTGAAGGCCAGCACCGCCACGCCCAGAACGATCTGCACGCCTCGCGTCAGCTGGGCGGGATAGAGCGTGGACACGACGTAGTGCTGGAGGAACCCGCCCGTGTACCCGGCTTCACCGGCCGAGCGTCGGAGGGACACCTCGAGGGGCGTCAGCGGGCACACCCACCCCGAGATCTCCACCCACGCTCCCCACAAGGCACAGGGGATGTGGGCCCACGCGACGCCCGGCCACCACAGAACCAGCACGCCTCCGGCCACCACGAAGCTCACGAAGGCCACGTGGAGGGCCAGGACCAGATTAGCGAAGAGCTCGGAAGCCATCTTCACCGCCTCCTGTCCCCCAGAGGTACCCGGGACGGCGGAGATCGTCCCCCGTCAGGGCACGATCTTCCTCTCCTCCCCGCGCAGCGCCCGTCCCAGGGCCGCCGGATCGTCACCCGGCCTCAACGGCCGCAGCTTGAACGCATACGAGTAGGCGCCGTACGGCAGGGAGTACTTCATCAACGCCGTGGGACCCCACGAGTCGATGCCACCGACGCCCATCTGCTTGAAGTCCACGTTGAGGAACGTCGAATCCCGGTCGTGGAGCTCGCCCCCGTGCCGCTGGGCCTTCTCCTCTCCCGGATCGAGATCGCTCCTGGACCAGGGCAACGCCGTCGTCTCCAGCTCCGGCTCGCCGGCCACCAGCAGCCCCCATCCGGCGTCGTCCCTCAAAGCGAGCCAGCGGACGCCGGTGCGGTTGCCCGTCTCCTGCGGACGTATGTACCGGTGTCCCCACTGCGACACGTCCAGGCTCCAGCGTCCCAGCCGCGCGCCGTCGATGCGATCCTGGTACGACTCCACCTCACCCCGCCCGTACCACTCGGTCCGGTGGTAGGTGGCCGGCAGGATCGTCCGCATGCCGAACCGGGGCATCCGTGGAAGGTCCGCCCCTTCGACCGGCTCGAGGCTCTGGGACATCTGCAGGGTGCCGTCGGGCTCCATTCCGTACGTGACGGTCACGGGTGAGTCCCCTGCGGGGATGTGTCCCATGGCCACCACCAGCGCACGTCCGTCCGGCGCCCGCGTCATGCGGACGTCGTCGGCCTTGAATCCCCTGCCCGCGTTCTTCCAGACCTCCAGCTTCTTCTGCCAATTCCCCCCGAAGTCGTTGTCGGTGGGCGCCCGCCAGAAGTCCGGTGTCACGGGCGCGTCGAGAAGCTCCCGCTCGCCCGTGCGGTACGATCGCAGCAAGCCCGTGCGGCGATCCACCTCGGCACGCACGTCTCCGGCGCTGAGGACGAATGCATCCGCACGCTCCTCGACCCGGGCCTGCGGCCCGGCGGGACGCCTCAGCGCCACCCGGGGCGACGGCAGCAGGAACTGCGCGAACGCCTCTTCGTGCCCGGCCGGGAGCGTCGCGTCCGCTTCCTTGCGCGTGTAGCGGACCTCGAGGACGTATTCCGCACCCGGAACGCGCTTCACCTCGGGGAGCCGTAGGGTCACGTCGGCCGAGTCCCGCGGGGGCACCGCCGGCATGGGCGCGTCCCCCTGCGCGACGACAGCTCCGTCCTCACGGATCAGCCAGTGCATGGCCAGGTTCGACAGATCCCTGAACTGGTACCGGTTGACGATGCGCAACTTGCCCGCAGCCGCGTCCGGCGCCTCGGTGCGCACCCACTGATACACCGCCTTCACCTCCCAGTAGTGGGGGTTGGGCGTGCGGTCGGGCTGCACCAGGCCGTTGATGAGAAAGTTGCCGTCGGAGGGGGTGCCCGGCGGGCCGTAGTCGCCGCCGTAGGCCCAGATGCTGTCACCGGCCTGGGTGACCTTGAAGAGCCCCTGGTCGACCCAGTCCCAGATGAAGCCTCCCTGGAGCTTCGGGTACTTGTCGATGATCTCCCAGTAGTCGGAAAAGTTGCCGACGCTGTTGCCCATGGCATGGGCGTACTCGCACATGATGAGCGGCCGCGGATCTTCGCTCTGGGCGTACCGCTCCAGCTCCTCGAAGCCCGGATACATGGGCACGAAGAGGTCGGTGTTCCACTCGTGGCCCGCGCGCTCGTACTGCACCGGGCGGGTGGGGTCCCGGTGTTTGATCCACGAGTAGGTGGTGTAGAAGTTCACCCCGTTGCCCGCCTCGTTGCCCAGCGACCAGAACACCACCGACGCATGATTCTTGTCGCGCTCCACCATGCGCTCCGTGCGCTCCGTGTGGGCGTGCATCCACGCCGGGTTGTTCCCCAGCGTGGTGTCCAGCCGATAGCCCATCCCGTGGGACTCGATGTTCGCCTCGTCCACCACGTAGAAGCCCAACGAGTCCGTGAAGTCCAGGAAGCGGGGATCGTCTGGATAGTGGGACGTGCGGATGGCGTTGATGTTCGCCGCCTTCATGACCTTCAAGTCCTGGAGGTCGCGCTCCAGGCTCACCACGTGGCCCGTGTAGGGGTCGTGCTCGTGGCGGTCCACGCCCTCGATGACGACGGGCACGCCGTTCACCTTGTACTGGCCATCGGAGATCTCGAGGGTCCGGAAGCCCACCCGCGTGCTCACGCTCTCCAGCGTCGCACCCGACGAGTCCGACAGCGTGGCGACCACCGTGTACAGGTTGGGCGTCTCCGCCGTCCAGTGCCGGATGTCGAGGTCCTGGCCCTCGAAGTGCCACTGCGTGGTGTCGGAGGGACGTAGGTGCGGCTCCACGGACAGGGGCGCCCTCACTCCGGCTCCCCCGTCTCCCAGGAGCTCGACGGTCAGCTTGCCGGGGGCCGGCGCACCCGGGTCGCGGGTGAGGCTCACGTCCACGTGCAGGACACCCTTCTGGTACAGCGAATCCAGCCCCGCCCGCACCCAGAGGTCGGAGATGCGCGTGTGGGGCTCGGCGTACACGATGATGTCTCTGTCCAGCCCCGACAGGCGCCAGAAGTCCTGGTCCTCCAGGTAATTGGCGTCGGTCCACCGATAGACCTCGAGCGCCAGCAGGTTGTCCCCGGGGTGCACCCAGGGGGTCACGTCGAACTCCGCGGGCGTCTTGGACCCCTGGGAATAGCCCACCCGCACGCCGTTCACCCACACGTACATGCCGGCCTTGGCCGCGCCCACCTGCAGCACGACGCGTTGGCCGCTCCAGCCGGCGGGCACGTCGAAGTGGCGTCGATACTGCCCCACGGGGTCGTAGTCATGCTGGATGAAGGGCGGGTTCTTCTTGAACTCGTAGGCGCTGTTCAGATAGATGGGGATGCCGTAGCCGTGGAGCTGCCAGTCCGACGGCACCGGGATGCGGTCCCAGCCCGAGTCGTCGACGTCTTGCCGGTAGAAGCCGATCATCCGCTCTCCGGGGCTCCGCACCCACCGGAACGCCCAGGTGCCATTCAGGTTGAGGTAGCGCATCGACCGATGGGGGTCCCGCGCCACCGACAGCTCCCGACTCTCGAAGGGGAAGAACGTGGCCCGTGGCGGGAGCTTGTTGATCCCCACCACCCTCTCGTTCTCCCAGTGCGGACGGATCTCTGCGGGCGTGCCCAGGAGCGGCCCGTAGGGATCCGCTCCGGCCGGGACATCCGGGCGCAGCCCCACCGCCCTCCCGTCCAGGCCCCAGGCCGGGTCCACCGGAATGCCCAGGTGCGCCAACGCCGTGGGCACCACGTCCACCGCCGAGGGGGGCGTCATCGGTGTTCCCTCGAGCATGGAGGGGCCCGACGCGAGCCAGAACACCCGGGTCTCCTCGGGAGAGTGCCCCCCGTGGCTGCCGTCGTCCCGGCGTCCGTGGTCGGTGGTGACGAGGACGAGCCAGTCCTCCTGCTCGTACGTCGAGCGATGGCGCACGGCATCCAGAAGCTGTCCGATCTCGGTGTCGGCGGTCTCGATGGACGCCGTGTAGGCGCGCCCCACCGCCGTGGAGTCGTGGCCCACCACGTCGGGATTGCCGAGGTAGACGAAGGCGACGTCCACGTCCCCACCCCGGAGCCGGCGGGCGGCCTCGTCCACCGAGCGGGCGTCGGCGGGACCGTAGCCCACCTTGTCCCCGTCGATGTTCACCACCTCGTCGACGTTCGACGAGACCAGCGGGCCCCCGTCGGCGCCCGTCCCCAGGGGGGGCCAGTCCAGCACGGCGAGCGTGTGCAGAGCCGGGCGTACCTGCTCGATGCGCGTCAGGAGGTCCGGCCACCGGCGATAGTGGTTGCCGTGGAAGTCGTTGGACGTCACGCCGTGCTTCGCTGGCCACACGCCGGTCAGGATGCTCGACCAAGCCGGCCCGCTCACCGTCTGCGGGCTGGTGCGCGCGCTGTCGCTGAATACGCCGTCGGCGACGAGGGCGTCGAGGTAGGGTGTGCGTGCCCGGGCCAGCCGATCGACACGCACGCCGTCGACGCCCACGACGAGCACCTTCGGTGTCCGGGGCGGTGGCGCGAAAGTCGGCCACCACGTGGAGGCGACGAGGACCGGAAGAACCAGGACGGAAGCGGACTTCAGGATCTGGCGCATGGGGGCGAACGCGGGGTAGTAGCCAGGAGTGGACCTTCGCTGCAAACTACCCTCGGCGTTCGGGTGACACCACGCCACCGACCCCCATGACCCGGAGGAAGCCATGCGCCGACATCTCGTCGTCATCACGGTCGCGGCGCTCTCCCTCGCGGGGTGCTCCAGGCTCCACCGTTCCGGGTTTCCCAGCCCCGTGCGCGCGCCGGTGCTGGTGCTCACCGACTTCGACCAGACAATGTCGGCCATCTCCGGGATGCTGGAGACCCGAGGCATCCCGATCCTCGTCACCGACGCCCAGTTCGGTACCATCCAGAGCGACTGGGTCTACTGGGAACCTGGAGAGGTGGATCTCAGCTACGTCGCCGACTGCGGCGGCGACGCCGACGCGCCCCCTTACCGAATGCGCGCACGCTTCCGCTTCGACGTCCGCCGTCGCGCGAAGGGCTCCACCGTGCAGATCGCCACCCAATGGCAGGCCGACAAGCACCCGGGATTCGGGGGTGGAAACGCGGGCTTCGTGGACTGCCGCAGCACGGGAGAATGGGAGCGCGCGGTGGAAGAGGCCCTGACCCAGAGGCATACGATCCGGTAGGGCTCGCCGGATCACCCAGAACCGAAGTGCAGGATCCCCATCGCCGGGAACGCGTCCACGAGCGCGTGGAGCACCGCGGGAGCCAGGAGGTTCCGCCCCGAGTACAGGTACAACGCGCCCAGGATCAGCCCGGCGGGAATCCCCTGTCCGAGCGCCGCTCCCCAGGCTTGCCCCCAATCACCGGCGGAGGGCCATCGGGGGTTGAAGTAGGCGTAGGGCAGGTGATAGACGCCGAAGCAGAACGAGGCCAGGAGCAGCCCGGCCACCCGTGAGCGCAGCAGTCCCTCCAGCCGGGTCTGCAGGAAGCCGCGGAAGAACAGCTCTTCGGTGAACCCCGCCGTGAGCAGCATGAACACGAACGCCACCGGCAGGAGCCAAGCGGCCCGACCGGTGCGGAACGCGTCCATGGCCATCTCCCCGCTGCGTGACGCCATCACCTGGAAGATCCCGAGAATCACGCCCATCAGCAGCGCCGCCACGAGCCCCCTCGTCCATCGGACCTTCCCCAGACCCAGCGAGGCCAGGGCGCCCCGAAGCGTGCCGCCGGAAGCACGATGCAGAGCCCACACGAGCAGGACCGGCAGGATCACCAGGCTGAGCCAGTGCCCCACCTCGCTTTCCCGATGCCAGAAGAGGTACGCCAGATAGACACAGAAATACGCGGGGGCCGCGAGCATGATGGCGGCGGACTCCGGGAGCTGGGCCCAGCGGGCTTCGGAGGGAGCGGAGTGCGAGGTCATGTCGTTGCGCGTAGGCTCGAGGGAGATCGTCCCGGAGCCCTACGGCGATCGCCTGATTTTGGTGTCCGACCTCGGGCGCGAAGTGCGCTCCCGTCAGATCCTCTCGTAGTCCGCCCGCCAGCTCTTCACCATGGCCTTGATGGCCTTCCGATCGGTGATGCCGTCGTCCAGCACCCGGCGCGTCAGCTCGACCACCTCCTCGTCCGAGGCGAAGCGCAGCCCGATGAGCTGGCGGGTGGTGAGGTCTTCGATGCGGGGCCTCAGATCCTCCGGCAGCAGCCGCTCCAGGCGCAGCCGCTCTTCCAGCCGGATGAGGCGGTCCTGCACGCCGAGGGGAAAGAGTCGGGCGTAGACCAGCGCCAGGGCCGCGCCCACCGACAACAACAACAGCGCCACGTGCTCCAGGGAGAAGTCGCGGACCAGCAGCGTCACGGACAGCACCAGAGCAGCGAAGACCAGCCCGTACGCCACGTAGTGGAAGCCCGGCACGACCCGGACGTGGTTCTCGAAGCTCTGCGGCTCTTTGCTCATGGGAGGGTCCTCGCGGCGGATGGTCGACGGGGCCGAGCGCGCACGCGCCCGGCCCCGTCGGATCGAGAGATCAGTTGGCGTTGGCTTGGAGTTGCTGCGCCGTCTGGTCCACCTCTCGCCACACCCGGAGCAGGTTGCCGCCCCAGATCTTGGCGATGTCCTCCTCGGAGTAGCCACGGCGCACGAGCTCCAGGGTGACGTTGAACGCCTCGCTGGCGTCCCGGAACCCGTCGATGCCACCGCCGCCGTCGAAGTCCGCGCTGATGCCCACGTGGTCGACGCCGATGAGCTGAACGGCGTGGTCGATGTGGTCCACGAAG
>JAJDNI010000219.1 GCA_022340755.1 Gemmatimonadota bacterium
GTTCGTGCCCACGCATTCATCGAGTCCGTGCTCGCCACTCATGGGCCCGCAGGGTACCCTGCTCCTCAACCCGTCCCCCCCAACGATGCGATTGAAGCGAGGGCAAGCGTGTCGTCTGGCGACGGGAGGCGCACATAGGCGTCGCGACGCACCTCGCGTGACCGACTGGTCCGTGGGGCGTCCCTGGCCCATTTTGCACCCATGGAGGACCTTGCGCAGCGCCTCCGGGAGTCGGTGGGCGATCGGTACCGTGTCGAGCGGGAGCTCGGCAGCGGCGCCATGGGCGTCGTGTTTCTGGCGGAAGACCTGAAGCTGGAACGCCGGGTCGCGATCAAGGTGCTGCGGCCGGAGATTGCCCAGTCGGTGGGGGAAGGTCGGTTTCTGCGGGAGATCCGGATCTCGGCGCGGCTAAGCCACCCCAACATCCTCTCACTCATCGATTCCGGTGCGGAAGCGGGTCTCCTCTACTACGTGATGTACTACGTGGAGGGCGAGACCCTGAAGGACCGTCTGAAGCGGGAGTCGCGGCTCCCCGTGGACGAGGCGGTACGGCTGGCTCGTGAGATCGCCGAAGCACTGGGGCACGCGCACCGGCACGGAGTGGTCCACCGGGACGTAAAGCCCGGCAACATCCTGCTGGACCAGGGCCACGCACTGGTGTGCGACTTCGGGATCGCCCGAGCCATCGGTGAGATCGGCGGCGAAACGCTGACGGTCACGGGGTTCGCCGTGGGCACACCGGTCTACATGAGCCCGGAGCAGGCCACAGGCGATACGACGGTGGACGAGCGGGCCGACGTCTACGCCCTGGGGTGCGTGCTATACGAGATGTTGATGGGGTCGCCGCCGTTCACCGGCGGGCTACCGCAGGTGATCGTGGCCCGGAAATACACCGAGCCGGTCCCGGAGCTGCGGGGAGTGCGGCCCGAGCTCCCGCGCCACGTGGAGCGGGCGGTGATGACGGCCCTGGATCCGAACCCCACGACCCGTTTCCCGAGCGCCGATGCATTCGCCGCGGCGCTGGAGGACCCGAAGGCCGCGGCCCGGTCCGCCCGTCGGGGCTGGTGGGCCGGGAGGGCGCGGCGCTACGGCTGGTGGGCCGCCGGGGTCGTAGCGCTGCTGGCCGTCGCGGCGGCGGTGGCGCTGATGTCCCGTGGCGGACCGACGGGCCCTCTCCGAGTCCGGTCGGACAAGGTCACGGCGCTCTCGGGCTTCGAGTCGTCACCCGGCATCTCTCCGGACGGCCGGTGGATGGTCTATGCGGGTGATGGCGACGGCGACCGGGACATCTTCCTCCAGAGCCTGGCGGGGGAGCGGCCGATCAACCTGACGGAGGACTCCCCGGCCGACGACTACGCCCCCGCGTTCTCCCCCGATGGGTCGCAGATCGCCTTCCGCTCGGAGCGGGACGATGGCGGCCTCTACGTCATGGGCCAAACCGGCGAGGCGGTACGCCGGGTGTCTGATCGGGGTCACAACCCCGCGTGGTCCCCGGACGGGGGAGAGCTGGCGTACAGCCTGGAGTACGTGCAGTTCGATCCGCTGAACGTGGAGCCGGAGCGCTCGGGGCTCTGGACGCTGGACCTGGCGTCGGGGCAGGATCGGGAGCTGCTGGCGACCGACGCCGTTCTCCCGGCCTGGTCCCCCGATGGCCGCTGGGTCGCCTACACCCATCGGTCGGAGGAGACCCTGGCATCGCTGTGGCTGGTCCCGGCCCGGGGCGGCGAGCCGGCCCGCATGACCGACGACGGCGGGAACGACTGGGGCTGCACCTGGTCGCCGGACGGGAGGTATCTCTACTTCACCAGCGACCGGGGGGGCAGCATGAACCTGTGGCGGCTGCCGGTGGACTCCGAACACGGCCGCGCCGCAGGCGCCCTCGAGCCCATCCCCACCCCGTCCCCATTCGCCGCCCACCCCAGCATCTCGCCCGACGGCACCGGGATCCTGTACGTCAACGTCCTCACCACGCAGAACATCGAGCGGGCGGAGCTGGACCCCCGGACCGACACGCTGCTGGATCCCGTACCCCTGACGACGGGCACGCGCCGGTGGTCTTCGCCGGACCCCTCCCCCGACGGCTCCAGAGCGGTCTTCTACACCCGGGACCAGCCCGAGGGCGACCTCTATATAGTGAACCGGGACGGGACGGGGCTCCGCCAGCTCACCGGCGACTCCGCCATCGACCGCCTACCCCATTGGTCGCCCGACGGGAGCTTGGTTGCGTACTCCTCGGACCGGGGCGGAGGCCTGGAGACCTGGGTCATCAGGGCCGACGGGAGCGGGGAGCGACAGCTGACGTTCAACGCGATGATCAACAGTCCGGGTGCCTGGTCGCCCGACGGCAGCCGTCTGGCCATCGACGTCACCGGTGGGGACGCCTTCCTCATGGATGCCGACAGGACAACCGATGAGCAGACCATCGAGCCCCTGGTTCACGACAGCGCTTGGGGCTCCCTCATCGTCGACGACTGGTCGCGGGACGGCACCCGTCTGGCCGCCATGCACGGGTGGGCGGACCAGGGCGTCGGGTACTACGATCTGACCACCGGTGAGTGCGTGCCCCTGACCGACTTCGGGCAGTGGCCCGTGTGGCTGCCCGACAGCCGACGGATCCTGTTCGTGTCCGGAAGGAAGGCGTTCTACATCGTGGATGCCGAGACCCGTAGCGTGAGGCGGATCTATTCCACGGTCCGGGACATCCTCGGACCGCCGCGGCTCACGGCGGACGGTCGCGAGGTAGTGTACTCGCGAAGGGTGACAGAGGGTGATCTCTGGATGGCGACCCTCGAGGGAGAGGGCCTGCGAAGTGGAAGTGGGCGTTGAGGGCCGGTACCTCGCGGTAGCTCCGGTCCCTCGAGGCCACACCCCCTCCCCGTCGCCGGTCACGCTCGCCGGTGCTACACCTGCGCTCAGCCGCGAAAGAAGTGGTGGATCTCGTACCCGGGAGCGTCGACCCCGTCCAGCACGGCCGAGACGTTTCCGGCGAGGCGATGGCCCCGGACGGTCACGTCTCCGTCGCGCCGGTCCCTCGGCAGCGCGAGATACGTCGACGTGAGCTCGTCGAGGCCGAAGACGAGGGCCGCGTTGGCTCGTCCTCGGCCTCCGCGGTCGGCCTGTCGCAGCGCCGCCATTCGTAGATCACCGTCGGACGTACGGGTGCTCTCCAGGATCGACCCGACGATCTGCGTGTCTTCCAACCAGACTTCGAAGACGTAGTAGATCCGGACCGTCGGGTGCCCCGGGGCACGCCCGCTGCTGGTGGCCCTCGGCGTGTCCGCCACGAGCATCCTGACAGGGTGAAGTCGGTATTGGCTCGGCTCGATGCCGGTGCCGAGCACGTCGCCGAACTCCTCCGCGAGCTCGCACTCGGGGCTCGTGTCGACAATGCCCCCCGCTTCCCTCCCGAGGTGGCTTCGGCAGACCTCCTTCACGGCGTCCCAGGAAGACGGCCGGATCTGAATGCGGAAGTCTCCCTCCCGGCGTGACCGGTCACTGTCGTACCGGAACTCCCCGATGGCGTCTCGAAGGGCGGCTGGATCGACGATTCGGACGCCACCCCCGAACGGCTTGGCGACCACCGCCACGTCGGACCGTCCCTCGACGTCGCGGGCCGTGGCCGTGCGCTCGAGCGCGATCATGGTCCGCTCGTCCTCCGCGCCGTCGAACAGCACCCGGGCGAGCGTGCCCACGCTTACGCGCAAACCGAGCTCGTCGTTCGCGCCCAGGTCGGACTCATGCTCCGTCACCGCCTCGTCTGCGGGCGGAGCCGCCCGACGTCCCGGCCACTCCTCGGATGGCGGCATCAACTACGCCAGCTCCTCCAACAGCGCCTCGGCATCTCTCACGTCGGCGGTCGCGAATCCCTCCGTCATCTTGGCGTGGGCGGTCGTGAGCACGGTTCGGGCGTCGTCCCGTCGGTCCTGGCGTTCATACAGCCGACTCAGTGAGGTTGCCGCGCGCAGCTCCAGGAGCCTCGCGTCCCCCTTTCGCGCGATGTCGAGAGCCTGGCGCAGCCAAGACTCTGCCTCGTCCGCGTTTTCCGGCGAGAGGTCGAGTAGAAGCTCGGCCCTCAGCCGGTGGAGGTCGGACGCCAGGACGTTTCCGGGACTCGCTCCTCCGGCGTCCGTCGCCTCGTCCAGCAGCGCGAGCCCTTCCGTGGCCCCGCCGATCTGGCCACAGACGCCCACGTGCATGGAAAGCAGCATCGGCCAGAAGACCGGGGGACGGCTCTTGAGACCCTGGTACCAGGCCATGCCACGCTTGATGTCCGTCAATCCGTCCTCTGCCTGCCCGATGCCAGCCAGGGCGGCTCCGTGAAGACAAGTGCCCACGGCCTCCCAGATCCGGAACTCATGCTCGTCGGCGATCTCCAATACCGCCTGGGCGTGTGCTCGGGCGATCTCGGGCTCCCGCCTCCAGAGGCGAAGCAGACCCGCGTGGAAGCGCGCGTAGGCCATGCTGAACGGATGTCCCAGATCGTTCGCCAGGGCCATGGCTTGCTCCGTTCGCTCCAGGGCCCGGTCCGGGAACCCGATCAGCCAGCTCACCAGGCCGCACGCGGTGAACGCCGTCACGCCGGGATAGGTGCCGAACCGAAAACGCCGTCCAGGCCGCTCGTCCGTAGCGCGTCCGGCCAGGCTTTGCTCGAGGAGGTCGAGCCCTCCGTGCAGGTCTCCCATGAAAGCGCGGCAGTAGCCCAAGATCATGAGACCGTCGACCCGCATGCCCGCGTCTCCGAGCCGGTCGGCGAGGTCGAGGATCTGCTGCCCGGCTTGAGCCCCCTTGTCGAATTCGGCCCGGTACGTGTAGAAGCTGCTCAGGCCTCGCAGCACCGGATAGCGCTGCGGAATCTCGCCCTCCGCCTCACAGAGCTCGAGTGCGCGCGTGTACGCCCGCTCGACCTCCGGCGTATAGCCCCTTACGGCCAGGAGGGCTCGGACGAGGCTGGTTTGCAGCAGGATCTCCTGCTCCGCGCGTTCGGGCGTGGAAGGCGCCGACGAGAGGACATCCAGCAGATCGGTCGTGAGGTCCACGGTTGCCTGGTACCAGCCCCTGGCATCGTAGAGCAGCCAGAGGCAATCGGTAAGGTTGCCGAGCTGCTCGAGATCGCCCTGGATCACCCAATAGCGCCACGCGACCCGGAGATTCTCGAAGTCGGCCTCCAGCTCACCGGGCACCGCCTCCGGTTCGTGGCCGGCCAGGCGCTCCCAACCCCGACGAGCGAAGTCCGCATAGTACGTCGCGTGCGCACGGCGGACGGCGGACGCCAGCTCGGGATCTTCCTCGAGCCGTTCCACCGCATACTCTCGGATGGTCTCGAGCATCGTCAGCCGGGGTCTTCCATCGGGCCGGTCCGCTTGCTGGATCAGGCTCTTGCCGACCAGGGAATCGAGTCCGTCGAGGACGTCCGCATCCGTTTCTTCGAGTCGCTCGATCGACATCGCCACCGATTCGGCTGCCTCGAACGTGCAGCTGGGGAAGACTGCGAGGAGTGCGAAGAGGTGCCGTTCGCCCGCATCGAGCAGATCGTAGCTCCAGCCGATCGTACCGCGCAGCGTCTGCTGCCGGGCCGGCAGGTCGCGGGCGCCTCGGCGCAGGAGCTGGAGGCGGCTTCCCAAACGCTCCAGGAGGCCCTCGGGTGACAGAATGTTCAGGCGAGCGGTCGCGAGCTCGATGGCCAGGGGAAGGCCGTCGAGACGCGAACAGACCTCGGCGACCGTATGGGCGTTCTCGTTCGTCAGCTCGAAATCCGGATTGACCGCGCGGGCGCGCTCGAGGAACAACCGGATAGCGTCGAACCGTGCCAACTCCTCCACCGGCTGGTTCTTCAGCCCGGCGTCCGGCAGAGCCATGGGAGGCACCGGGTAGACACGCTCGCCACGCATGTGCATGGCTTCCCGGCTCGTCACGAGGAGCTTCAGTCCCGGGCAACCAAGGAGGAGCTGCGCCATCACGGGTGCGGCCGCCGTGACTTGCTCGAAGTTGTCGAGCACGAGGAGCACGGCCCGCGCCCGCACGTGCGCCACGATTTCCTCCAGCAGGGGCCGTTCGCTCGCCTCCCTCACGCCAAGCTCTCGGGCGACGGCGGGGAGCACGGCCTCCGGCTCGACGATGGGTGCGAGGTCGATGAAGAAGACGCCGTCCCCGAAGTCGTCCGCGAGCTCGGACGCGACCTGCAGTGCCAACCGGGTCTTTCCGGTGCCTCCCGGGCCGGTGAGGGCGACCAGCCGCACGTTCTCTTCAGCCATGAGGTCCGTGACGGCCTTCACGTCCGCGTCCCTGCCGATGAAGGCAGTCGGGGCAACGGGCAGATGCTTCCGCCCGGCTTCCGAGGGCGCCATCGCCTGCCTGGGCTTCGTGCTTCCCCATCGCCCGGCATCGTAGAGGAGGCGTACGTCCGTTGGCAGAGGCACGCCGAACTGAACGCAGTACCGCTTCAAATGCACGGACGCATAGATCAGTCCGGCCAGCCTCTCCTCGGTCGAGAGGGCCTTCTTGTTGCAGAAATTCAGTCCGGCGGCGACGGCACCCAGCCAGTACTGTCCCCACAGATCGTCCGAGAGGCTCGGATGCGCCTCCCTCACCCAGCGTGCGAAAGACGTCCTGCCCGCGGAGAGGACCGAGCATGTGCCGGACATCTCGACGGGGACCCGTCCAGGCTCCGGAAGGTCGCGACTCGAGAACTGGTCGACGAATCGGACCCACTTGTCCAGCGAAGCCCGCTCCAATTCCCGGGTCAGGTACGACATCTCCAGATAGGACAGGTCGTAAAAGAGCGGCATTCCTCCCTTGTACAAGGCAAAATCGATGAGGAAGAAGCCATCCGGGGAGTCCGCTTCGGGCGCGAACTCGGCCAGGATGTTGCCGATGTTCAGATCACCGTGCTGGTGGCCCACGAGAACGTCGATGTCCCTGGCCCCCTCCCATCGCGCAGCGTCCAGGCCGAAACTCAGGGGGTTCGGGAACACCTGTCCCTCGATGAGGAACCCTTCGATATCCGGGGGAACCCGGAACGTGTCCTGGAGAAGGCGGGCGATGTCGCCTCCCGGGCTCAGGCGATAGCCGAGCCACGTCTCCAGAAGCTCCTTCGGGTGCACCGCGCGCTCGAAGGTCGACTCGGAGTTCCACTCCCTCAACAGATGATCGCAGGTCGCGCCGAAGAGCGTCCCCAGCTGACTCTGACCCTCCACGGACGCGAGCGTGCGAAAACGCTGGAGGGAATGCCCCGCGACGGTGTAGAAGAGCGCGACAGCTCCTTCGTGCGAAACCTCGAAGGCCAGCTGCGGCATGTGCGCCCGGGCGAACGAGCTGGGTGCCTGGCTCACCGCGAGACGATGTCGTTCGATCTCGGTCTGTCTGCTTCTTGGGTTGACCTTGTCGACCTTCAGGACGAAATGATCGAGTCGGCGGAGATCCCCCGTGGAAGCGCTGACGAGATAGAGGAAGGCGCCGGTCCGGCCGCCGGCGAGAGCCCTCAGTGGTTGGACATCGAGGCCGTGCCGCTCCTCTGCCAAGCGAAGGAGGTGCAGGTAGTCCTGCGGAAGTCGAGCGAACGCCTCGAGAGACATCGTGGACACCGGTTTGCGTTTGGGGGTCTGCGCCCTCGGAAACCCAGTCGAGGGTGTGCGGCTCAAACGCCGACCTTCGACGCCGGATTGACGCGGAGCCGTAGGGGAGCGCTACATACGGGAAGTCTAACCGGGGTGGCGGTCCTTCGCTCGTCACTGGATGCATCCGAGGCTTCAAGCCCGCGGACCGTCACGGACCCATGGGCGCTCGTCTCATGTTCCCTCGGAGTGTTGCCGCCCGTCGCCACCGGTCGAATCGGCCGAGCCACCTTGGGCTGAGCCTGTCTCGCTCGCCTTACCTGCCCGGGAGCGGCGCCTCCTGCGGGGTGGCTTGGAAGGCGCTCGGATCGAAACCCTGCTGCCGCAGGCGCTCGTGGATCCCTTCGAGGACGGCGGCCGACAAGTGCGCATCCCGGGCGAGGATCCACCCGTACTTGCGGTCCGGGGAACACACCACGGCGTAGCTATAGTCGTCGGCCAGGTCGATGATCCAGTAGTCGCCCCAGACCGGCCGCCACCCGAAGATGCTGAAGAACGAGACCTTCAGCAGGGAGTTGCTCTCCGTATCCTCACGGATAGGAGATTGAAAGGGCCTGTTGGACCGAAAGGCACGGTAAGCTGTGGTTCCAGGAGTGGCAAGCGGTGAGGGCTCTTAGGGGCGGGGACGCGGGTGAGCGGACGAGAAGGGGCGACAAGGGGCGGATGCTGGTTG
>JAJDNI010000234.1 GCA_022340755.1 Gemmatimonadota bacterium
AACGCGCGCTCTCGCTCCGCTGGGTCCGCGTCCACCGCGACGTAGCGCCGCAGGGCCTCCATGACCTGGTCGACGTCTGCCCAGTCGGACACGGAGAGGGCGTAGTTCAAGGTCTGATCCTCACCCAACGCCATGGCTGCCTCTTCGGCCGCGGTCACCGTGCAACCGATGAACCGGGTCAGCGAGGCGTAGTACGTGGCCTTCAGGTCGTCCGTGGAGATACCGCACCGCTCACCCATCCGGATGGCGAGGACGGTCGCCGCGAGCGCGCTTTCGGACGGCAGACCGACGGCGAGGTCGGTGGCCAGGGAGAGTGCCCCGAGGGGCTCGGCGAGGCGCGTGGTTGCGTCGGGCATGTTGGGCTCGTGGAGGACCGTTGTGGCAGCGCGCAACATTCCATTTGCGGGGCAGGTCGGCAACCGCAGTAGACGTGCATGTACTCCTCCCGCGCCCGTCAGCCTAGGCCCAGGGAGGGATGGCGCGGCTCGTCGGCCCCGCCTACCCTCCGGGCCATGACAATCGACCGTCCCGTCTCATTCGTCACCGGAGCTTCCTCCGGCCTGGGCATGGGGCTGGCTCTCCGCTTCGCCGCGGAAGGCCACGCCGTGGCCCTCGCCGCTCGTCGCGTGGACCGCCTCGACGAGTTGGTGGAGCGAATCCGGGCCGCCGGCGGCACGGCTCTCGCGTGCCCCTGTGACGTCCGCGACCGCGACCAGGTGCATGCGGCGGTGGCCCGCGCCGAAGCCGAGCTCGGACCCGTGGATCTGCTCATCGCCAGCGCCGGAGTAGGGAAGACGACCGCCGCGCAGAATCTCGACGCCGCAGATCTCGAGTGGATCCTCGGGGTGAACGTGCTCGGGTCGGCGTACGCGGTGGAGGCCGTTCTGCCGGGCATGCTCGCCCGGCGCCGGGGGCATCTGGTGGGCATCGGCAGCCTCGCCGGATACGGGGGGCTTCCCAAGACCGCGGCCTACTCCGCCAGCAAGGGCGCGCTCAAGAACTACTTCGAGAGCCTGCGGCTCGACCTGCGAGGCACGGGCGTCGCCGTGACGGTGATCACGCCGGGCTATGTGAAGACGGAGCTCACCGCGAAGAACGCCCATCCCATGCCCCAGCTCATGGAATTGGGCGACGCCGTGGACGTGATGACCCGGGCCATCCAGCGGCGCGCGCCCCACTGTGCGTTCCCCCGGCCCCTCTCCACCCTGACCTGGCTCGGGCAGGTCTTCCCCCGGCGGCTCTACGACGCCGTGGCGTCGGGGGTGCGCAGAGAGAAGAAGGAGTAGGGCCCGGCCCGGGCTCGCTGGGCCGCCCTGTCCTACGGCTGGCGCACGACCTCGCCGCCCTTCATGACGAAGGTCACGTCGTAGAGGAGCTTCATGTCCGTGGAGGGGTCACCCTTCACGGCCATGAGGTCGGCGAGGAGCCCCGCCTCCACCCGGCCGCGGTCCGGCAGGTCGAAGATGTCCGCGTTCCCTGCGGTGGCGGCGTGGAGCACCGCGACGGGGTCCATGCCGTATTCCGCCATGAGCACTGCCTCGCGGACATTGTCACCGTGGCTGAACACACCCACGTCGCCCCCCATGCACATCGCGACGCCGGACTGGAGGGCGAGCTGGAACATCTTCCGTTTGTTCTGCACCGAGCGAGGCTCCGGGTCGGTGCCCTTCTTCCACCCGGCGTACTGCGCGGTCGCGTCCGTGGCGGCCAGCGTGGGGCAGAATCCCACGTGGTGGTCCGCCATGAGCTTGAAGGTCTCCGCGGTGCCGCCGTCGCCGTGCTCGATGGTCCGCACGCCCGCGAGGGTGGCCCGCCGCATGCCCTCATCCGTAGAGGCGTGGGCGGACACGTACCGGCCGGAGCTCGCCGACACCTCCACGATGCGGGCGATCTCCTCCTCGGTGAACGTGGGCCGGGCCTGGCCGTGGGGTCCCCACCGGTAGTCGGCGTACACCTTCACCCAGTCGACGCCGTGTCCGATGTGCACGCGGGTAGCCTCTTCGACGCCGTCCAGTCCCGAGGCCTCCATTCCGCCCTTCGGAAGGTCCCACTCGGGTGCGCCCTTCACCCCGTAGCTGCCGAGGGCGACGATGGCGCGGCCTGCCACGAGCAGCCGCGGACCGGGGATGATCCCCTTGTTGATGGCGTCGCGCAGCCCCACGTCCGCGAAGCCGGCGCCTTCGGTGCCCAGGTCGCGCTCGGTGGTGATCCCCGCCATGAGCTCCTTGCGGACGTGTACGGTGGCCCGGGCGACGCGCTCACCCAGCGACTCGAAGAGGACCTGGTCGTTCCAGGGGGTCTCGTCGTAGGGGTGGAGGAACTCGTGGCCGTGCCCCTCAATGATGCCCGGAAGCAGGGTCATTCCCGTGAGCCGGATCTCCTTGGCGCCGGACGGCACCCTCACCGACGGACCTGCGGCCGCGATCTTGCCGTCCTGGACGAGGACTGCCCAGCCTTCGTGCATGGCATCCCCGTCGAACACGCGGTCGGGCCTGAGGACGACGGCCCCCTGTTGGGCGACGACGCCGGTCGGGGGAAGGAGCGAGGAGGCGAGGGCGAGGACGAGGGCTGCGAGCGCGCGGCGCATGGCGGACTTCCTGTGTACGGATCCGACAACGGACGAGGGTTCGTGCAGGCCGCAAAATCGGGGGAGCTCATGAGAAGCGCCAGCTTGGCACCACCCTGTCCGCGCCGCAGGCGCACGACGATCCCGGTTGTGGTTCCCCCGGTGGGGAGGCCCACGTATCTTGCCCTCCTGAATTCGCCACAGAGGAAATCATGACCGATCGAGTCAGCACGTTGTTGGGAGGCCGCCGCGAGCGCATCGAGCGCGCCCTCGGCCGAGCGTTGGAAAAGCCGCATATGGGCCCGCGAACGCCGCTGGCACCGAAGACCCGGGGCTTCCTGAGAGAGGAGGCCGAGGATCTCTACTGGAACGAGCTCGAGTGGGAGCACATCACCGAGGAGGAAGCACTCGAGGGTGGTGCGCTCACGGAGCTCGCGTTCCCCGGCTTCCTGGCGTTCATCCGCGGTCTGCTTCTCACGGAGGTGATGCCGGACGCGAAGGCGCCTGCCGCTCCCCGGCCGGAGGTCGTGGAGGACATCCTGTCCTTTCTGGCGGGCAGGGTGGTGGAGCTCGAGGACGGACTCGCCGAGAGCGAGGGTGAGGCCCAGGAGCGCCTGCGCGCGGAGCTGGACATGACCAGCAGGCTCGTGGACCTGGTGCTGTACCAATTCCATCAACTGGCGCCCGCCGAAGTCGATCGCATCGAGAACGATCGGCGGGTCCGTACGTAAGGGTGCCGGCTTCGGGAGCCCTCCAAGGCTGACGGGTCATCGGATCATGGGCTTCTTCGCCCCTTCCCGACCGGGCCGCACCTATCTTGCGGGAGCCCCGCTCCTGGTGGCCCACCGCGGCGGCTCACGGATCGCTCCCGAGAACACGATGGCGGCCTTCGGCATGGCCCTCGAGACGTGGGGAGCGGACATGCTCGAAATGGACGTGCGCCTCACGCGGGACGGAGAGGTGGTGGTCATCCACGACGCGTCGGTGGACCGGACCACCGACGGCTCCGGCCCGGTGTCGGACCTCACCTTGGCTGAGCTTCAGGCCCTGGATGCCGGCTTCCGCTTCGTGGATCCGAACGGCGTCGCCTCGTTTCGCGGAAAGGGTGTGGTCATTCCCCGCTTCGAGGACGTCCTCACAGCGTACCCCGACACACGAATGAACGTGGAGGCGAAGGAGCCCGGGGTCGCGGAGGCTCTGGTCGACATCATCCTGCGCCACGATGCCCAGGAGCGGGTCCTGGTGGCGGCGGAGTACGAGCGCTCGCGACGCTCCGTGCGCCACTATCCCGGCCCCTGGGGAGCGAGCCGTCATCACGTTCTCCTCTTCTGGCTCCTGTATCGGCTCCCGCGGGGCGGGGGATACACCCCCGGGGCCGACATCCTCCAGGTGCCGGAGCGTCACAACGGGCTGCGCATCGTGAGCCCGAGGCTCGTGCGCGCCGCACACCAGCGGAACCTCCCCGTGCAGGTGTGGACGGTGGATGATCCCGAGGACATGCGGCGCCTCCTCTCCTGGGGGGTGGACGGGATCCAGAGCGACCGGCCCGACCTGCTGGCGCGCGTGATGGTGGACGAGCTCGGGCGCCCCCGGCCCCCCGGCCTCCGCGGGGCGACCGAGCAGTGAGCGACGCCGAGGCGAGCGCGTCCGGCCTGTCCTCGCGCTTCTGTGACCATGTGCTGCGTAGCGGCGTCGTCTCCGACGGGGACACGCTCGTGGTGGCCACGTCGGGTGGTCGCGATTCCTTGGTTCTCCTCCACCTTCTCCGATTCACCGAAGGCCTTCCCGCGCTCAGCCTCGTGGCCGCCCATCTGGATCACGCCATGCGCCCGGAGAGCGCCGCGGACGCTTCCTGGGTGAGAGGTCTCTGCGCCGCCTGGGACGTTCGGGTTCGCATGACCCGCGCTGACCCGGCGCCGTCCACGGAGGCCGAGGCGAGACGGCTCCGGTACGCTTTCCTGAGGGCGGTGGCGAGCGAGGATGCCGCACGGGCGGTGGTGACGGCCCACCACGCGGACGACCAGGCCGAGACGGTTCTCTTCCGCGCCGTCCGGGGGACCGGCGTTGCGGGCCTCCAGGGAATCCGGGCCCGCAGGTCGGGGGGTGTGTGGCGACCACTTCTGCCCTTTGCCAGACGCGAGCTGAGCGCGTACGCGGCCGAGGTGGGCCTGCGGTGGCGGGATGATCCCACCAACGAGCCGGGAACGTCGGGGCCGGCGCCTGCCCGCAGCGTGATCCGGGGCCGCGTCCTTCCGGAGCTGGAGGCACGCGTCGCGCCGGGAGCGGGGCGGGCGCTGGTCGCCCTCGCCCGTCGGGCGGCGGAGAACGAGTCGGCCTGGCGCAGCCTCCTTCCCGGGCTGTTGGACACGGTCGACCTGCGCACGGACGCGAACGGTCTCTCGCTGGACCGGGACGCCTTGGCGGGCCTGCATCCGGGGGTGTGCGCCCGGATCCTGAGAGAGCTGTTTCGACGCATGGGAACACCGGTGGGAGAGGCCGGAACCCGGGCCCTGGTGGAGTTTACAAGGTCGGGTTCGAGCGGTGCGGCCGTGCCCGTCGCCGGGACTCTGGAGCTTCGCAGGGAGCTCCATCGCCTGGTGTTGAGCACGGTGCGCGTCGCGACGGTGGACGAGCCTCTTGCGATTCTCCGGCCGGACGAAGGCCAGGGGGACGTGAGGGTCGGAGGACTCCGATACGCCGTGTCGTGGGGCCCGCAGCCGGCTTCGTCGCGATGGCGGGAGACGTTCGACGTGGCCGCCCTCCGCTTCCCTCTCGAAGTCCGGGGTTGGGCCCCGGGAGACCGGGTCCACATGGAGTACGGGACCAAGAAGCTCAAGAAGCTCTTGTTGGAGACGCGGGTGCCTTCCGCCGATCGGCATCGGCTGCCGGTCCTCGTGGACTCCGAGGCGGCGGTATTGTGGGTCCCGGGAGTCGTTCGCTCGGGTGATGCCGCGGGGGACGGAGCTGCGGCCTCCTTCTACATCGGGATCGGGGATGCCCAGACTGCTTGAGAACAACCGCCTGGGGGGCCAAAAGCTCCAGCGGATCGTGTACACCGAGGAGGACATCCGTCGGCGCATCCAGGAGATGGGCGCCGAGATCTCTTCCGCGTACCACGCCGCGGATCGACTACTGCTGGTGGGATTGCTGAAGGGGTCCTTCCTCTTCGTCGCGGACCTGGTCCGGGCCATCGATCTCCCGCTGCAGGTGGACTTCCTGGTCGCGGCGAGCTACGGTGCGGGAAAGAAGTCTACCGGGGACGTGCGTCTGCTCTACGATCCGGAGGCTTCGTTGAGGGATCGAGCTGTCATCCTCGTAGAGGACATCGTGGACAGCGGAGCCACGCTGAACCGGCTGATTCCGCGTCTCGAGGCCCGGAGCCCGGCGAGCCTCGAGATCTGCGCGCTGTTGCACAAGCGGCTCGTGACGTTGGATCGGGAGCCTCGCTGGGTAGGCTTCGATGCACCCAATGAGTTCCTTGTGGGGTATGGTCTTGATTACGCCGAGGACTTCCGCCATCTGCCCTACATAGCGAGCCTTTAGGAGACCCACGAGGCGCCGAGAGTGAAGACGCATGCCTGACCAGGACCCCATCCGACCGGATCCCGGATCCCGCGTGTCGCGGCTGTCCAAGACCGCGGCGTTCTGGATCCTCATGATCCTCATGCTGGTGGTGGCACTCCAGCTCGTTCGCGGCCAGGGAGACCAGGCCGCGGACTTGAACTACACGGAGTTCCTTGCGCAGCTCACCTCGGGCAACGTGCACGAGGTGACGTTCAAGGGTGAGAGCCTCGAGGGCGAGCTTCGGGCACCGGTGACCCGTGACGGCCAGGAGGTGCACAAGTTCGCCGTGGTGCTGCCGCCGGACCCCGAAGGGCTGATGCAGAAGCTCCAGGACCAGAACGTCATCATCGCCGCCAAGCAGCCGCAGGCGGGGTGGGGAACCTTCTTGCTGGGGGCGCTGCCGTGGCTCCTCTTCATCGCCTTCTGGCTGTGGATCTTCCGGACCATGCAGGGTGGCGGGAATCGCGCCTTCCAGTTCGGTCGGTCGAAGGCCAAGCTGATCTCCCCCGACACGCCGAAGGTGACCTTCGCAGACGTGGCCGGCGCCGACGAGGCCAAGGAGGAGCTGCAGGAGATCATTGAGTTCCTGAAGGACCCGGCGCGGTTCTCCCGCCTGGGCGGGAGGCTGCCCAAGGGCGTGCTCCTGGTCGGCCCTCCTGGTACCGGGAAGACGCTCTTGGCGCGGGCCGTAGCGGGTGAGGCCGGACGACCGTTCTTCCAGATGTCCGGATCGGATTTCGTCGAGATGTTCGTCGGGGTGGGCGCGTCGCGGGTCCGAGACCTTTTCGAGCAGGGCAAGGCACATGCCCCCTGCATCATCTTCGTCGACGAGATCGACGCCGTCGGCCGCCACCGCGGCGCGGGTCTCGGGGGTGGGCACGACGAGCGTGAGCAGACCCTGAACGCGCTCCTCGTGGAGATGGACGGGTTCGAGTCCAACGAGGGCGTCATCCTCCTGGCGGCGACGAACCGTCCGGACGTGCTGGATCCTGCGCTGCTGCGCCCGGGCCGCTTCGACCGCCAGGTGGTCGTGGACGCGCCCGACGTGAAGGGCCGCGAGGGCATCCTGCGCGTGCACGCCAAGAAGCTGCCGCTGGCCGACGACGTAAACCTCGGCATCATCGCTCGGGGAACTCCGGGAATGAGCGGTGCCGACCTCGCCAACGTCTGCAACGAGGCTGCCCTCCTGGCGGCTCGGCGTGGCGTGGACAAGGTGGCCATGGACGACTTCGAGCGTGCCAAGGACAAGGTCATGCTCGGCACGGAGCGCAAGAGCCTGGTGCTGACGGAGCGGGAGCGAAAGCTCACCGCGTTCCACGAGTCGGGCCACGCGGTCCTGGGGCTCAAGATCCCAGGGCTGGATCCGGTGCACAAAGTCACCATCGTCCCGCGCGGGCGCGCTCTGGGCATCACGGCGAGCCTGCCGGAGGAGGACCGCCACTCCTATACCAAGGAATGGCTCGAGGGACAGCTCGCCATGCTGTTCGGGGGGCGCGTGGCCGAGGAGATGATCTTCGGCATCGAAGACGTCACCACGGGAGCGGGGAACGACATCGAGCGCGCCACGGCCATGGCGCGGCGCATGGTCACGCAGTTCGGCATGAGCGACGTCATCGGTCTCGTGACCATCGGCGATGCCGAGCACGAGGTCTTCCTGGGCAGGGAGCTCGTACAGCGACGCACCGTGTCCGAGCATACGGCCCGGCTGGTCGACCAGGAGATCAAGCGTATCCTGGACACCGCCCATGACCGGGCGCGACAGGTGTTGGAGGAGCATCGGGACCTCCTGGATCGCATCGCCGCGGCGCTATTGGAGCGGGAGACCCTGAACAGGGAGCAGATCGAGAGCCTCGAGCGAGGCGATCCGCTACCACCTCTTCCGGACCCGGAGCCCCTCGGGCGTTCGGATGCTGCCACGCCCCGGGCAGTTCCGGCGCACGGGCGCGGACTCGCGCTCCCCGGAGGCGAAGGTCCCCTTCCGGGACCGGCACCGAGCTACGCGTCGCCGGAGACCGAGGAGTCGCCCGCGGAGTGATGGCGGAGTGGCGCGCGTCGGGTCGCTCCATCCCCCTCGATCGACCGGTGGTGATGGGCATCCTGAACCTCACCCCGGACTCCTTTTCCGACGGCGGGCGGGTCCGTGATGTGGATCATGCCCTGGACATCGCCCTGACGATGGCGGGGGACGGCGCCGCGATCATCGATGTCGGTGGGGAGTCGACACGGCCCGGGGCCGTGCCGGTGTCGGCGGAGGAGGAGCTCGAACGGATCCTTCCATTCCTCAGGCGAGCGACGCACCACCTGCCGGTGCCCGTATCCGTCGACACCCGGAGTGCGAAGGTCGCGCACGCGGCGCTCGACGCTGGGGCCGCCATCGTCAACGACGTGTCGGCGCTGGCCCACGACCCGGAGATGGGGGAGCTCGTGGCGCACAAGGGCGCGGGAGTCGTGCTCATGCACATGCGGGGCGACCCCAAGACCATGGGTGACCTGGCAACCTATGGGACGGTGGCGGGCGAAGTGGCGGCCGAGCTGGCGCCCGCCGTGGCGCGGGCCCGGGAGTGTGGCATCCCCGACGATGCCATCGTCGTGGATCCGGGCATCGGGTTCGCCAAGGACACGGAGCACTCGATCGCCCTGCTGGGGGAGCTGGGTCCGGTGTTGGCGCTGGGCTTTCCGGTCCTGGTGGGACCCAGCCGGAAGCGGTTCCTCGGATCCATCCTCGGTGTGCCTCCGGGTGAGCGGGTGGCGGGAACGACGGCTGCTTGCGTGGTGGCGTACCTTGGGGGAGCGCGCATCTTTCGCGTGCACGACGTACGGCCCGTGGCCCAGGCGCTGGCGGTGGCCCATGCCATCGTCACGGCCGGGACCGGTTCTCATCGGGAGCGTAGCGAGGCGTGAGCAGGATCTGGGAGCAACTTCAATTCCTGAAGCCGGGTTGGACGGACCTGGTGGAGATCCTCGTCGTCGCGTTCCTGCTGTATCGCCTTCTCCTGGTCCTGCACCGCACGAGGGCCATGCAGATCCTCCTCGGGGTGGTCCTGCTGGGGCTCTTCTACGGACTCTCGCGTCTGCTGGACCTCATCCTCATTCGCACGATTCTCGAGAAATTCTTCCAGTACGGCGCCATCGCCGCACTGGTGGTCTTCCAGCCGGAGCTCCGCGCCGGCCTCGCCCGCCTGGGGCGTAGCCGCATGATGAGGGTGTTCCAGCGCCTGGAGGGGAGCCGCGTGGCGGACGAGATCCTGGAGGCGGTGCAGCGCCTGTCACGGGCGCGCATCGGCGCCATCATCGCGGTGGAGCAGGACGTAGGACTGGACGAATACGCCGAGACGGGGAGCGCGGTGGACGCGCGCGTTTCCGCGGACATGATCACCACCATCTTCACGCCGTACTCACCTCTACACGACGGCGCCATCCTTATCAGTGGGGACGTCATCCGCACCGCGGGGGCCATTCTCCCGCTGACGCAGTCTTCGGTCTCGGATCGCTCGCTGGGTACCCGGCACCGCGCTGCACTGGGCTTGAGCGAGGAGACCGACGCCGTGGTCATCGTGGTCAGCGAGGAGACGGCCCAGGTTTCTCTGGCCCTCGGGGGCCGCCTCGAGCGCGACGTCGACCCGGATCGGCTCCGCAAGGTCCTCGCGGGCGTAGTCCCGGCTTCCGAAGCGCCACTCTCTCCCGTGGCCGCGAAGTCGTGAAATCGCCGGCGGGCGATGACGTATCCTGCTGTTGAGTGGTGCGTTGACACGTTCCTCCACCGGCCCGTAAATTCCGCGGGTCCAATACCCGGCTCCGTCCGTCAGGGCAGCCACGCACCACAGGAGCGAGCCATTTCGTGGGCACTCATTTTCAGCTTCTGACACTCTTCGCAGACGGCGGATTCATGATGTATCCGCTCGTCCTCTGCTCTCTCATCGGGCTGGGCGTGATCATCGCCAAGTCGTGGACCCTCTACGTAGCCCACAAAGGCACGTCGCGGGTCATCGCCGAGGTCGAAGAAGCCGCCATGGCCGGCCGCGTCGACGAGGCCATGCAGATCGCCGCCACCACGCCGGGCCCGGCTGCCGCCATTCTCCTGGTGGGCCTCCGACGCATCCAATCCCGGCGGTTCGAGTCCGGCGACATCGAGAAGGCCGTCGCCACCACGGGCTTCGTGGAGCTGGGATTCCTGGAGCGCGGCCTGGTCATCCTGGCGACGGTGGCCAACGTGGCGCCCCTCATGGGCTTCCTGGGTACCGTGGCGGGGATGATCCTCGCCTTCGGGGCCATCGAGCAGGCGGGTGACGTGGACCCGAGCCTCGTGGCCGGCGGCATCAAAGTGGCGCTGCTCACCACGGCGGCGGGACTCATCATCGCCATCCCGGTGAACATCGCCTACAACTTCTTCGTGTCCCGGATCGATCGACTCATCCTGGACATGGAACAGGGCGCACAGAAGATCCTGAATCTCGCCTGGGATCTCGAGAAGCAAGGTCGTCTCGAGATCGTCGAGGCCGGATCGAACTAGTAGCAGGCGGCGCCCCGGGCCGGGGCCCGATCCCTCAGCTCAAGCGGATGAGGTCCAAGCGAACATGGCGGTTCTAGACCAGAAGAAGACGAAGGTCAGCGACGAGATCCCGACGTCGTCGATGGCCGATATCGCCTTCCTGCTGCTGATCTTCTTCCTGACGACGACGGTCTTCCCCAAGGACAAGGGCCTGGCCATCGTGCTGCCGGAGGAGGGCGTCACGGCGCAGGTCAGCCAGAAGAACATCATGCACATCATTGTCGAGCCGAACTGCACCGTCCAAATCAAGCGGGGCGAGGCGACCAACGTGCAGACGCTGCGCGCGGCGGACGTTCAGGGGGTCTGGCGCCAGGCGGCTGCCGACAATCCCAACCTGATTGCCGCAGTGAAGACGGACCCGGACGCGCCCTACAAGTGTATGGTTGACGTGTTGGACGCGCTCCACCTGGCCAAGGCTGACAAGATCTCGCTTCAGATGCTGGAGAAATAAGGATGGCGAAACGGGGTGGATTCCAGAAGCGATCCAAGGCGTCGGAGGAGATCCCGTCGTCGTCGTTGGCGGACATCGCGTTCTTGCTGCTGATCTTCTTCATGGTCACGACGGTCTTTCCCAACGACAAGCCACGGCAGATCAACTGGGTGAGGGCCCAGGCAGCCGAGAAGATCAGCGAGAAGCAGAAGGACATCCTCAATATCTGGATGGAGAAGGACGGCACGGTCTACATCAACGACCAGGAGTGGCCCATGGATGAGGTCCACCAGGTCGTCGCTCCGCTCTATGCGAGCACGAACCGTGCGCTGGTGATCTCCATTCGGGGCGATCGCGACGTGCCGTATCACTACATGGACGCGCTCCAGAAGCAGTTGGTCGCGGCCGGGGTTGTCCGCGTGGTCTTCGCCGCGCAGTTGGAGCGGCAAATGCAGAGGGAGAGACGATGAGTCCAGCAGAAGCCGTGCCGTCGGCGGCCCATGCGGCCGAGACGGCCAACGAGCGCCTGAAGAGATCCTTCAGTACGTGGTTCTGGGGGGCCATGATCGCGGCCACGATCCTTCACTTCGGCGTGTTCGCGTTCTGGCCGCAGCTCACGGCTGAGGACATCTCGTTCCAGCAGGCAGAGGTCCAGACCATCGAGCTACCGCCGGAGATCGAGATTCCGCCGCCGCCGAAGACCATCGCCCGGCCGGCGACGCCGGTGATCGCCGCGACGAACATCGACGAGGATATCACCATCGCTCCGACGACCTTCGAGGAGAACCCGGTGGAGAACCTTCCGCCGCCCCCGGAGGAGAAGACGCAGGATCTGTCCGCGGCGCCGACCTTCACTCCGTACACCGTCGCCCCCTCGATCCTCAACAGGGACGAGGTGATCAAGGCAATGGAGCGGGAGTATCCGCCGTTGCTCCGTGACGCCGGAATCGGCGGCACGGTGAGGGTCTACTTCTTCATCGACGAGACGGGCAAGGTGATCGACCACCGCATCGACCAGACCTCGGGTCACCAGGCTCTCGACGACGCGGCGCTCAAGGTTGCCGACGTGTACCGGTTCTCTCCGGCGCTGAACCGGGACAAGAAGGTACCCGTGTGGGTCTCCTTCCCCATTACCTTCCAGGTTCGGTAGCCGGAGCCTGGGAGTCCATACGCGTCCTGGAGGACCCCGCCGGAGCTCCGGCGGGGTCCTCTTTGCATTCGGTCACGTCGATATCCGGGATATGATTGGCTGTGAAGCTGAGCGGTGAGGAGCTAGAATTCGGCGCGCTGTATGGGCGCCGCCTGGCAGAGAATCTGCCCAGGGTTCGCGAGCGTATCGCGGAGGCCGCCGTGAAGGCGGGCCGCGCGCCCGCGTCGGTCCGGCTGGTGGCGGTCACCAAGGGACACCCCGTGGAGGCCGTGCGAGCCGCCCTCCGAGCGGGCCTCGAGGACCTCGGGGAGAACCGGGTAGAGGAGTTGGAGGAAAAGGCGGCGGCTCTGGGTCACGAAGCCGTGTGTTGGCATATGATCGGGCATCTCCAGCGCCGCTGGGTCCCCCGGGCCCTCGAGGTGGCGCAGCTGGTGCATTCCGTGGACACGTTGCGCCTGGCGGAGCGAATCTCACGGGTGGCGGGGGAGTCGGGAACGCAGGCCAGGATCCTCGCCCAGGTGAACACGTCCGGGGAGGGGAGCAAGAGCGGCCTCGACCCGGAAGAGGCGTTGGAGCAGGTGGGGCGTATGGCGGAGCTGCCCAACCTGAAGGTGGAGGGGCTGATGACGATGGCGCCGCTGGTGGACGACGAGGCGGTCCTCTCGGCCGCGTTTCGGCGCTTGCGGGCGACTTTGGAGAGGATCAAGTCCGGCACCGCGCTGGTGGGGTCGGAGCTCTCCATGGGCATGACGAATGACCTCGAGATCGCAGTGCGCGAGGGAAGCACCATGGTTCGGATCGGAACGGCACTCTTCGGGGAGCGGCTGAGATGATTGACCTGACACCGTTGGACGTGCGGAACAAGCGGACCGACTTCAAGAAGGCGCTCCGTGGGTACGATCCAGTCGAAGTGGACGTGTTCCTGGAGATGGTTGCCGAGCGGCTGGAAGCGGTCGTGCGCGAAAACATCCAACTCCGTGAGCGTGCGGAGCTGCTCCAACAGCAGGTCACTTCGTCCAGCGGCCGTGAACAAGCCGTCCAGGAAGCCCTGGTTACCGCGCAGGAGCTGCGTGAGGACATCCGGTCCCAGGCTCAGCGGGAGGCCGAGCTCGTTCTTCAGGAAGCGCAGGCCGAAGCTCGCCGCCGCCTGGAGCAGATCGAGCGGAAGCGAGCGATCATCGACGATTCCCTGGCCGAGCTGGAGCGCCGCCGCATGCGCTTCCTCAAGACCTTCCGGCAGCTCCTGGAGCGGGAGCTGGACGGCGTGGAGGTCGAGGAGGCCCGCGCCCCTCTGGAAGAGCGAGCCATCGAGATGCATCTGCGAGGTGGGCACCCCGCCGACGTGTCCGAGCCCGCGACGGAGGATGTCGCGGCTCCCGGCGAGGGCCCTGTGCAAGACACCGTCGAGGAGGGGCCACACGACGAAGACGCCGTCGAAGAGGGGCCACACGACGAAGACGCCGTCGAAGAGGGGCCACACGACGGACACGCCGTCGAAGGGAGGCCACACGACGGAGACTCCCTCGGAGAAGCACCGCCGGACGAAGACGCCCTGGGAGGCACGGAGCCGACCCAGAACGAGGAGTCGACAGGTCGGGTCCCCTACGCCAACGGCGACCCCTACGCCCCCGGCGAGGAGCGGGTGCGGTGGGACAGCCCGGTGCACAAGCTGGCTCGCCGGCACCTGGAAGAGGAGGAGATCTCCGGGTCCGACCCGCGAAAGGGTGGAGGAGGCCTCTTCGCTCTGCCGGATCTGCCGGCCCTCGACGACACGGACGATACCGGGAGGCCCTGAGGGGGCGCCTCGCGCCCGGCTTGCCCGTTGCCAACATAGAAACGAAATACGACATGACCTACCCTGAGCTGCCCGGGTCCCTCCTGGAGGTGGAGGAGGAGACCCTCGCCCGATGGCGCGACGAGGACCTCTTCCGCCGGACCTTAGACGCCACCGCACAGGGCGAGCCGTTCGTCTTCTACGAAGGGCCGCCCACGGCCAACGGCCGTCCAGGCTTGCACCACATCATCAGCCGGACCATCAAGGACATGGTGTGCCGGCATCGCTCCATGGAGGGCCGCAGCGTCACGCGCATCGCGGGGTGGGACACGCACGGCCTTCCGGTGGAGATCGAGGCCGAGAAGAAGCTGGGGATCAGCGGCAAGCCGGAGATCGAGGCCATCGGCATCGCGCGCTTCAACGAAGTCTGCCGCGACTCCGTGTTCACCTACAAGGAGGAGTGGGAGAGCCTCTCCGAGCGTATCGGCTATTGGCTGGAATACTGGCGACCGTACGTGACCTTCCACACCGAGTACATCGAGTCCGTGTGGTGGGTGCTGAAAGAGCTGGCGGAGCGAGGGCTCATCTACCGCGGGCACAAGAGCGTCCCGTACTGCCCGCGTTGCGGCACGGCCCTCTCTTCGCACGAGGTTGCCCAGGGCTACCGGGACGTCGAGGACCCCTCCCTCACGTTCCTCGCCGACGTAGTGGACGGTGACGGGGTACCCGACCCGGACGGCAGAAGCTTCCTGGTCTGGACCACCACTCCGTGGACGGTGCCCTCCAACGTCGGCCTGGCCGTCAACCCGGGCCTCTCGTACGTGGAGGTCGCCCACGATGGACGTCGACTCATCGTGGCCGAGGCGCTGGTGGAGCGGATCTTCGGTGAGGGCGCCGAAGTCGTGGCCCATCACCGGGGCGACACACTGGCGGGCATGCGGTATCGGAGACCTCTGGACCTGGTTCCCGCTCCCGCACATATCGGCAACGCCTGGACGGTGGTGGCGGAGGACTTCGTCAGCGCGGAGGACGGCACCGGCATCGTGCACATGGCGCCCGCATTCGGTGCGGACGACTATGCGGCGGGCCAGCGCCACGACCTGCCCATGCTCAATCCTCTGGACGATGCGGGGCACTTCGTCGAGGGACTGCCCCTCGTGGGCGGAATGTTCGTCAAGGATGCCGACCCGGTTCTGGTCGAAGAGCTCAGGAGCAAGGGGGGGCTCTTCGACATCGGCACCAGCGTGCACAGCTATCCGCACTGCTGGCGCTGTGGCTCGCCCCTCATCTACCTCGCCCGAGATTCCTGGTTCGCCGCCACGTCGACCCTGAAGGACGATCTCATCGCCAACAACGATCGCATCTCCTGGTTCCCTCCGGAGGTGGGTGAGAAGCGCTTCGGAGAGTGGCTGCGGGGCAACGTGGATTGGGCGCTGTCACGCGACCGGTACTGGGGCACACCGCTTCCGTTCTGGGTGTGCGACCGCGACCGGGAGCATATGCGCGTCCTGGGGTCGCTCGAGGAGCTGAAGGAAGCGGCGGGGGGCCTGCCCGACGACTTCGATCCCCATCGGCCGTTCATCGACGACGTGAGCTTCGGTTGCACGGAGTGCGACGGGACCATGCGCCGCACGCCCGAAGTGGTGGACGTCTGGTTCGATTCGGGATCCATGCCCTACGCGCAGTGGCACTATCCCTTCGAGAACAAAGACGAGTTCGAGGCGCACTTCCCGGCGGACTTCATCTGCGAGGGTCTCGACCAGACCCGGGGCTGGTTCTATTCGCTCTTGGCCATCTCCACGATGCTGGGAAAGGGGCCCGCGTTCAGGAACGTCGTGGTCAACGACCTGATCCTCGACGCCGAAGGCCAGAAGATGTCGAAGTCCCGCGGCAACGTGGTGAACCCGTGGGACGCCATCGGTGAGCACGGCGCCGACGCGGTTCGCTGGTATCTCATCACCTCGTCCAACCCGTGGGTGCCGAAGCGGTACGACGCCGACGGTGTGCGCGAGGCCGCGCGCAAGTACTTCGACACCCTCTTCAACACCTATCGGTTCTTCGCGTTGTACGCGGGGGTGGAGAGCTGGAGTCCGTCCGAGGCGGATCCGGAACCCGCCGATCGTCCGTTCATCGACCGCTGGCTCCTGTCGAGGCTCGATACGGTGGTGCGCACCATCACGCAGGAGATGGACGCCTACCAGATCACCCGTGCGTACAGGCTGCTGGGTGACTTCGTGGTGGAGGACGTCTCCAACTGGTACGTGCGCCGGTGCAGGCCTCGCTTCTGGGGCAACACCGACGCGGCCGACGCGCGCTCCGCGTTCAGAACGCTCTGGGACGCGCTGCGCACGGTGACCCTCCTCGCTGCGCCGTGCACGCCCTTTTCGGCCGATTGGCTCCACCGGGCCCTGACGGGCGAAAGCGTCCATCTGCAGCGTTACCCGGCTCACGCCGGTGCGTCGGACGCAGAGCTGGAGTCCGACATGGAGACGGCGCGGACCCTGGTGTCGCTGGGCCGTGCCGCCCGGGAAGAAGTGAAGATCCGCGTGCGGCAGCCGTTGAAGACGGTCTACGCGGTGGTTCCGGGTGGGCGCTCCCTGCACGGAGACATCCTGGAGCTCGTGCGCGAGGAGCTCAACGTGAAGCAGGTGCGGTTCCTCACGTCCGCCGAGGAGATCGTGCGGCTGGTGGCGCGCCCGAACTTCCGTGAGCTCGGCCCTCGCTTCGGGAAGCGCACGCAGGCCGCCGCCGATGCCATCCGGGCTTTGGACCAGGAGGCGCTGGCGGCCTACCGCGACGGCGGAGCCGTGGAGGTCGCGGTGGACGGTGCGCGGCACGCGCTGCAGCCGGGCGACCTGGAGGTGGCGCAGGAAGCCACCGGGGAGTTGGTGGTGAAGGGTGAGGGTGGCTTCACGGTGGCTCTGGACCCGACGCTGGACGACGACCTGCGCGCGGAGGGGATGGCCCGGGAGCTGGTGAACCGGATTCAGCGTCTCCGCAAGGATGCGGGGCTTCGCATCACCGACCGCATCGTCCTGGCGGCGGGCGGCCCGGAGTCGGTGCAGGCGGCGGCCACCGCCCACGAGAGCTTCATCGCGGGAGAGACCCTGGCGGTCTCCGTCGCCGTCGGCGAGGCGGAAGTGTGCGACGGGTTCGAGCACGTCCGGGACACCGACATCGACGGCCTGGCCGCCCGGATCGCGCTGCGGGTCGCACCCCGAGGGGCATGATGCTGCCGTGAACGCCTCGGCGGGAGCGGAGAACGGGGAAGGTGGTACCACCCCCGCCGGCGGTGCTCCGCGTCGCGAGGTCGTCGAGGTCGGACACGGCGAAGGAGGGCGGCTGGACAGCCTCCTGTCCGGAAGGCTGGGCCTCTCGCGGGCTCGCGTGCAACGACTGGTGCAGCAGGGGCACGTCGTGGTGAACGGAAAGGAGGCGCGCAAATCAGACCAGGTGGGGCCCGGTGCTCGCATCACCGTGGACATCCCGCCGCCCGAGCCGGTGTCCATCGAGGCCGAGGACCTGCCCCTCGACGTGGTCTACCAGGACGAGAGCCTCCTCGTGGTGAACAAGGCCGCGGGGATGGTGGTCCACCCGGCTCCGGGACACCGGAGGGGAACGCTGGTCAACGCGCTGCTCTTCCACGTCCACGACCTGTCCGGAGTGGGGGGGCGGCTGCGACCCGGCATCGTGCATCGGCTGGATCGTGACACGTCGGGGCTCCTGGTGGTCGCCAAGACCGACGAGGCCCACCTGGCGCTGAGCGATGCGCTTCGCCACCGCCGCGTCCGTCGCATCTACCTGGCAGCCTGCTGGGGCCACCTGCCCCAATCGCCGCTCACCGTGGACGCGGCCATCGGGCGAGATCCCCGCAACCGCCAGAGGATGGCGGTGGTCGCCGGCGGGCGCCGGGCGGTGACCCGGGCACGCGTGCATGAGCGGTGGGCGCGGGCCGACGTCCTGGAGGTCGCGCTGCAGACCGGGCGCACCCACCAGATCAGGGTCCATCTGGCGCACGTCGGGCATCCCGTGGTGGGGGACGAGGTGTACGGAGCCGGCTGGGAGCGGGGCATGGGGGGCCCCGAGGTGGCTTGGGCCAGAGAATTGGCCCGACGGACTCCGCGTCACTTCCTGCACGCGACCCGTCTGGCCTTCGACCATCCCCGGACCGGGGAGCGCATGCGATTCCACGCTCCGCTCCCCCCGGACCTTGCGGCGGTGGCCGATTGGGCCCGAATTACGGAGAGGGGCTGATTCCGGGCCTCTTCTTCCCAATTGGTCGGTCCGATACTTTACCCTCTGCTCCCGACGCGGCCCGCTGTACCACCCGGACAGGCCTTCAGCCGGCTTGCGGCAGTCTCTGACCCGCAGCGTTAATGACGGACCTCGATCCCAAACTCACCTTCGATTCCTTCGTGGTCGGCCCCTCCAGCCGCCTGGCGAACGCGGCCGCCCGTCGGGCGGCGGAGTCACCCGGGACCAGCTACAACCCCCTGTTCCTGTATTCGGCGTCGGGGCTCGGCAAGTCACACATCCTCAGCGCCATCGCCCATCACTGCTCGAGGAGCGCGCCGGACCGCAAGGTGGAGTACGTGACCTCCGAGCAATACCTGGAGGAGCTGGCCGACGCTCTCGCGCGGGGAGACCGCGACGCCTTCCGGGACAAGTTCGAGGACCTCGACATTCTGCTCCTCGACGACGTGCAGTTCCTGGCGGGACAACCGGAGGCCCAGGAGCTGCTCCTGCGCACGCTCGACCTGCTGTCCACATCGGGGAGCCAGATCGTGCTGGCCAGCGATCGCCCTCCGGCGGACATCAACGGGCTGGATGCACGCCTCGTATCGCGTTTCTCCGGCGGGCTCATCGTCGACATCGGTACCCCGGAGTTCGAGACCCGTGTGGCGATCATCCGTAAGAAGGCGGACGAGCGCGGCATGGTGCTCCAGCCGGGGGTGGCCGAGGCCCTGGCCCACTATCCGTTCCGGAACGTTCGTGAGCTCGGCGGCGCGCTGAACAAGGTGTTCGCTACGCAGGACCTGGAAGGGCGAGCGGTCACGGCAGAGGAGGTCGCCGCGCTGATGGGAAGCGAAGCGGCCTCCGGAGACGCGGTCGACGGCGAGTTCGGAGCGTTCCTGGAGGATCTCACCGGCACCATAGCAGAGACGGTCCAGGCGAAGGAGCGACCGTGGCGCCAGGCCTTCAGGGAGGCGATGGACGCCGCGGAGCGGGAGGGGTACTCGGCGCAGCGGTTGAGGGCGTACGAGGGTGAAGCCGAGCCGGCCGAGTGGCGGCGGGTCGTCGAGGAGTTCGAGGCGGACGTCCACCGCTTGCGCGAGATCGACCAGGAGCTCGACCGGATCGGGAACCCCTGGATCGAGCAGGCACGCGACATTCTCCGGGACCCCGATCGGTTGCACGAGGCGGAGAGTCTGCTCAACTCGGTTCGGGAGCGCCAGCGGCCGTTCCAGAAGCTCGGCCCCGGCAAGACGCTGGACGAGCTGAAGGATTATCCCAAGATCGCCCTCAAGGCGGCTCAACAGCTCGTCGCTGTGGAGAAGCCCCAGTACAACCCGCTGTACGTCTGGTCCGAGCAGGTGGATCGGGGGCATACGCTACTGGGTGCCGCGGGGCGAAGCTACCAGTCGGGGAACCCCGAGGCCGGCATGGCGGTCACGTCGGCCCGGGAGTTCGCGGAGGACTTCATCCGTGCTCTGGGGGAAGGCGTGGCGGGAGCGTGGCGGGAACGGTGGTGGACCGTCGACCTGCTTCTGGTGCACGGACTGGAGGCCCTGTCCGAGACAGAACGGGCCCAGGACGAGTTCTTCCACTTGTTCGAGGCGCTCAAGCGACGGGGAGCCCGGATCATGCTCGTAGCCGACCGGCCCCCCGCGCGCATCGGGGAGATCGACGAGCGCCTCCGCTCCCGGTTCGAGGGGGGGCTGGTATTGGAAGTGAAGGCGGGAACCGCTGCGGGCGATCTGAACCTCGTCGACTCTCCCGCGCCGGCCCGAGAGGAGGGCGGTTGGGACATCGGCTCGATAGCACCCACGGGGGGCGTGATTCCACCTCTGGAGGAGTTGGAGACCGGGGAGGGGGCCGGCCTCTTCCTGGATCGCCGTGAGCCATCGACGTCCGAGGAGGGTCCCGGACCTGCGGGGTCGGGAGCACCCTCACCGGAGACCGTCTCCGAGGCGCCGAAGCCCGCTGGTGCGGAGTGGTTCCCCTCGCGGGAGAAGGTGGTCCTCGTCTGGCCGCGTCTCGACGACCTGCTCCAGGAGGAGTTGGACTGATGGCCATCGAGGGGTCTCTTCACGACGTCAGCCTGGCGGACATCTGTCAGCTCCTGGGCATGAGCAGGAAGACCGGGTGCCTGTCCGTCACGGACCGCTCGAACTTCGGCTACGTCTACTTCGCGAAGGGGCGCGTCATCCACGCGTCGGTCCTCGACCGTCCGGACCGACTCGGTGAGCTCCTGGTGCGCAACCACGTCATCACCCGGCAAGACCTGTCGCGGGCCATGGAGGTGCAGGCCAAGGCGAGGGGAAGGCGCCTGGGCGAGATCCTCATGGAGCAGGGGAGCCTCGAAGAGGACGCCCTCCGCAAGTATATCGAGCTCCAGGTCGAGGAGGCGGTCTACCATCTCTTCTCGTGGAGCCAGGGCTCGTTCCACTTCGATCCAGATCAGCGCCCGGACAAAGAGGCGACCTTCCTCGTAGACATAAATCCCGACTCCCTCTTGCTCGAGGGTGCACGGCGCGTCGACGAGTGGAGCCTGATGGAGAAGAAGATCCCGTCTTTCGACGTGGTCTTCCAGCTGGACAAGGAGCCCGACGAGGCGGAGCTGACGAGGGAGCAGAGGAAGATCCTGCCCCTCATCGACGGCGTACGCACGGTGGAAGAGATCATGAACGAGGCCGGCCTGGTGGAGTTCGGCACCGGGAAGGCGCTCTATGGGCTGATTCAGGCGGGGTTCGTGAGTCGCGCGGGGGAGCGCACCACGGTGGCCGAGACCAGGGGGGACGCCCGCCTGGAGGCGCATCTGAACCTGGGCTGCGCATTCTACCGTTCTGGCATGATGGAGGACGCGAGCCGGGAATTCGAGGGCGCGCTCTCCATCGATCCGGATCAGGCCCGGGCCCACTTCGTGATGGCGCTGATCGCCTTGCGAGCGGGGCGCTTCGATGATGCTCTGCGCTGGCTCGAGACCATGCCCGAGGCGGCCCGTTCGAGCGCTGCGGTCCAGCGCAACCGGGCCCTGGCCCTGGAGCTCACCGGACGATATCCCGAAGCCCTCCAGGCCCTGGAGACCGCGGGAGAAGCCAGGCCCGACGACCCGGACGTGCACCTCTTGAGGGGGATCGTGCATCTGAAGGCGAAGGACGCCGACCGGGCCCTGGCGGAGCTCCGAGCCTACCGGGCATCGCCGAAAGTGAAGAAGCCTCCGGCCATCTACTATGCCTACCTGGTGCTCGCCGCGGCGGTGGCGGGAGACCTGGACTACGCGGTGGCCGTGGGCCGCGAGGGCCTCGAGCGCTACCCGAAGTCCGGGCCCATCCTGGTGAACACGGGGGCGGTGCTGGAGCGTCACGGGCAGATGGAGGCGGCCGAGGCGCTCTACAAGAGAGCCGTGGCGGCAACGCCACCACCGGCACAGGCGCACAAGAACCTGGGGGACCAGGCCTACGCCCGTGGGGACACCGAGGGGGCGCGAACGCAGTACGAGCTGGCGGTCAGGCTGGCGCCGCGCCTGGGCGACGACGTCTACCTGCGATTGGGGACCCTCGCGTTCCAGGAGAACGACCGGGACGTGGCGCTGCTGCTCTGGCGGCGGGCCCTGGAGCTGAACCCGCGCAACGGGGTCGCGCGCGCGAACCTAGAGATGCAGCAGGGGGCGTGAGGGCGACGCGAAGGGTCCTACTGCCCGTGCTCATGCTGCTGGCTGTCGTCGGGGCACGACCCGCGGCGGCGCTGCAGCTGCCGGGCATTCCCGACACCATCAACGGGCTGCCGTACTCCCTGCTGACCGGAGCCCGGACCCAGGTCCGCTTCGCGCGGGGAGACTCCTTGCTGGCGGCGCGTGTCCAGCAGCTTCTGGAGTCCGAGGCTCCCCTGCCGGGTCTGCCTCCCGCCGACCCTCGGGGCGTGAGCGTGGTGGTTGCCCACTCCACGGCGGCGTTCGACGCGCTGACGGGGGGCAGGGTTCCGGAGTGGAGAGCGGCCGTGGCGATCCCCGATCGGAACCTCATGGTGCTGCCGTCCCACGAGGGGAGGAGCCTGGTGGACGCCGAGGGCAGGCGGGTCCTGCGCCACGAATGGGCACACCTGGGCCTCCACCAGTACCTCGGCGAGTTGTTGGTGCCACGCTGGTTCGACGAAGGCTACGCGCAGTGGGCTTCGGGAGGATGGGACGCCTCGCAGGCGTGGCGTCTACGGATTCTCCTGGCACTGGGGCGGACGCCGCCCCTCGACTCCCTCTCCCTCGACTGGCCGCGAGACGAAGCCTCCGCCGATGCCGCGTACCTCTTGGCGGCGAGCGCCGTCGCGTACCTCCTCCAGGAGAGCGGGACCCGTGGGCTCGCCCTGTTCCTCCAGCGGTGGCGGGACGGCCGCTCCTTCGAGGGGGCGCTGAGGCTGACTTTCGGCGTGACCTCGAGCCAGTTCGAAGAGGACTGGCGGAGCGATGTCCGCAAACGCTACGGTTGGCTCTTCGTATTCTCCCACTCGGTCGTGTTCTGGCTGGTCGTCGGCGTGGCCCTGCTGGGGATGGTGCGCGTTCGTCGGGCCCGGAACCGAGAGCATCTGGCTCGCCTGCGCGCCGGGGAGATTCCTGATCGGCCGGCGTGGTGGACGACGGATCCAGAGGGAGGTGGATCCGAGCAGGTACCCCCGGGGGTAGACGGGCCAGGAGAAAAGCAATGAGCGAGCGCATCCTCATCGTCGACGACGACACCGACGCCCTGGAAGTGTACCGGACCCGCCTGGTGCACGCGGGCTACGAGGTGGACGTGGCCGACAGTGCCGAGAACGCCCTCGCCCGGGTGAGCGCCTTCGATCCGGGCCTGGTGGTTACCGACGTGCGCATGACCGGGATGAGCGGCCTGGAGCTGCTGACCCGGCTCCGCGAGGCCCTGCCGACCCTCGAGGTCGTGGTCATGACCGGCCACGAGGACATGGAGACCGCGGTGACGGCGATGAAGGCCGGCGCCTTCGACTTCCTCGTGAAGCCCGTGGATCCCAAGGCGCTGATCGGCCTGGCCGAGCGGTGCTTCAGGGAACGGGCGCTGGTCAACGAGTACGGCCTCGGACCGCACGACGAGAGCGCGGACCAAGAGCCGACCCGGGGTCTCGTGGGACGGGACCCCGCGATGATCGAGATCTACAAGACCATCGGCGTCCTTTCCCGCAATCGCGCCACCGTGCTGGTACGTGGGGAGACGGGGACGGGGAAGGAGGTCATCGCTCGAGCCATCCACGACCACTCCGCGCACGCCGCGGACCCGTTCATCGCGGTGAACTGCACCGCCCTCACGGACACCCTTCTCGAGACGGAGCTCTTCGGGCACGTGAAGGGCGCGTTCACTGGGGCGGTGGGTGCGCGAAAAGGCTACTTCGAGCTGTCCGGGTCGGGGACGATCTTCCTCGACGAGATCGGGGATACCAGCCCGGAGTTCCAGACCAAGCTTTTGCGCGTGCTCCAGGAGCGGCGCTTCTACCCCGTGGGAGGTGAAGCTCCACGCACTACCGAAGCGCGGGTGATCGCCGCGACGCACCAGCCCATCGAGGATCTCGTGGTCGAGGGCAGGTTCCGCGAGGACCTGTACTTCCGCCTGAAGGTCGTGGAGATCCAGGTGCCGCCTCTTCGGGACCGCCCCGGCGACATCGAGCTCATCGCCGTCGCGCTCCTGGGCCGCATCCGCCGCGAGACCCATCGTGACGTGCGGCGGATCTCCGAGGAGGCGATGGCACGGCTGCGTGCCTACGCGTGGCCGGGCAACGTGCGGGAGCTCGAGAACGCCCTCCTGCGAGGGGCGATCCTGGCCCGCGGCACCATCATCGGGCCCGATCACCTCGTGCTGGGCACCGAGGCGCAGCCGAGTGAGGACGCCACACTCAAGTCGGCCGTGTCCCGGCACGTTCAGAAGATCCTCACGCGCGTCTCGGGGGACGAGGAGGCCGCCGCGGGTCTCCTGGAGATCTCCCCGGAGGAGCTCAGGGACATCGTGGAGGGGGACGAGGAGGAATGATGGGGACCGCCTTCCTACCGCGTGTCGTTGACCCGAAGCCGCCCACCCGGTAGCATTCGGCCGTCATGGCGAAGAAGACGACCAAGAGCGGCGGCCAGCGTGCCGCGTTGAGCTTCACCCGGGTGAACCTCCTCGTGGGGGTGGCGGGGCTCCTCACGCTCACCGTGGGCTATTGGCTCCTGGCCCAGGGATCCATCACCGCGGCTCCACTGCTGCTCGTCCTGGCCTACATCGTCCTGCTGCCCCTCGCCATCATCCTCTAGCGGCCCCGCCGTAGTCCCCCTGCAGTGATCCCGCGCGACGCTGGACGCGTGGCGGAACGCTGGAATCGATCGCCGATGCGGGTCGGAGGGGAGCCTCGCAATGGCGGGAAGAAGCACCTGAAGGGCGCTTAGCTCAG